>JAZBOZ010000168.1:0-14932 GCA_036351405.1 Halieaceae bacterium
GAGGTTGGTCTCGGCGAGCGTCAAATTATCGTCGGGGCGGCCGATCTCGTTTTTCCAGAAGGGCATCACCTGCATATACCCCTGCGCGCCGGCGCGCGATACTGCGAAACGGTCGAAGCCGCTTTCCACCTCGATGACCGCAAGCACCAACTCCGGGGGGAGGCCACTTTCCCTCGCAGCGGCATGAATTTGCCGCAGTAGCCGCAGTCGTGTTGCCGCATCTGGGAGTAGCGGCGCCAGCCGAGCTTGCATATCGGTGAGCCAAACGGCGGCCTCGTACTGATCGCCGAAGCTGCTGGCTTGTTCGATAGTCCTCTTGAGGTGGCGGGCGAGCGCAGTCCGCTCGGCGCTGTTCTCAGGTTGGCTTGTGGCCGGCGGTGCGACGGCGGTCAGGATGAGCAGCAGGCAGCCGCAGGCGCCAAGCCAGGGTGTTAAGCGAATGCCCCCTGAGGGGTTACGCCAGTTTTTGCTGAACCGTCGCCAGTGCTGCATCGATATCGATCAGCTCGGCTTCGCCTCCGGCGCGACTGGCGATCTCCACCTTGCCCTCGGCGAGCGATCGGTCGCCAATCACCACGCGAACAGGAATGCCGATCAGCTCCATCTCGGCGAATTTGACGCCGGGTCGCTCGTTGCGATCATCGAGAAATACCTCAAGCCCCGCCTCCGAGAAGGCACTGTAGAGTTGCTCCGTAGTGGTGGCGACGGCTTCTGACTTGGCCATGTTGAGCGGCACCAGTGCGACTTCAAACGGTGCCATCGGGCGAGGCCAGATAATGCCGCGCTCGTCGTGGTTCTGCTCGATGGCGGCCGCTACTACCCGGCTGACGCCGATGCCGTAGCAGCCCATTACCATGGGCACGGATTTGCCCTGTTCGTTGAGTACGCTGGCATTCATTGCCTGGCTGTATTCTGTGCCTAGCTGGAAGATGTGCCCCACCTCGATACCGCGACGGATTTCCAGCGTGCCCTTACCGCAGGGGCTTGGGTCCCCGGCAACGACTTCCCGCAAGTCGGCGCACTCGTAATTGGCAACATCGCGATCCCAATTAGCGCCGCTGAAGTGCATGCCGTCCTCGTTGGCGCCGCACACAAAGTCTGCAAGGTGTGCTGCTGCGTGGTCGACCACGATGCGGGTGTCCAGTCCCACCGGGCCGAGAGAGCCGAAGCTTGCGCCAACGCGCGTTTTAACCGTCGCTTGATCCGCCATGCGCAGCGGCGCACCGATGCCGGCCAGCTTTTCTGCTTTGATTTCGTTGAGCCGGTGATCGCCGCGCAGTACCAGGGCCACCAGTTGCTCATCCTGATCGAGTACGAACAGGGTCTTCACTGTTTGCTCGATGGCGATATCGTGGGCGGAGACGAGGTCTTCAATCGTGGTCAGCCCAGGGGTCGCGAATTTTTCCAGCGCTGACTGTGCTGCCGGCCGTTCGCCGGCCGGCGGTAGCGCCGGTGCCAGTTCGATGTTGGCTGCGTAGTCGCTGTCGGTGGAGAAGACGATGTCGTCTTCGCCCGAGTTGGCCAAGACCTGAAACTCATGGGAGTGGCTGCCGCCGATCGATCCGGTGTCCGCCTCTACCGGCCGGAAGTCGAGGCCGAGCCGGGAGAACACTGCGCTGTAGGCCTCGTGCATGCGCCAATACGTCTGCTCCAGCGATGCCATGTCGGCATGGAAGGAGTAAGCGTCCTTCATCAAAAATTCGCGGGCTCGCATGACGCCGAAGCGGGGGCGGATTTCGTCCCGGAATTTGGTTTGGATCTGATAAAAGTTCATCGGCAGCTGTTTATAGCTTTTCAGCTCCGAGCGCGCGAGGTGCGTGATGATCTCTTCATGGGTCGGTCCCAGACAGAAATCCCGCTCGTGTCGATCGGTAAAGCGGCAGAGCTCGGGCCCGTACTTGCTCCAGCGGCCGGATTCCTCCCAAAGCTCGCCCGGCTGCACAACCGGCATCGAAAGTTCTTGAGCGCCGGCGCGATCCATCTCTTCCCGGACTACCTGCTCGACTTTGCGGAGCACGCGTAGACCCATCGGCATCCAGGTATAGATGCCGGCTGCAACACGGCGAATCAGGCCGGCACGCAGCATTAACTGGTGGCTGATGACCTCGGCATCGGCGGGTGTCTCTTTCAGGGTAGAAAGCAGAAATTGGCTGGCACGCATGGGGACTTCTCAAACAGGCGGGTCGGCAAGTTTAATGCGCACTTCTCTCGGGGTACAGATTTACCGCTGCAGTCCGGAAAATCCTCGTTTAAACCTGAAAAAATAGGATTTTTTCGTTGATTTCGACGAATAACTGCTTGTTTTGTAGGGTTTGCTGGTGTTGAATCGGCGGAACTGCACGGAAAGTACTGCATTCGTAGTGTTTTCGTCGGTTATCCAACAACCCGTTTTAATAACAAGGTGAGGAAACTCATGGCAGCAGCAAAGAAGAAGGCCCCAGCCAAGAAGAAGGCAGCGGCCAAAAAGGTAGCGGCGAAGAAAGCACCGGCTAAAGCGGCACCCGCTAAGGTCAAAGCGATCGGCGAGAAAATGACCAAGACTCAGATCGTAGGCGCCATCGCCGAGAGTACCGGTCTGACCAAGAAGCAGGTTTCCGATGTAATGGGTGAACTGGAAAACCTGATCCATGGCAGCATCAAAAAGCGTTCTGTTGGTGAGATCACTATTCCTGGCCTGATGAAGATCTACACCAAGAAGATCCCTGCCAAGAAAGCGCGCAAGAACGTGCCGAATCCGTTCAAGCCCGGTGAGGTGATGGATGTGGCTGCGAAGCCAGCGCGTACTGACGTCAAAGTACGTCCGCTGAAGAAAATGAAGGAATTCGCCAACAACTGATTGGCGTCAGCCGGGTGGCGATAGTCGCGTTCGCCACCCGGCTTTTGTTGTTTTTTCCTGGGCTGGTCGCCTGTACGAGCTGCCGGCACGCTCTTTTATCCCCCCTCGCTCTGGGTTAATCTCCGCGCCCCTTGTTTTTTCTGCCGTAGACCGCATTTCCGGTCATGAGATCCGGCTCATGTGGAGAGAAACCTGTGCCTATTTATGAGTATCGTTGCCAAGCCTGCGGTGCATCGCACGAGGCCATCCAGAAAGTAAGCGACGCACCACTGGTCGATTGTCCTGCCTGTAAGGCACCCGAGCTGCGCAAGCAGGTCAGCGCGCCCGCTTTCCGTCTGAAAGGTGGCGGTTGGTACGAAACCGACTTCAAGACGGGTAATAAACGCAACCTCGCAGGCGACAAGTCAGGCGATGCTGGCGCTTCGTCTGGCAGTGGCAAGACGGAAAGCAAGGCCAGTTCGGCTGACAGCAAAACCAGCAGCGGCACAGCAGCTTAAAAGCAGGGGTCCGGCCCCATCTGAAGGAGAATCATCCACCATGCGCACTCATTATTGCGGCTCCATTGGCGAGTCACTGATCGGCGAGACGATTACCGTTTGTGGCTGGGTGGACCGACGCCGTGATCATGGCGGAGTGATTTTCCTCGATATGCGCGATCGCGAGGGCATCGTGCAGGTGGTCTTTGACCCAGATACTGAAGAGCATTTTGCGCGCGCTGATCGTGTGCGCAGTGAGTACGTGCTGAAGATCACAGGTCGCGTGCGCGCTCGCACCCCTGAGACGGTCAACCCGAGCATGGCGACGGGCGCGATTGAGGTACTGGGTAAAGAGCTCGAAATCCTGAGTGAAGCCGCGACACCGCCGTTCCCCCTCGATGAGCACAGCTCGGCGGGTGAGGATGTGCGGCTCAAGTTCCGGTTCATGGATTTGCGTCGGCCTGAGATGCAATCAAAGCTGATTGCACGCGCCAAAATCACCTCCAGTATTCGCCGCTACCTCGAGGCAGAGGGTTTTCTGGATATCGAGACGCCGGTGCTGACCCGCGCGACGCCCGAAGGGGCTCGAGATTATTTGGTACCCAGCCGAACGCATCCGGGCGAGTTTTTTGCGCTTCCCCAATCACCCCAGCTGTTCAAGCAGCTGCTGATGGTGTCCGGCTTTGATCGTTATTATCAAATCGCGCGCTGTTTCCGTGATGAGGACTTGCGTGCGGATCGCCAGCCCGAGTTTACCCAGATCGATATCGAGACTTCGTTCCTGGAAGAGCGAGACATTATGGCGATCACCGAGGGCATGGTGCGTTCTTTATTCAAAGAGCATTTAAGTGTTGATCTGGGTGCATTCCCCCATATGACGTGGCATGAGGCCATGGAGCGCTACGGGTCTGACAAGCCCGACCTGCGCATCGACCTCGAACTGGTGACGGTCGACGACCTGATGAAAGACGTCGAGTTCAAGGTGTTCAGCGGGCCGGCCAATGACGAGCATGGCCGCGTTGCGGCATTGAAGGTCCATGGGGGCGGCGGTCGGTTGTCGCGCAAAGAAATCGACGACTACGGTAAATACGTGAGCATTTATGGTGCGCGAGGTTTGGCCTGGATTAAGGTCAACGATCGCTCCAAGGGCGTTGAGGGCCTGCAGTCGCCGATTCTCAAATTCATGACCGAAGACGTCATCGAGCAATTGATGGACCGCCTCGGCGCGGTCGACGGCGACATCGTATTCTTCGGCGCAGATAAGACCAAAGTGGTGAATGAATCGTTGGGTGCGCTGCGGCTGAAGGTTGCCGGTGATCTCGACATGGTGCGAGACGGATGGGCGCCACTGTGGGTCGTCGACTTCCCCATGTTTGAGGAAGACGGTGACGGCGGTCTCACACCGCTGCATCACCCGTTCACGGCGCCTGCCTGTGACGTCGAAACCCTTGAGCAAGACCCTGCAAGTGCACTGTCCCGAGCCTATGACATGGTGCTGAATGGCAGTGAGATTGGCGGCGGCTCGGTCCGTATTCATGATCAGGCCATGCAGCGCGCCGTATTCGAGATTCTCGGTATTGGCGATGACGAAGCGCAGGAGAAGTTTGGCTTCCTGTTATCGGCCCTGCAGTTTGGTGCGCCGCCTCATGGTGGGCTCGCTTTTGGCCTCGACCGGTTGGTGATGCTGATGGTCGGTGGTCAATCGATCCGCGATGTCATTGCCTTCCCGAAAACCCAATCGGCACATTGTCTGATGACCGATGCGCCGGGCGAAGTCTCCGAGCAACAGCTGCGTGACTTGAATATCCGGTTACGCAAGCAGGAGCCGAAAAAAGCCACCGACGGAGCGTAACGTGGCAGGGCACAGTAAATGGGCCAATATCAAGCACCGCAAGGCCGCTCAGGATGCCAAGCGGGGTAAGCTCTTTACCAAGTTGATCCGCGAGTTGGTGGTGGCTGCCAAGTCGGGCGGCCCAGTCGTAGAAGACAACCCGCGGCTTCGTGCGGCCGTCGATAAGGCCCTTGGGGCCAACATGACTCGGGACACCATCGATCGTGCTATCGCGCGGGGTGCGGGCAACAACGACGCCGACAACATGGAGGAGCTGACCTACGAGGGTTATGCGCCCGGTGGTGTGGCGGTGCTGGTTGAGGCGATGACCGACAACCGCAATCGCACGGTGGCTGAAGTGCGTCATGCATTTACCAAGCGCGGGGGCAATCTGGGTACTGATGGCTCGGTCGCTTATCTGTTCTCCCGAAAAGGCAGCATCAATTTCGCACCGGGCGCTGACGAGGAAGCGATCATGGAGGTCGCTTTGGAAGCTGGCGCCGAAGATATCGTGAACAACGACGACGGTTCGATTGACGTGACGACCGCCTGGGAAGATTTCTCTGCCGTTAAGCAGGCCTTGATGGATGCAGGTCTCAGTCCCGAGGGTGGTGAGGTCACGATGATCCCGAGCACCTCGGTTGTGTTGGATCTCGATGGCGCCCAGTCGGTGATGGGGCTGGTGGACATGCTCGAGGATCTCGACGACGTGCAGAACGTGTACACCAACGCGGACATCCCTGACGCCGTCATGGCTGAGCTTTAAGCAGCGCCTATCGTCGGTGACGCCCGACCGCTTTTCCTCCAGAATGCGTCAATACTGAGGGGGTGTCATGGCTGTCATTCTCGGGATTGACCCAGGATCACGAAAAACCGGATTTGGCGTGCTGCAAATGGAAGGCGGTAAAGCGCGTTATTTGACCAGCGGCATTATCAAGCTCCCCACTGAATCCCCGCTGCCAGTGAGACTTGGGGTTTTATTCGATTCACTTGCGCAGATCATCGACGAATTTCAGCCAGTCGAGGCCTCTGTAGAGCAGGTGTTTATGGCAAGAAGTGCAGACAGCGCGTTGAAGCTGGGCCAGGCCCGGGGCGCAGCCGTTGTCGCTTGTGTCACTCGAGGTTTGTCGGTGTACGAATATTCAGCGCGCCAGATCAAGCAAGCGGTGGTGGGCACGGGTGCTGCGGATAAAACGCAAGTGCAGCATATGGTGAAAACGCTACTGGCCTTACCGGCAGCCCCCAAGGAAGACGCCGCGGATGCGCTGGCGGCCGCGCTGTGCCATGCCCACGGCAAAAATCTTCGTCATCAAAGCGGATCGAAACGCTTCGGCGCGGGTCGGCTGCGTTAGACTGCCAATATGATAGGACGCATTCGCGGCCAGCTGGCCGCCACACACCCCCCTGAAATTCTGGTTGATGTCGGTGGCATCGGCTACGAGTTGCAGGTGCCTATGACGACGTTGTTTCAGCTGCCCCCACTGGGTGGTGAAGTGACCTTGCTGACCCATATGGTGGTCCGAGAGGACGCGCAGCAGCTCTATGGTTTTGCCATCGAGCAGGATCGGCGATTGTTTCGCGAGTTGATCAAGGTCAGCGGCGTGGGGCCCAAATTGGCGCTGACGCTGTTGTCGGGGATGGATGCTCATGCGTTCGCTCGCTGCCTTGAACGGGACGACGTCAAGGCACTGGTAGCGCTGCCCGGGGTGGGTCGTAAAACAGCAGAACGTCTGTTGATCGAAATGCGGGACAAGGCCGGGAAATGGTTGGGCGAACTCGCGCCTGAAACGGGCACGTCCGGCGTGCCGGTGCAGCCGACCGCTAACGATGCCCGCGAGGAGGCCGAACAGGCGTTGATTGCGCTGGGCTATAAACCTGCGGAGGCAGCGAAGTGGGTGGCAGGCGTGGATGACGCGGATGTCACCAGCAGCGCGGAGATCATCCGTAGAGCATTGCGGGCGTCGGCACCGGGAGGTCGTCCATGATTGAAACCGATCGTTTGGTGGCCGCCGCCCCGGTTGAGCCCGGTGAGGATTCGATCGATCGTGCGATCCGCCCGAAAACCCTTGAGGATTACATCGGTCAGCGCGTGGTGCGCGAGCAGATGGAGATCTTTCTCTCTGCCGCCCGGGGGCGCAGTGAGCCGCTCGACCACACGCTGATTTTTGGTCCGCCCGGCCTGGGTAAAACGACGTTGGCCAGCATTATCGCCCATGAGATGGGGGTGCAGCTGAAGACCACCAGTGGCCCGGTGCTTGAGAAGGCTGGCGACATCGCTGCACTGATGACCAATCTCGAACCAGGTGACGTGTTATTCATCGACGAAATCCATCGTCTCAGCCCCTATGTGGAGGAGGTGTTGTACCCGGCGATGGAGGATTATCAGCTGGACATCATGATCGGCGAGGGGCCTGCAGCCCGGTCGATCAAGCTTGATTTACCACCGTTTACGCTGGTGGGGGCAACAACGCGGGCCGGCTTGCTGACCTCGCCGTTGCGAGACCGTTTCGGGATTGTGCAACGCCTCGAATTTTATGAAACCGATGACCTCGCCCACATTGTCGAGCGCTCCGCCAGGATTTTAGAAATGGCCATCGACACCCGTGGCGCGCTGGAGATTGCCCGGCGTTCTCGCGGTACGCCGCGGATTGCCAACCGGTTACTGCGCCGCGTTAGAGATTATGCTCAGGTCAAAGCCGATGGCGCGATCTCAGAGGATGTCGCCTCCCGCGCATTGGATATGCTCAGCGTAGACGCCCGCGGCTTCGATCATCTCGACCGTCGCTTGTTACTTGCCATGATCGAAAAGTTTGACGGCGGCCCGGTCGGTATCGATAGCCTCGCTGCGGCGCTGTCCGAGGAGCGAAGCACATTAGAGGATGTGATTGAGCCCTACTTGATTCAGCAGGGCTTTGTGATCCGCACCACGCGAGGTCGAATGGCCACACGCAATGCTTATGCGCACTTCGGGATTGCCATGCCTACGGGCAATGCCCCCGAGTCTCTCCCGCTGGGTTTGGACGACCCCTGATGGTGCAGGAATTTTCGCTGCCGGTCCGTGTCTACATTGAAGACACCGATGCCGGGGGAATCGTCTACTACGTCAATTACCTGAAATTTTTCGAGCGCGCCCGCACGGAGCTCATGCGCACGTTGGGTCAGGACAAAGCGGCGGTGCGTGATGACGGGTTGATGTATGTGGTCAGCGAGGCGTCGGTTCGCTATCGATCCCCGGCCCGGCTCGACGATATGCTGCAGGTGACGGCCCGCGTGACTGAGCTCGGTGCTGCGACACTGACTTTCCAGCAGGCGGTGTGGCGCGAGGGTGCTGAACTGGCAAGCGGTGAGGTACGTGTTGCCTGCGTCGACGGGGCTAGTGGCAAACCTCGGCGGCTGGACGCGACACTGCGACAACGATTGATGGCAGCCGCCAGCAATGAATCCGTCAATGAATCAAGCAACGGAGATCAGACTTGAACGAAGAATTGGGCATTCTGGAACTGGTGCTGGGTGCCAGTATTACCGTGCAGCTGGTCATGCTGGTGCTGTTGCTGGCATCGGTTGTGTCCTGGTTCATGATCGTCCAGCGGTTCCTGCTTTTGCGCCGGACGGATATCGAGCTTCTGACGTTCGAGGAGCGGTTCTGGTCGGGGATCGATCTCGCCAAGCTGTATCGCGAGGGTAATGAGGCCGTTACGGAAGGGCACTTGCCCACCGGTGCCGAGAGCATTTTTCGCGCGGGTTTCAAAGAGTTTTCCCGGCTCTCCCAGCAGGCAGACAACGATGCTGACGGTATCCTCGAGGGCTCGCGCCGTGCCATGCGAGTGGCTCTGATGCGTGAAAGTGATCGTCTTGAAGCCAACTTGCCGTTTCTCGCCTCAGTGGGGTCTACCAGCCCGTATATCGGTCTGTTCGGCACAGTTTGGGGCATCATGCACTCGTTCCGGGGGCTCGCTAATGCGACGCAGGCGACGCTTGCCACTGTAGCACCGGGTATTTCTGAGGCGTTGATTGCCACTGCGATGGGGCTGTTTGCGGCGATCCCTGCGGTACTGGCCTATAACCGGTTTGCGGCCCGGGTCGATATTCTGATTAATCGCTACGAGAGTTTTATGGATGAATTCTCGGGCATCCTCCAGCGTCAAACCTATGCCGTGCGAGCACGTCGAGGACAGGGCTGAACCCCATGCGCAAGCGCAGAGCTGTTGCCGAGATCAACGTCGTTCCTTACATCGACGTCATGTTGGTACTGCTGATCATCTTCATGGTGACAGCGCCGATGCTGATGCAGGGTGTAAAAGTCGATTTGCCCGATGCGGATTCGAAGCCTGTGGAAAATCAGGACAGTGAGCCGCTGATTGTTTCTGTAGACGCCGCGGGTCGCTTCTATATCAATCTGGGCGCCGATGAGAAACAGGCGCTCGAGTTGGTCACGGTGCAGAAGCGCGTGGCCGCCGTGCTGCGCAGGACGCCTGATAAGCCGGTGTTGGTCTGGGGCGATCAAGCGGTGCCTTATGGCACCGTGGTCACGGTGATGTCTGCGCTGCAGGAGGCTGGCGCGCCATCGGTGGGGTTGGTCACGGAAAATCCGGTGCCTTGATCCATGTGGCTTGATCGACTCGGTTTTTATGGTGTGCCCATCGCGGTCACCGTGCTGTTGCATCTGGTGTTGGTGTTGGCGCTGACTGTGCGTTTCAGTGAAGCCAAAACAACGGTCGCCTCGGCGCCAAAGCCCCGGGTGATTCAGGCGACGCTGGTGGATGCCGAGGCGCTAAAACCGAAAAAGCAGCCGAAGACGCAGCCAAAGAAGCAGCCGGCGCCTGCGAAACCCAAACCCAAGCCCAAACCCAAGCCTGAGCCGAAGCCCGCGCCCAAATCGCCGCCCAAGCCCGCGCCGAAGCCTGCACCTGCGCCCGAGCCAGAACCCGCCAAGCCCGAATTGACGGCAGAGCAGTTGGCTGCCATCACCCGGGCAGAGATGGATGCGGCGCTCAAAGACGAGCCGATAGCCGCCAGCGGCAAGCCCGGTGGTAATTTGCGGGATACGGTGGCGGCGCTGATTCAGCGGGCGGTGGTAGGCCGTTGGACGCGGCCGCCCAGCGCTCGCAACGGTATGGTGGCGGTGCTCGCCATCCAGTTGGTGCCGACCGGCGATGTGGTCGGTGTCACCGTGCTTGAATCCAGCGGTAATAACGCGTTTGATCGCAGTGCGATCACAGCGGTTGAACGCGTCGGGCGATTCCCCGAGGTAACCCAGCTCGATCGTGATACGTTCGAGCGCGATTTCCGCCGCTTCCAATTGCTTTTCCGACCCGAGGACCTGAGATACTGATGCGATTACCGGCCCTGTTCTATGCTCTGTTAGCGTTGTTGATCACAGCAATTGCCGCGGATGCACGCGCACAACTCCAGATCGAAATCACCCAGGGTGTCGACAATCCCACACCGATAGCGGTGGTGCCTTTTGCCTGGGTAGGTAGCGGTAACCCCCCTGAGGACGTGGCGCAGATCGTCGATTCAGACCTAGCGCGCAGCGGACAGTTCTCTCCAATTGCCCGCAGTGACATGTTGAGCTATCCCACGCAGGCATCGCAGCTGTACTTCCGCGACTGGCGGGCGATCTCTGCCGAATATGTACTGATTGGCCAGGTCAGCGGGGTGGCTGGCGCTCGCATCGATTACCAGCTGTTCGATACGACGCGTCAGGAGGCTATCGCTGAAGGGTCTGTGCAGGGGCCGATGAACGAATTGCGCATGTTGGCGCATCGGGTGGCTGACGGTGTCTACGAGAAGCTGACCGGTATTCCGGGTGCGTTTGCCACGCGTTTGCTGTACGTCTCCGTGACGCGCAACCCCAATGGCAAGGATTTTTACCGGCTGACCTTGGCCGACGCCGATGGCGCGCGACCGATCGTGCTGCTGGAAGGGCGTGAGCCCATTATGGCGCCGTCGTGGTCGCCGGATGGGAACGAGGTGGCTTACGTGTCTTTTGAAAGCTCACGGCCGGCTATTTACCGGCAGAATCTGCGCACGGGCGCCCGTGAGCAGCTGACCAACTTTACGGGGCTGAATAACTCGCCGGTGTGGTCCCCGGACGGCAATTCCATGGCGATGGTGCTATCCAAGGACGGCAACCCGGATATTTATCTCATGGACCTAAACACCCGCAAGCTGACGCGTCTCACCCGTCATTATGCGATCGATACCGAACCTACCTGGATGCCGGATGGCCGCTCGCTGTTGTTTACTTCCGATCGGGGTGGGCGACCACAGATTTACCGTTACGACCTCGCTAGTGGCAATGTTAGCCGCGTCACGTTCGAGGGTCGCTACAACGCCCGTGCCCGCGTGGCTCAGGATGGGCGAAACGTCGCACTGGTGCATCAGACCGATGGTCAGTTCCATATCGCGGTCTTTGATTTGGTGACCGAGCGGATGACGGTGTTGACCTCGACCAGTCTCGACGAGAGCCCGAGTATCGCGCCTAACGGCTCAATCGTGTTGTATGCGACCAAGCAGGGTGAGCGCAGCATTCTGAGTGCTGTGGCGGTGGATGGCGGTGTCCGCTTCAGCTTGCCGGCGCGATCGGGCAGCGTTCAGGAGCCGGCTTGGTCCCCTTACGTCTATTCACCTTGAAATTGCAAAAAAAGTCGACGGAATATTCGAAATCCGGCGCCACTTTGCGCTACATTACGGCCTGAACTGTCAAACTCTTAGAACTACAGGACATGACCATGAAAGCACCTCTCGTTGCCGGTAAGTTTGCCGCTATGGCATTCGCCTCGTTGGTACTCGTTGCATGTACCAGCACGGATACTCAGGAAGATGCCGCTGCTGCTGAGGCTGCCGCTGCAGAAGCCGCTGCTGCAGAAGCCGCTGCCGCTGAAGCACAGGCTGCTCGCGCAGCAGAGGAGCGCGCAAGGGCGGAGGCGATGGCCGAGCAACAGCGTCTCGAGGACAAAGCCAAAGGTATGGGTTATGTCGTTTACTTCGCTTTCGATAGCTCAGCTCTGACTGACGAAGGTCGTGCTGTGCTGGATGCGCACATCGCGGCGTTGCGGGGTAACGATCACAAGATCCGTCTTGAAGGTCACACCGATGAGCGCGGCACGCGTGAGTACAACCTGGCACTGGGTGAGCGCCGAGCCAACGCGGTTCGGGATTACATGGTCGCCAACGGTGTCCCGACTTACCGCATGGAGACCATCAGCTACGGCGAGGAAAACCCGATTGCGTTTGGTTCCGGAGAATCTAACTGGAGCCAGAACCGTCGCGTGGAGCTCAAGCACTGAGGGTGATTACCTTGATGCCATCGATTGTCAAGCCGGTGCTCGTCGCCGGCTTTTTGTTTCTGGCCACTCAAACCGTGGTCGCGCAGGACTACATCGACGTTGAGGCGGAGCGCCAGGCAGCGCGGCGCGCCCGAGCCGAGCAGTTGGCGGCAGAGCAGGCTGCTCAAGAGGCGGTGACGCCGGCAGGCCCTGAAGCATTGGTACCGCAAACCACCACAACACCGCCCGCGGTTACCGAGGGTTCGGACAGCGGTTATGGCGGTATTCGACCCTATTCGGGTACCACTCGCCTGGCTACGCCGCTCGGCGAAACCGCGGCACCAGCCATGGCTGCAACGGCAGCACCCGCAAATATGGGTGATCTCGTCATTAAACTGCAGCAGCTGGAGGCCGACGTCCGTCGATTGAATGGGGTGGTTGAAGAGCAGGCTGCGCAAATCCAGCGCCTCGAGCAACAAAGCCTCGAGCGTTATGTAGATCTTGATCGCCGCCTTGGTGGTGGTGCAGTGGTGGCGCCCGGGATTGCCGGCGGTGGCACTGCAACGCCGATGGCACCCATGGCCGGTGGCGCGGCGCCCGCAACCAGTGCATCGACCGGTGCCGGTGAGGCACAGCCTGGTGAGGAGGCGGCCTATCGCGCGGCCTATGATCTGGTGCGTAATCGCCAATTTGATCGCGCGCTGACGGCTTTTAAGGCTTTCTTGCTGGAATACCCGTTTGGGCGTTTCGCACCCAATGCACATTACTGGATTGGCGAGCTGTACCTGGTCATTGATCCGCCCGATCCCGAGCTCGCGCGGCAGAGTTTCAAGCTCTTACTGGATCAGTATCCCGACAATTCCAAGGTGCCTGACGCCCTGTTTAAGCTCGGCCGTGTGCATTTCCTCAAAGGTAACCGCGACCGTTCTCGGGAGTATCTGGACCGGGTGATCGCGCGCTACGGTGACGAGGGGCACCCCGCAGCCCAGTTGGCGAAGGACTTTATCGCGGAGAACTTCTGAGCTCGTGACTGCTGCACTCAAGGAGGCCACCCTCCGCATAACCGAGATCTTTCACTCGCTGCAAGGTGAAGCGCGAACCGTGGGCTTGCCCACGGGATTTGTGCGTTTGACCGGCTGCCCGCTGCGCTGTGTGTACTGCGATACCGAGTACGCTTTCTCGGGTGGTGAGATGATGCCGGTTACCAGCATCATTGATACGGTCCGGAGTTATGGCTGCATGCGGGTCTGTGTGACGGGCGGTGAGCCATTGGCCCAGCCCGAGTGCAAGACGCTGTTGCGGCAACTCTGCGATGCGGGTTTTGAAGTGTCGTTGGAGACCAGTGGTGCTATGCCAATTGCTGAGACCGACACCCGAGTGAGTCGGGTATTGGATCTAAAAACACCGGACTCTGCTGAAAGTCACCGCAATCTATGGGAGAACATCCCACACCTGACCGCCAACGACCAGGTGAAATTCGTGGTGTGCAGCCGCGCGGATTACGAGTGGGCGCGTTTCAAGCTGGATGAGCACCAGCTGGCAAGCCGCGTGTCAGATGTCTTGTTCTCGCCATCGTTCGGCGTCGTGAACCCTACTGAGTTGGCTGAATGGCTGCTCGAGGACAAATTGCCCGCGCGTTTGCAGCTGCAGCTCCACAAGCTCCTCTGGAACGACGAGCCGGGGCACTGAGATGACCAAAGCTGTAGTCCTAACTTCAGGCGGCCTCGACTCCGCCACCGTGCTGGCTATGGCACACGCCGCTGGGCGTGAGTGCTACGCCTTGAGCTTCGATTATGGGCAGCGCCATCGTGCTGAGCTGGCCGCTGCGGCGCGCGTGGCCGCCAGTGTGCCCGGTGTCACTCACAAAACCGTGCAGCTCGATCTCACGGCCATTGGTGGCTCGGCGCTCACTGACAATACGATTGACGTGCCGACCACCCCGACTGAGGGTATCCCGATTACCTATGTGCCGGCACGTAATACGGTGTTTTTATCGATCGCGCTCGGTTGGGCCGAAGTGCTGGATGCCCAAGAGATCCATTTGGGTGTCAACGCTGTGGATTATTCGGGCTACCCCGACTGTCGTCCTGCATTCATCGAGGCGTTTCAAGGGCTGGCGGCGGTCGCTACCAAAGCCGGCGTCGAGGGGCGGCCAATCGAGATTTGCACCCCGATTATCGACATGACCAAAGCGGAGATCATCCGAGCAGGTGTTGAACTCGGCGTGGACTATGGGTTGACCGTGTCCTGCTACCAGGCCGATGAGGCGGGTACTGCATGCGGTTTATGTGACAGCTGCCGCTTGCGGGCTGAGGGCTTTGCCGCTGCCGGCGTACCCGATCCGACCCGCTATCGGGCTAAGACGCAGTAACTTTTCATTACCCCCTTGAAACTCTGCCACGAATCAGTATGATGCGCGGCTCGCTGAGCACATCTATGGGTCGTTAGCTCAGTTGGTAGAGCAGTTGGCTTTTAACCAATTGGTCGCTGGTTCGAGCCCAGCACGACCCACCATATC
>JAZBOZ010000169.1:0-5173 GCA_036351405.1 Halieaceae bacterium
CCTGCTCCTGCCTCAAGACCAAACTCGGGCGCAACTGCGCTGGGGCTCACTAACCAACGTATCCCGGTGGCGATAAATAGGGCTGCAGGTAGCGCTACGATAAACTGAATAACTCGATTCTTCATGCTGAGTGACATCTCCAGACACCGTTGGAATGAATGATCCGAATATAGCTCACGCTAACACCGATTGGACCCGGAAACCCGCCCCGCCCGTCGATGTTCACATCGAGGTCTGATAGGCAGTCGTCAATATGTAAAATCCGAATCGCACCCTACCCATCTCCATGATATTCGGCTTATATTCAACGGAGTCCTATCGCTCTCAAAAGCTCATCGCGCGTCAAGATTTTGGCAAAAGCAACGGGTGATTGGATAAGTCAATGAATAACCGATAACAAAGGACAATTCGCATGGCCTACGAAACAATCGATGGTGTTAAGTACGAAAAGGAATTGCTGGAGCTGGCTAGAGCGCACACAACTGGTCGCGGCGAGGGCAAAATTTCGAAAGATGAAGTCACCGATCTGATCAACTCAGCGATGGACGGACAGGGTGCCACCGATACCGAGAAGGCAACCCTCGCCTATATTCGGCAGAATTTTGAATTCACCGACGCTGCGGCTGCTATGTTCGACGAAGCGGTTGCCAAACTCTAGGAGTCCTCGTCATGAGCTTGCTTGAAACAGCCGCCCAGCTATTCATATCGAAATTGAACGAGGGCGGCGGACAGTTAAACGTATCGACCGTCATTGAAGCCCTCTCCGGATTGCTGCCCACCCAAGCTGGGGATCTGGACCTACAGGCCCTAGCGGGTCAGTTTATGTCTAATGGTGGATTAGCCAGTCTCGCCACCTCTTGGTTGAGTGACGGGGAGAACGCCAGTTTGTCAGTTGCGAACGTGATGGACATCCTGGGAGGAGACTCGATCGCTAACTTCGCAGGGCAAATCGGTGTCGATCAGGCACAGGCCGCGAATGGACTCGCAGGCATGATTCCTGAACTTATGGATCAAGCCAGTTCGGGGGGCGCTCTGAACACCGATATGATCAAAGATATCGGTGGCAGCCTGCTGGGAAAACTGTTCTGACGCGGACGGCAACGCCTATTTTTTCGTGTTCGACCTTCATCGCCGCTGGCGTGGTGTATCCGCTGAGAGGGCATCACACCGGTGGCGACTCTCTGACTTGAAGTCCGCCTAATCGAACCATCCCAAACCGCCGTCTCGGGCTCAGCAAACGCAGCGCGAGAAGACCGGCTTAATCGTCATCCATTCCCGAGAAACACAGCCACCGAATCACGAGGCAGAGCAATGAATGATAACCACATCACTCTAGGCGGTAACGGCACCAACCGTATTGTTCTGGATGCGAGTATGGCCAACCGCCACGGACTGATCACCGGTGCGACAGGCACCGGTAAGACCGTCACGCTGCAGGTGCTTGCCGAATCTTTCTCACGACTCGGTGTTCCCGTTTTCACCGCCGACGTGAAGGGAGATCTCTCCGGACTGGCGGGCGCTGGGTCAACACACCACAAGATTGATGAACGGCTCTCGTATATCGGCATTGAGGACCATCCTTTTGAAGCAAGTCCCGTTGCATTCTGGGACGTCTACGGAAAACAGGGACTCGCCGTCCGCACCACCGTCTCTGAGATGGGACCGGTGCTGCTCAGTAACCTCCTTGAACTGAATGAAACCCAGGAAGGTGTCATGCAGGTGGCATTCAGTGTGGCGGATGACGAGGGTTTGTTGCTACTCGATCTGAAGGATCTCCGCTCAATGCTGAATTGGGTGGCCGATCATGCCGCGGACTTAGAGCGCGACTATGGCCGCGTATCGCGCGCCAGTGTCACTGCAATTTTGCGCCGGCTACTGATGCTTGAGGAGGCAGGCGGCGACATCTTTTTTGGTGAGCCGGCCATCCGCGTCGAACACCTCATGCAAACCGATTTTTCGGGCCGAGGCGTTGTTAGCATCCTGGACGCGACGACCCTCTACCAATCCCCGCGTATCTACGCCACCTTCCTGCTATGGCTGCTCTCAGAGCTCATGGAAGAACTGCCCGAGCGCGGAGATGCCGACAGACCACGCCTGGTTTTCTTCTTTGACGAGGCACATTTGTTGTTCAAAAACGCGCCGCCCGCCTTGCTGGAGAAAATTACGCAGGTGGTGCGACTGATTCGTTCTAAAGGCGTTGGCGTGTTTTTCGTCACCCAATACCCCAACGATGTGCCGGATGAGGTGATCGGACAGCTGGGCAATCGAATCCAGCATGCGCTGCGCGCCTTCACACCCAAAGACCGCAAGGCCTTGCGCGCCGCCGCGGAAACTTTTCGCGAGAATCCAAAGTTCGACACCGAGGAAGTGATCGGACAGCTGGGACTCGGTGAAGCGCTGGTATCGACGCTTGATCACAAAGGCGTGCCATCGATAGTCGAGCGCACATTGATCGCCCCACCTCGCTCACAATTTGGGCCCATCGATGCAGACAAGCGCGGCCAGCTCATCAACCGCTCTCCCCTCGGTTCACTCTATCAAGAGACCGTGGACCGCGAGTCTGCTTACGAGCTGTTGCAGAAACGCGAGGCTGAACTCGCAGAGAAGCGTCGTATCGACGAGGAGAACGAGGCGCGGCTCAAGGAAAAAGAGCAGCGTGAGAAAGCCAACAAAAAACGCAGCAGTGGACGGCAGTCTGTCGGAGAAGCTCTGGCCAAATCTGTTGCCCGCTCCATCGGATCATCACTTGGCCGACAGATCGTTCGGGGCATCCTTGGATCGATTACCGGGCGACGCTGAACGCCGTCAACTTAACATCTACCCCTTCCTATGTGTCTCGCCAGGACGACTTCCGGCACGCCTTTTCCAGCGAAAAGGCCGACGAAGTTGAAGCATGTTGTCCCACTGGCGCATGACAGCTGCCAAATGAACATCTAGAGGACGATGCTCGACCTAGCTGCGTATCGCGGTAAACGAGCGATGGCGAGTACCCCGGCCGCGATATACCCTTGCCAACAAACACCCAAGCAAGGGACTCGAAAATGACAGCCATAAACTGGGACGCAATTAGCACGATCACGGAAGTGGTGGGCACCCTAGCGATACTCATCACGCTGATATACCTCTCCAGACAGGTTCACGCTGGTAATCGTCAAGCGGAACTAGAGGGCATGCGCTACACCCTCAACGGTTTTAACGATTATATGAATCTGGTTGTCCAATCGAAGGAGACCGCGAATGTGCTTCGCCGAGGTCGCGCCAATATCGACTCCCTCGACGAAGATGAATACATCCAGTTCGAGTGTCTGCATCTGCATCTTTTGAATACGATGGAAGGTTGGTGCCGCTCGGTAGAGGAAACAGCGCGTGATGATACTTATCGACGAACACAAGAAGAAAACATGGAAGCTGTCGTGGCAGCTTGGTTTATGAACTCAGGAGCGCGGGAAATGTGGGCGCAGTATCGGGATGCGTTTCCACTGTTAATCAGCACGTTTGACGCCGCGCTGGCAAAGCATGACGGCACGCAATCGGGGCAGCCGGCCCTTTAGTCTTTAGAACACTCGTTGCTTACCACCAATGATGGAGAACCTATGACGACGACCAACAGCGAATTCAGCCGCCGGGATTTACTCAAAGGCGCTACCGTACTGACCACCGCCGGCGCGGCCGCGCTGGCCAGCCACACTGCAATCGCAGCCGAGATGCACCACCACCATCACCACAATGACAATCCTTATCATGATTTGGTGAAAAGCGCTCAGGACTGCATCGCCAAAGGCAATACCTGTCTCGACCATTGTTTCCAACTGCTGATCTCTGGTGATGAAGGCAAGGAGATGGCGAAGTGTGCTGAAAGCGTCGATGAAATGCTGACCATGACCAACACATTGATGGAATTGGCATCGAAACAGTCCAAGCACGTGAAAGCGTTTGCAGCACTCTGTAAACAGGCTTGCGAAGATTGTGCCGAGAACTGCAAACCGCACGCCGATAAGCACCAAGCCTGTCAGGACTGCATGGAAGCTTGTAAGACCTGCGCGAAGGCCTGTGGCGCCTTTGCATAGCGTTCCTGCATTTTGCACTGAGTAACGCAAAGGTGGCGTTTGCCGCCTTTGCATTCACTGCAGCTGGATCTCGCAATGTTAAAAATAATTGACATCAGCGAGAGGCATCCGTATCGTCCGATGTTAATAATTTTTGACATTGGAGATATACATGCCCTTTCGAGAAAAATCAGCCTGGATTATGACCCTCGCATTGCTGCTGGGCGGCTTCGTTTATTTTCGTGCTGCCGGCGTACCGTGGTCCGAGTCCGACGAGCTAGCGTCGCCTGAGATTCCGATGATGCTGGCTTACGCCGGCATTTTGGTGGCAGTCGCAGTTGCCGGTCACATCATCTCCGCAGCCTTGGCACCGAAAGATGCCCATGCGCCTGTTGACGAGCGAGAGCGTCAGATCTTCAACCGAGCCGGGCACTACTCATCGTTCGTTACAGGTTTTGGCGTGGTGATATCTCTCGGGTTCTATATCTTGTCGAGCAGTGGTGACCTGCTTTTCTACAGCGTATTCGCAAGCCTACTGGCGGGCCAGATCGCCGAGTACGCCTTACAAATTCTTTTCTACAGGACCTCGATCTAGCCCATGGGTCGCAAAATTCCGATCACGAATCGCGTTCGTGAATTGCGCGAGCAACACGGGGGCATGACGCAGGCGCAGCTCGGCGAAGCGATCGGCGTCACACGGCAGACGGTCATTGCAATCGAGCAGAATCGTTACTCGCCCTCATTGGAGAGCGCGTTCAGAATCGCGCGCCTGTTTGGCGTCGGGCTTGAGGATGTATTTAGCTGGAATGAGTAGGCAGGCCATATCGCGATTCGTTTCAGAGCTTAATTTTGGCCGATAGCGACCGTCTGGCACCTACTGCCGGCACGTCCGCTCTCGACCACAATCAGGGTATCTTTGCACTCGATTGATATATCGTATGAGCTACATTGTGAACGCTGCACAACCATAGGACGATCGTGCAAGACTGTCAGGTTCAAACGAAGTTGTCAGCGGGGAGGCGACGATGCTGGGATTCAGAGTTTTCATGGTTGCGATCTTTCTTTCTCTGGTCGCTTACACGGCGATTACCATCTCCAATCACGGCTGGAATCTTCTTCCCGTTTTC
>JAZBOZ010000170.1:0-8254 GCA_036351405.1 Halieaceae bacterium
AAAGACGGTGCAGTCGTTGTCGATGCGGGTTATCACCCCGGCGGCGTCGGCGATATCGAACTGGAGCCGCTCAAATCGCGTGCCAGCGCCTATACACCCGTGCCAGGCGGCGTTGGACCAATGACGATCAATACGCTGATTTACCAGACTGTAGAGTCAGGGGAGCGCGCGTTGGGCGAGTAAACGAAGGGATCTTGAAACAGGGAAAGCAAATCAACGATCACTCGTGATCGTCATTGCACAGAATGCGGCTTGGATTATCGATGCCTTGCGGCATAGACGCTGAGATAGAACACACAGCGGAGGGACGACCTTAACCGGGCGTCAAAGAAAACCACCGGGCGGCGAACCGCCCGGTGGGTCACAAATTATTTACAGTGCGACGATACCGTCAGCCTGCGGGCCTTTCTGGCCATTGGTGATCGAAAACTCGACCTTCTGACCTTCGGCCAGCGTTTTGAAACCGTCACCGACGATCGCGCTGAAGTGCGCAAATACGTCCGGACCAGACTCTTGCTCGATAAAACCGAAACCTTTGCTCTCGTTGAACCACTTAACGGTTCCGACTACTTTCTCTGACATAACTTAAAATTCCTAAAATAAAGAAGTGTCTCCAAATGGAGACCTTTGGAAACGAGAAATTGTGCTCTTTACTTAGAAACTTCAGACCGAGGTAGTGCGAACAGAACAACGAACAGGAGTGTATAAATAGAGATCAAAACTTCTTGCTGAACACACAGTGCGCCTGTCCGGCGCAAATGTCTAGCAATTATTTTGCATCGGTGCGGTATAAATCCGCAAAGTGCAGACCCACAAGGCAAGCACCTTCAGCGCACTTGGCAGTGGGCAATGGGTGGACGAGTCATCGACGCTGGCGCCGGACTCGCATTTTTACCCCCACCGCCAAGTCGTACCCGCGGCACCATCCTCCAACACCACGCCGGCAGCGGTCAGCTCATCACGGATGGCATCGGCTCGCGCAAAGTCTCTGTTGGCCTTGGCTTCGGCGCGCTCGGCGATGAGCGCATCAATCGCCTCAGCGGTGAGACCGCCCTCTTTCGCCTCGGTAAACCAAGCCTCCGGGTCCTGCTCGAGCAGTCCAAGAATAGCGCCGCCCGCCAGCAACGCAGACTTCGCAGCCGCTTTGTCTTCGGCGTCGGCCTTATTAAGTGCCTTGGCCAAAACGTGCAGCTCGGCAATCGCCTGCGGTGTATTCAGATCATCAAGCAGCGCCTTAAATACCGGCGATGTCGCGATGTCACCCGCCTCCGCCTCGACATCCTGCGCGCCGCGCAGTGCGGTGTAGAACCCGTCGAGTGCATGTCGTGCGTTATCGAGCAATTCGCCTGAAAAATTGAGCGGTGAACGGTAATGCGCAGACAGCAATGCAAAGCGCAGCACCTCCCCCGGATAAGTCTCCAGCAGTTCGCGCACGGTACGCACGTTACCCAGCGACTTGGACATCTTTTCGCCGTCCATGTCGATATAGGCGTTATGGACCCAGTATTTAACGAAGTCACTACCGTAACCGCAGCAACTTTGCGCACGCTCATTCTCGTGATGCGGGAAAATAAGATCGCGGCCACCGCCGTGAATATCAATCGCATCGCCGAGATGCGCCTTGATCATGGCCGAACACTCCAGATGCCAACCAGGCCGTCCTCGACCCCAAGGGCTGTCCCAACCGGGCTCATCGTCGGTCGAAGGTTTCCACAACACGAAATCACCTGGATGACGCTTGTAGCTAGCAACTTCGACGCGCGCGCCCGCAAGCATGTCCTCGAGCTGTCGGCCGCTCAGTCGACCGTAGGTCTCCATGGACTCCACCGCGAACAGCACGTGACCTTCTGCCGCGTAAGCGTGGCCGCCATCGATCAGACGCTGCATCAAATCGATCATCGGCCCAATATTCTCGGTCGCATGAGGCTCGATGTCGGGTGGCAAAGCGTTGAGGGCCGCCATGTCCTCACGGTACTTGGCGGCAAACTCTTCGCTGATCACGTCGATGCCAACGCTACGCTCCTTTGCGGCGACCATGATCTTGTCATCGATATCGGTGATATTGCGGGCGTATACCAACTGGGGATAGAGCGTGCGGAGTACTCGACTCAAGATGTCGAACACAACGACCGGACGCGCGTTGCCGATGTGCGCGAGGTTGTAAACCGTCGGCCCGCAAACATACATCGTAACGCGCTCAGGATTGATCGGCTCGAAACGCTGCTTCTCGCCGCCCAAGGTATTGGTCAGCCACAAATCAGCCATCGTTGCTGCTCCAGGTATCACGGAGACCAATGGTCATGTTGAAAACCGGATGTTCCGCGCTGTGATCACAGCGATCCGCGACGAAATACCCCTCGCGCTCAAACTGGAATACCGTTTCGGGCGCTGCATTGAGCAATGAAGGCTCGATGATCGCATCCCGCACTATGGTCAGGGATTCGGGGTTCACTACCTCAAGTACGTCTTCAGCTTTGCCCGGATTTTCCACATTGAACAGGCGATCATAGCGACGCACCTCGGCGTTGACGCCAGCGGCAGCATCTACCCAGTGAATCACTCCCTTCGGCTTGATGCCGTCCTCCGGATCTTCACCCACGGTGCCAGGGATAATTTTTGCGAGGACTTTGGTGATCTCGCCAGCCGCGTCTTTCTCGACGCCCTCAGCTTCGATCACGTAGGCACCACGGAGCCGCACCCGCTTACCCAGCACCAGGCGCTTGTACTTTTTGTTGGCTTCCTCGCGAAAGTCATCCGCATCGATCCAGACCTCGCGACTGAACGGCACCTCACGCGAACCCTGCGAGTCATCACTCGGATGATTCGGCAAGGTGAGTGTTTCGCTCGCTTCGACGTTGGTCAGCTCCACTTTCAGTGGATTCAGAACGCACATCGCCCGCGGCGCTTGCTCATTCAAATGGTTGCGTACCGCGCTCTCGAGCATGGCCACATCAACGGTGCTGTCAGAACGCGATGTACCGACCTCTTCACAGAAATGCCGAATAGCCGCGGGCGGATAACCTCGGCGACGCAAACCGGCGATCGTAGGCATCCGCGGATCATCCCAGCCAGCCACCGTGCCGCTGTCGACCAGCAGCTTCAGCTTGCGCTTGCTGGTCACGGTGTAGCTGGTATTGAGCCGCGCGAACTCTATCTGCTGTGGCTTGGCAGGCACCGGCAAGTGCTCGATAAACCACTCATACAAGGGGCGATGATCCTCAAACTCCAGCGTGCAGATCGAGTGCGTGATGTGCTCAATGGCGTCTTCCTGACCGTGCGCAAAATCATAGGTCGGGTAAATGGGCCAGGCGTCGCCCGTCTGATGGTGATGCGCGCGACGAATGCGATAGAGAATCGGGTCGCGCAGATTGATATTGGGGGACGCCATGTCGATTTTCGCGCGCAATACGCGGCTGCCGTCCTCGAATTCACCTTCGCGCATCCGCTCAAATAATGTCCGGTTCTCTTCGACACTGCGCTCACGGTACGGACTCGGGCGACCCGGCTCGGTCAATGTGCCCCGATACTCCCGTGCCTCGTCGGCCGTCAGGTCGCAGACGTAGGCCAGCTCCTGATCGATTAAGTAATGCGCCCACTCGTAAAGCTGCTGAAAATAACTGGAGGCATACCGGACATCACCATGCCACTCGTAGCCGAGCCAGCGCACATCTTCCTGGATGGAATCGATGTACTCCTGACTCTCTTTTTCCGGATTAGTGTCGTCAAAGCGCAGATGACAGCGACCACCAAATTGCTCCGCGAGGCCAAAGTTCACGGTAATCGACTTCGCGTGACCAATATGCAGGTAGCCATTCGGCTCCGGCGGGAATCGCGTCACGACTTCAGTGACAGTGCCAGCGTCCAGATCGGCCTGAATACGAGTTCGGAGAAAGTTGCTACGCAGCGGGGAATCCATGGTCATGCCCTAAAAAACGAGGCGCGGATTCTAGCAAGCGCGGAGGGCTGCGTCAGTTGAAACTATGGGTACGCCCGCGGCCAGACTAAGCACTTTTCCATAGCCGCTGGAGGCTAAAAAAGGTTAGGATTCGCCCCCAAAATTTTCAACGCCTGAGCAAAGGAACACCGATGTCCGCACCGCGAGTCCTCATGAAAACCACATTCGGCGATATCACCCTTGAATTGGATGCCGAAAAGGCACCCAAAACCGTCGAGAATTTCCTGGAGTACGTAAAGAAAGGCTTCTATGACGGCACGATTTTTCACCGAGTGATCGACAATTTCATGATTCAGGGCGGAGGTTTCGACGCTGACATGCGCCAGAAGCCCACCGAGGCACCTATTGAGAACGAGGCGGACAACGGCCTGGCCAACGCCCGCGGCACCATCGCCATGGCCCGTACCATGGACCCCCACTCGGCGACCGCGCAGTTTTTTATCAATGTGAAGGACAACGACTTCCTGAACCACACCGGCAAGAATATGCAGGGCTGGGGCTATACGGTCTTCGGTCGGGTAGTCGATGGAGAGACGGTTGTCGACAAGATTCGCGGCGTCGCCACAGGCAGCTTCGCTGGTCACCAGGACGTGCCGAAAGAAACGGTCGCTATCGACAGCATTGCCCTGATCGAGGACTGAGGGCGCAACCCGTGCCCTACTCGCTGTTCATCAGTGATCTGCATCTCAGCGATAACACCCCGGCTATCGAGTCGGGGTTGCTCGCTTTCCTGAAGCGCGAACAAGCCGCTGACGCACTCTACATTCTCGGTGATCTCTTCGAAGCTTGGGTCGGTGACGACGACGACGCGCCTCTAGCGCAGCGGATCCGCGATGCGTTGGCGGCTTACAGCGCCGGCGGCACAAACGTCTTTTTTCTTCGGGGCAACCGGGACTTTTTGCTCGGCGAACGGTTTGCCTCGGATATTGGCGCGACACTGCTCGACGATTACACCACAGTCGATGTGGGCGGAGAGGCCGCGCTACTCATGCACGGCGACCTGCTCTGCACTGACGACACCGACTACCTGCAGTTTCGCGCCATGGTGCATGACCCCAACTGGCAGACAGCGGCTCTTAGCAAACCCCTTGATGAGCGACGACAGCTTGCGCGCCAACTCCGTGCGATGAGCGCCGACGCGGCGAGCAACAAACCCGAGGACATCATGGACGTCAACGCTGACGCGGTGAACAAAGCGATGGCTGACGCCGGCGTGCAGCGATTAATTCACGGCCATACTCACCGCCCTGCCCGTCACAACATCGCGACGGGAGAGCGCATCGTCCTCGGTGACTGGGGTAAAACCGGTTGGTGTTTGCGCGCTAAAGGCTCGGTTCTGTCGCTGGAAGAGTTCGCTCTTTAGAACCCCACCCTTAAAGCGCAGATTGCGCTTTCACGAAAACGTCATCGCAACGACATCTCCGCTTCAACAAACTCTTGTGCAATACCGCCGCCAGCCACAGGCGCTCTTTCCTTTCCCAAAGAGGTATTGCACATGCTCCAGCAGAAAAAACATCGCTTGACAGCCGCGGTCTGCGCCGCTGTCGCGTGTATCGGCACAGCACAGGCCGCTGAGGATAACGTTGAGGTGGTGGTTGTCACCGCCGAGCGTGTCGAAAAGTCCATTCTTGACATCACAACCACCACTAACATTCTGGATGCAGAGTTCATTGAGCGCGAGAATCTGCGTGAGCTGAATCAGATCGCCAACTTCCTCCCCAACGTGTTAATTCAGGAACAAGCGGTCAGCGGCCAAAGTTTCACGATCCGTGGCCTCGGCGATGAAGACGGTGAACAAAAACTGGGCTCCTTCTTCAACGGCCTCAATGTGACAGACCGAAACTTCTCGGGTCAGTTCATGCACGATGTAGAGCGCGTGGAGGTCCTGAAGGGACCGCAAACCACGGCTTTCGGCTCATTCGCCGTGAACGGCGCTATCAATGTTGTGTCCAAACGAGCTGACTTTGAGAATTTCGAAGGTAGTGTCGGCGCGGGCGTCGGTTCCTTCAACGAGACTCGCCTGGAAGGCGTCATCAATGTCCCCGTTACAGAGGGGCTGGCGGTGCGTATCGCAGGCTTTACCGTCGACAAAGACGGTTACTCCGAGAATCTGAGTGGCGAAGATCAGAATGCCCGCGTTGGCGACAACCTGCGCTTCACGGCATCAGCCGAGTTTGATCGGTTCAGTGGCGATTTGATCGTCGCTTACGAGAACAACGACGGGCCGGGCATCGGCTTCAAGAGCAAGTATTTCCTCCCTGAGAACGGTAGCCCGTCAGCATCTGCGCCGCTCGACTTCGGCGGTAACGAGACGACCATCCAGCGGGAAATGACGCTGTACCAACTCAAGACACAGTACGATTTCACCGATGCCATCACCCTCAACTACAACTTCTACTATAACGAGGGCGACCTCTACGAGTACTACGAGGTTGACGGAGGACCGGGTCGTATCGATGAGCGCGATTACGCGTACGAATCAGAATTCACCGGTAATGAGCTGTTTCTGACCTTTGAAAATGATCGGTTCAACTTATTGCTGGGCTATAACGACCTGCGGAGCGAGCAGGTTTATAACTACTTCCGGTTTTATGCAGACCTGCAAGACCGCACCGCTTTCGAAATCGCCAACGCCAGCGTGGTGGGCGCTACGCCCTATGACAGCCTGAGCGATGACAGCGTGTACCCAGCGGGCTTCCCCATTCAGCAATTGCGCCAGCAAGCCGCGTCCGTTTACGAATCACTATCGCCATTAACCGTCGACCCTGTCGGGATTTTTGTCCCGGCGGGCTCACCCATTCCATCCGGTGTGACGCTGCTGTTTGATGCCAGCGGCGCGTTGCAACCACTCGATAACACCACGAGTGGCTTCTTCATCAATGCGGAGTACAACATTACCGACAAACTGACCGTTAATGCGGGCGTCCGTGATGAGCAAACAGAGTCCAACGGTGTCGAGGACGCAGATGCCGAGGCACTCTGGAAGTTTGGTGCCAACTACTCGGTCAGCGATTCGCTCTCGGTGTATTACTCCTATGCAGAGGGAGCAACACCCGCGCGAGGTACCAATCTGGTCGGACAAAGTCTGCAGCGCGAGACCATTGAGTCCCACGATATCGGCTTCTATTGGGTCGCCGGCGCGTTCCAGATACAGGGTGCCTACTTTACCTATGACTACGACAACCTTGTGGTAGGCATTGATGACCCTGTCACAAGCTTGCCCACCGCCGTGAATTACGGACAGGCGAGTATCTCGGGCATCGAGTTCCAGGGCGATTACCAGATTAACGAGCATTGGGGTCTGTTCGGTTCTTTTGGCAGCAATGACGCCGAGTACGGGCGAGCCTTGGGCATTAGCGAGCTAATCAACTACGAGGGCAACCAGTATCGTAACTCGCCTGAAATCGCTTATTCCCTGGGGCTGCGCTTCCAGGCAGACAGCTTACGCTCCACGCTGAGCTGGACCTGGCAGGACGACGTGTTCTTCGAGGCCTCGAACGATCCCGACACACTGCAAGAGTCCTTCGGGTTGCTGAATCTCAATGTCGAGTACGACGTGACCGAGAATCTCACCCTGGGCTTGTACGGGAAGAATATTCTGGATGAGGAATACATCATCGATTCGGGCAACACATCCGGATCCACAGGATACCCAAGCCTCATACAAGGCACGCCTGCCAACTGGCTCGGCACTGTCCGCTATCGCTTCTGACGCTGCTAACGCGTCGCTACCAGCCCGGCTCACGCCGGGCTGTACTCCTTCAATCAATCACTGAGCAGGCAGCTCTGTTGACGCTGCCATGCCGCAGCTCTCGACACCGCCAACAGCTGTCTTCAAATCAGGCAGCGACAGGCACACCGCTATGAAAGCGAAACTCCGCATCCGGCGTCGTCACTAACTCAGCTTCGCGAGCTCGCAACACTGCCAAACGCTCCGCAACCTCCGACGCATCAGCAATACTCTCAGCCAGACGCAAGTAATCTTCGAAATGCCGCGCCTCACTTTTAAGCAGTGAGCTATAGAACTTTGCGAGCTCCTCATCGAGGTGGGGTGCCAGTGCGGCAAAGCGCTCGCAGGATCGCGCCTCAATCAACGCACCGATAATCAGGGTGTCCACCAACCGGCCGGGATCTTTCTTACGCACCAGCTCATGAAGCCCGGCTGCATAACGGGAGGCAGAAATCGGCACGTAGTCCACGCCCCGCTTCTTCATCATCTTGGTGACCTGCTCAAAATGTCGCAATTCCTCGCGCGCTAACCGGGACATCTTCTGCAGCAAGGTGTGCTGCTCGACGTAA
>JAZBOZ010000171.1:0-2278 GCA_036351405.1 Halieaceae bacterium
GAAATCCGCCTGTTGGCGCAGGCTGCAGCGCCTTGAGCGCGATGGGGTCATTCAGCGGACGGTAGCGGTGCTCAATCCTGAGAAGCTCGGGCTTAACCTCACCGTGTTTATCCGCGTTCGCACTCGAGAGCACAATGCGAGTTGGTCTCAGCAGTTTCGCGACAATGTAGAGCGAATCGACGGGGTGACTGAGGTATACCGCATGGGCGGAGACATCGACTATCTCATCAAGGCGGTGGTAGAGGACATGCCTGCCTATGACCGTTTGTATCAACAACTCATCGCCGTCGACCTGTTTGATGTCACGGCGAGCTTCGTCATGGAAGCAGTCAAACAACGCACTGCCCTGCCGATTTAGCCGTTGCTCACTGCCCCGGTTAGGCGAGCTTGATCCGCGGAATATCTTCCATCAGGTTTTCCTCGTCCGCGACGAGCTTATCGAGCGGGAATTCACAGCAATGCAGCGTCCCAAACTTGTTGGATTCCAGACGGTGTTGACCGCCCAACGCAGCCACCCGGTCCCGAACATTTTTTAAGCCCATGCCGCGAGCAACGGTGGCGGGATCGAACCCTCTCCCATCATCACGAACGGAGAGAATCAGGACGTCATCGCGTGCTTTGAGACTCACGGTGAACGCACTGGCAGCCGCATGTTTGATCGTATTGTTTACACACTCTTGCACGATACGAAATAAATTGAGTGCCGCCGACTCACTCAACTGGTCGACGTCGAAGTCAATTTCGGTGACGTAACGGAGCCCGACCGAGCGCGCGTGGCGCGCAATCTCTGCGTCCGCAATGGCAGACTGAAAACCGTTTCGTCGCAGTGAAGCCGGTGCCAGCTGCTGCATGACCTCACGCACGGTCTCATAGGCACGATCAATAATATCCTCTGCGTCACCGATCGCCTGATTGCGCTTGAACGGCTCGCCATTGAGACTTTGCGCGACCTTTAATTGCATGCGGGCAGCTGACAGCAATTGCCCAAGCCCGTCGTGAAGATCTCTGGAGATTCGACTGCGCTCGCGCTCCTCCGCGTTCATCAGCCGATTGGCCAGATCTTCGTAGTCCCGGTTGATCAGATTCAAGTCGTCGATCAGCTGCAGCAGCTTGTCATTCTGAGCCGCTAACATGGCATTGAGGTGTCGCTGTTCATCGGTTGCCGTGCCTAACGCGAAACCTGCAAAACTGGTTGCGAGAATATAGAACTGATCGTCGCTCATGGTATTGAATGGTGCGTCGATCACTTGACCAAAAACCAGAACACTCGATGTCGTTAGCAAGACCAGAGAAACTCCCCAGACCCCACCGGCGAGCGCACCTGCCACCATAGGGAACAGTGCCAGCAGCTGAAAGTAGTAGGTGTACTTGTGGAAAGGATCGGGAAACAACCATACGATCGCCAGTGCACTCAAAGGAATGAACAACCATGCGGCGCGAGCAAATAACTGGTCGAAACGTCGGACTGATACACCGTACCAAACTCCCGCAAATGCAGCTGCGAGCATCACACCAACCATATCGCCCAACACGGTGGCGGCCCAGGCAGTTAAGCGCTCTTCTTCGCTTACCATGTTGTTCATGTAGCGATTGTTGGCCAAAAAAACGCCATTGATCACCGCACCCATCACGGCAGCAATCGTTGCACGAGCAACGTACGAAATGCTCAGTCCGCTAGCAGCACGTGCCCAACGCCGAAACAAAAACGCGGGCAAAGCAAAGCAAAGAAACGGTAATACGCTGCCCCCAATCGCCCGCAACAGAACGAAATAGTCATAAGCAACTTCGTGCACCAGATGGATTGACACGACCTCGACAATCCACAACCGCCACCAGTGACGGGGCGGGAAGATGAGCAAAGCCAAAAACCGAACGCCCGCGGGAACGAACCAAGAAGCGACGCCGGGGATGACTTCCAAGCGGGCCGCTAGCCACCAGGCAGATAGGAAAACTGTTGAATACGCGCACAGCGCCAGCAGCTCGATGCTCAAACGGGAGTTCAAAATGCCCCGGTGACCGGTATCGGCACTCGGACCTGAACGGGAGTGCGGCTGGGTGCCAAATGTTTTAAGCAGACCCACCTTCACAAGCCAGTAAACGCAACCAAGTGCCGGTGGACAGTCAATTCGCACACTGCCTCACGTTTGAGGCAGCAACGTAAGGAAACGTAGTCAGAAGCCGGGCCTGTCATTTGCAAGTCTACATCGTCACAATCCGTTCAACCTACGGGATGTCAACATACGGCGCAAGAACACGAGGATCACATAGTGAGCCTCCA
>JAZBOZ010000172.1:0-18379 GCA_036351405.1 Halieaceae bacterium
ACAACTCCTCAACAAATCGAAAACCGGGGTTGTAAATCATATTGAAAGTCACCGGTGAGGACTGGTCCCGATAAGCGAGCACGCCCTCCACCGCGTTCTGCGCGGAGTTTACATCAAGCCCGCCGACAGCCTGAAACAGCTGCAGCAATTGTTCCGTCGGCGCGGTGTTCAGCGATACCAGCCCCTCAGCGGGATACAAAGCGACCCGGGCACTGACATCGCCAAAGTTGTACTCGCGTGAGAAGATGACGTTTGAGGCTGGGTTGTCATCCCCGGGAGTTTCCGAGTCGGACACATCGCTGTCGTTATTGGCATCAATATCCATCGGGTCCAGAGACGCCAATATCTGGTCTCGGACCGCCAGATGCACCAAACCCCGACCCAGCCACCAGGCGCGCGACTCCTGAAGTCGCAATTGCGCCATCGACACATCACCTTGGGAAAAATGGACAACTGCACTGACCGTCAGCGCCATAGCGGCCAGCATCCAAAGCAATAGCGCGATGGCCATTCCCTGCTGTCGGCTTGCAGATCGGCGACTCACAGCGCAGTACTCGACTGCAACACCACCACGATTGGCGGCCACTGCACGCCGCTCGCGGCGATCGACACGCTCACTGCCCAGGGAATGGTCGGGGATGCGTCCGGATCCCAGCGATCTATCCAATCGGTGAACGGTGTCTCGCGATAAGCAACGGCGAACCGCTCCAGCTCATCCACCAGCACAAAATCGTCAACAACCAACCCCCAGCCGGGCTCTTCAGCACCGACCTGAGCCGGGTCAAAGGGTGCGAAGGACAACATCAGCCCATCGCCTGAATGTGACAGCTTGAGGTATTGAATCCCCCCCGCACTACCCACCCGATCAAGTGGCGTTGCCCAGGAGACGACCGTCGCATCGCCGGAGAACGTTGCCGGCTCGCCCAGCGCATCGCGCAGTGCCAGCCGCAGAAATCGGCTGACCTCGCGCATCTCAGCTGTCTGGTCCGTACGCTGTAAGAGCGTGTCGTAGGTGCGACCAAAGGTGCGCATCGCAGTCACCGTCGCCAGCATGATCAGGCTCAGTATGAGTGTGGCGACCACGACCTCTACCAGCGTGAGGCCGCGCTGCTGCTTCCAACGGGAATACATCAATCGGGCACCGCCGTTGTAGGCAGCACCGGAAAAATACTCGATAGCGCAAACTGTCGCTCCCGGCGGGACTCGCCCCAGTACACCACCACTGTTACCTCGGCGAGCGGCAGGGCCATTTGCGCCGCCTCGGCATCCTCGGAGCTGACAGCGGTCGTTTGCGCCTGCCAGCGGTATTCGCCAAACACCCCCTCCTGCGCCACATCCACTTCAGTAACGGCAGAAAGCTCTGACAGCACCGATTCCGCGATCATCAGCGCCTCGTTGTACTCCGCCGCCACGCGTACGTTACGCGTCGCACCCATGGCCGCTTGATAGAGCACACCCAATGACAGCGACAGAATCACCATCGCCACCAGCATCTCGATCAATGAAAACCCGCGAGTCTTTGTCATCGACTACTCACCGGCACTTGCACGACCTCGCCGAGAAGCCAGTCGATCTTGAGCCGCACGCCGCTGCCCGAGGGTCGCAGGATGTCCACGTCACCGCCGGACGCGCCGCCGCTCGGATAAAAACGAATACTGGCGACACCTCGGCCAGGGCTCACCTCGGCAGCGTAAGTGACGTCAAAGGATAAGTCCTTAGGCAGAGGCTGGGTTTCGATGTCACCGCGCAACACCTCAGACGCCCTCTGCGCGGGCACCAGCGCCCAGCCGGGCTGATCTTCAAAAATGAGCAAATCGTAGGCAGCACCATGGGCAAAGGCGTCGCGCCTCGCCGTACGAGCGGCGGTCACCAAATCGCGCACCGCCTCGCGATAACGCATGGTTTCACTCATACGCTGCGCTGAAGGCATTGCCAGCACCGCCAATAGGGAGGCCACCAGCAGCGCCACCATTAACTCAAGCAGGGTAAACCCACGCTCGGCCAACCGCGGCGCCAAAGGATTAATTAGTGACGTCGGCATCCTCGCCCGTGCCACCGGGCCGACCATCGGCGCCATAGGAAATAATGTCCATCGCCCCGTTTTGGCCGGGCGAGCGGTACACATACTCATTACCCCATGGGTCCTCGGGGACTTCATCTTTCTTTAAATAAGGTCCGTTCCAACCTTTGGCGCCACCCGGCTGGCTGACCAGCGCTTCAAGCCCTTCATTAGTGCGGGGGAAGCGCCCCACATCTAACTTGTAAAGCTCCAGCGCCTGTTCAAAATCACGAATCTGGATGCCGGCTGACTTCGACTTCGCACCGCCCAACTGATTCAACACTTGCGGCCCAACCAGTGCCGCCAGCATGCCAAGAATCGCCAGCACTACGAGCAGTTCGATCAGGGTAAATCCCCGCTGGGAATCAAGTGGTCGTCTGGATTGTCGTCTAGTAAACAATGTTGCCTCCTTGCTTTAACTGGATCAGCCGCTCAAACCGCGAGTTGATTGACTGAAAGAATACCCATCAGGATCGCCACAATAATCACCGCGATCACGCCGCCCATCCCCAGAATCAATATGGGCTCCAATAACGTCAGGGCGCGCTTGATCTCCGCCTCGACCTCGTTCTCATAGACCTGCGCAAGCTGCAGCAGCATGTCGTCTAGACTGCCCGACTCTTCCCCTACGCGAACCATCTGCACCGCCACGGGTGAAAACACACTGGCATCCATAGACTCTGACATACGCCCACCGCGCTTGATTGCGGGCGCAATCACCTGGAGCGCATCGCGCACGAGCGAGTTACGCACCGTGCCAATCGCGATATCGGCCGCTTTCAGCATAGAGACACCATTACTCAGCAAGGTGCCCATAGTCCGGGAAAACTGTGCCACCTCGTAGCGATTAACGATACCGCCGAGCACAGGCAGCGCCAGACTCCGCCTATCGCGCCATTGCTGACCTTCGTCCGTTGCCAGCCACCGCCGCATCAGAAACCAGCCACCAATACCCAAGAGCAACAGCAGCCACCCCCAAGCGGCGATAACATCACCCAGCCCAATAACCATCTCGGTCAGCAGGGGCAAGGCATCGCCCATGTCCTCAAATAGCGCCTCAAACTCAGGCACTACAAACCCCAGCATGACGAAAATGGAGATGATCGCCACTGCCGCAAGAATCGCTGGATAAATCAGCGCCGATACAACAGACGCGCGAATCGCTCGTGAACGTTCAAGGTAGGCGGCAAGCTCGGCGAGCACCGTTGCCAAACTGCCGCTCGCCTCTCCCGAACGCACCATATTGATATAGAACGAGTCGAAAACATCGGTGCGGGTTTCCAAACCGACCGACAGGGCCTTACCGCCCTTCAACGAATCAAGCAGGGCGCTCAAGAGCGCCTTCATTGCCCCCTCTGGCGCCGAGTCAATCTGCACTTTGATAGCGCGATCCAGCGGCAGCCCTGCCTTTAACAGCACTGACAACTCAGAGGTGAATCGCAACACGTCCTTGCGAGTGACCTGCGCGGTCGAGCCGCCAAATAGCGACGTGCCCGCGCCAGGGAACTGCTTCGAAACCTGAAGACTGGAGGGAGCGCCTGTGCTATCACCCACGGCAACGCCGCTGGTGGGGACAACTTGCAAGGGTGTGAGCCCGCGGCTTCTGAGAGATCGCTGTGCGGCACGCTCGTCGGCCGCCTCGATCGTCCCCGCGTCCATTGCGCCACTGCGATTGACCGCTTTATAGCGAAATGCTGCCATCGCGCTCTATGGCCTCAGGCGACGTCGGCAGTGTCGCCGACCTCATCGCTTTGATCTTGCGTAACGCGCAATACCTCTTCAAGCGAGCTCACGCCGTTGGCCACCTTGAGCAGCCCATCCTCGTAAAGTGTGCGCATACCCGCTGCTCGCGCCTGCTCGTGGAGCTGATGTGCATCGGCACCGGCCAACACAGATTTCTGAGCCGCGGCATCCAGCGTAAACAATTCGTGAATAGCGACCCGGCCGGAGTAGCCTGTCTGCTTGCAAGCCGGGCAACCAGCCGCCTCATAGATCTGTGTTTGGCCTGCAGTCATGAAAGCGGCCAGCCCCGTGCTATCGAGCATGGCTTGATCGGGGGTCACCGGCTGCTTGCACGACGAGCACAGTTTGCGAATCAACCGCTGTGAAAGCACACCATTCACCGCTGCAGTAATCAGGAAGCGTTCTACGCCCATATCCTCGAGACGAGTGATCGCACCTGCCGCAGTGTTGGTGTGCAACGTTGATAGCACCAGGTGCCCGGTCAGCGCTGACTGCACCGCAATCTGCGCGGTTTCGGTATCGCGCATCTCCCCGATCATGATGATGTCGGGATCCTGACGAAGAATGGATCGCAGCGCACGCGCAAAGGTCAGATCAATCTGGGCATTCACCGGTATCTGATTAATGCCTCGCAACTGGTACTCAACCGGATCCTCGACAGTAATGATCTTCAGCGACGTCGAGTCCATTTTGGCCAGTGATGCATAGAGCGTTGTGGTTTTACCGGAGCCGGTTGGGCCCGTCAGCAGCAATACACCGTGAGGCCGCTTCAGCAGTTCAACATAGCGCTTATACGTATCTTCGCTGAAACCCATCTCAGCCAATTCGAGGCGGATACTCTGCCGATCCAGCACGCGCATCACCACACCCTCGCCATGCACCGTGGGTAGCGTAGAAACGCGAAGATCCAGTTCATGACCTTTGACACGCATCATGATGCGGCCATCCTGCGGCAAGCGCCGCTCGGCGATGTTGAGGTTAGCAAGCAGCTTTACCCGCGAAATGATCGCGGGTGCCAACCCGGGCTCGACCTTTTGCTGGGCATCAATCAATACGCCATCCACGCGATAACGCAGCTGTAACCCATCCTCAAATGACTCGAGGTGGATGTCCGATGCGCCCAAATCCAGCGCGCGCTGGATCATTTGATTCACACGCTGAATGACCGGCGCCTCACTGGCCAAATCCTTCAGATGCTCGACGAACTCATCGTCTGAGTAATCGGTGGTCTCAAAACCCTCGGGTAAAGGCTCCTCACCCGCATCGTTGTAACGATCGAGCGCAGCCTGCACGTCAGCTTCAAGCGCCAGTCGAATCTCAACGGGCTTGCCCGTCGCCAATGCGAGGGCTTTTTTGATAAACGGGTCTTGCGGAATCACCGCAGCAAAAATCGTGGTATCTGCCTGCGCTGCAATCGGTACAACACGGTTATTGAAGAAAAACTCCTCAGGGATCCCCTCGAGTATCAGGGGCTCTTCGGGAAACGCTTCTTTACTCAGGAAACTCACACTGAGTTGGTCGCACAGTACGCGGACCAAATCCATCTCGGCCAATAGCCCAAGCCGGACCAAGACTTCACCGAAGTAACCACCCATCTCGCGCTGCGCCAACAGCGCCCGCTCAAGGTCGCGCTCTGAGAGCTTATTGGCCGCCACCAATCGCTCGCCGAGCCGCTGTTTTGGCTGCTGTTCGGCTTGTTGCATCGAAATTTTGTCCCCCGGCCTTCGCTGATGGCCGCTGTAAGTTGGATTCGAGGTGCAGTTACGCGCGCAAAACGCCGCGAAATCAGCACAATCGACGACCTGCCTAATTTGACGCGCAGCGCCCGACTTAATTCCCTAATGCCAGCATTTTACAGGCCATTTCCCGCCAGTTGGCGGCTGTTGCATCAAAAATTCCACCGTTAATTGGTATGATGCGCATGCCAGATCGGCCCCACACTTTCAGGGAACTACGGGAATCCACGCCATGTCGCGCGTCGTCATTTGTCACTATCACATCTTTAAGAATGCCGGGACAACGTTTGAAAAAGTCCTCGATGACAACTATGGCGATCAGCACCTCAAGTTCGATGGACCGTTTTCTTACTTCAATATCACCCAGGATCAGCTGGTCAATATCATTGATCGCAATCCGGACAAGCTCGCGTTCTCATCGCACCAGATCCACATACCCACGCCCACTGCGATTAATTTCACGGTGGTGCCTGTGGTGTTTCTGCGACATCCCATCCTGAGAATCCGCTCGATCTTTCTATTCGGTGAAAAAAGCAAACAGCAGCAGGCCGAGGCGTCGATGGCTGCAGAGGACGTCGTTGTCGATGACGACCCGCTGGCAAGGTTTGCCGACTGGGTTGAGGCATCGATGCAAGACCGAAATCGTCGACTGACGCTGTCCAACGCACAGACCAACATGCTGTGCCGCCAATACAATCAGGCGCCGCGCGTCCGTGACCGCAAGGGCCGACTCGAATACGACCTCTACACGGCGATCAGAAACATCGAAAGCATCCCCTGCCTGGGACGAACCGAGCATTTCGATCGTGACACTGAAAGTTTCGCGGCGACATTCCAGCGGTTCGGTGTGGCATTTCAATACACGCCAACAGAGCCGCAAAACGTGAGCTCGTCAGACGCGAGGCTCCCGGTGGAACAGCAGCTTGAGAATTTGCGCAACCGACTTACCCCTGAGCTGTGGCAGGCGCTGCTCGAGATCAACAATCAGGATCTGGAACTCTACGAGGTCGGCAACGCTCTGGTAGAAAAACGACTCGAAGAGAACTGGACGCCTACACTACCTCGCCACTTCGGCCAGTAAAGCTGCGAGCTGCGTTCGCGCCACGTCAACAGAAAACTCCCGTTCAAGCGATGCCTGGCCGCGCTGAGACAAGGTTTCCCACAGCCCATCATCAGCGATGACCTCATTGATCGAAGTCACGAATGCCGCAGCGTCTTTGGCGATCATGACCTCCTGACGATGCTCAACTGCCATGCCCTCAAAAGCCATCGAGGTACCGACGACCGGCAAGCCAAAGCTGAGCGCCTGATTGACTTTACCTTTGACACCGGCACCGTAGCGCAGGGGCGCGATCGCCAATATGCACTGCTCGTAGTAGGGCTCAAGGTCTTCAACAAAACCCAGCATGTCGAGCCCAGCTTCTTCACCCAGCTTGCGCAGCGAGTCCGGCATCTTGCTGCCGATGATGTAGGTCTTGATATCCGGATGAGTAGCCCGTACCTGCGGCCAGATTTCGCGTGCGTAATATTCAACCGCATCGATATTCGGGGGATGCTGGAATCCACCGACAAACATAATGTTTTGCCGCGATGACCGTGGTGCCACCTTTTGCTGCGAGACATGAATATTACTGAGCACCGCCACGCGCGCAGAAGGCGCTTCTTTCGACAGCTCATCCACCTCGACGTCACTCACTACCAACGTCACATCGGAGGCCGCAATCACCGCCATCTCTTCTTTGTAAGCCAGCGCGCCCATGGCTTTGGTCGCATCCAAACCGTCCAGCGCGTGCTGCCGCCGCAAGCGCAGATAGTGGAGATCGATCGTATCGAACCAGATCTGCGCCCGAGGGCATTTGCGACGAATCAGGTCGCAGTAGTTGATGGCGATATAGTGGCGGCACAGTGTAATGACATCGTACTGGGCACCGTGCTGCTCGATGTAATCGCCAACCGAGCGAATCTGCGGCGTATAGAGCACCTCAACGCCCAACTGCTGCAACTGCCCCGCGTAAGGCTCTAATCGCTGCAGGTTATCGGCAACAAAAGTGACCTTGGCGCCGAGTGCAAGCAATATCTCCATGATGCGCCAGGTGCGCAAAGAGCCGGAGTCCTGATCGGGCGTCAGCATACAAGCCTCAACCCACAGCACCCGCCAAACCGCATTACGGTCACGTTCAAGCTCGGGGTGTCGGCCATTTTCTTCATGACTTGACAATCGCTCTGCCCACTTTTTCTGGAACACCGCTTGGTTAATCACCTGATGCCGTTTAATACCCTGATCGGTGGAAGTGCCATGCGACACGCCCTCAAGGTGGGTAACGACCGCAGCGGGCTGATAAATAACCTTGTATCCCGCGTTTTTGAGAGCAAAGCACAGGTCTGTGTCTTCGTAGTAGGCGGGAACAAACTGCTCATCAAAACCATCGACTGCATCCCACGCACTGCGTGACACCAGCAGAGCCGCCGCCGAACAGTAGTCTGCCTCCCGTAGGTAGTTGAAACGCGGATCCTCGGGATCTGCACCCTTGCCCCAGTTCCAGGCAGATGCATCCCGCCAGACGATACCTCCCGCCTCCTGCAGCAAACCGTCGCTTCCAATGAGTTTCGCGCCGGCAGCACCAGCATGCGGTACTTTCTGCAGCGTTCGATACAACTGATCAATAGCGCCCTCATGCACCAGGGTGTCATTGTTCAAAAGCAGGATCGCCTCACCCGCTGCCGCAGCGACGGCAGCATTTACATTGCGTAAAAACCCGAGATTCTCAGGCTGTCTGAGGACTCGGACACCGGTGATCTCCAGCGCCTCTGCTGAAAACGGCTCTTCAAAAGCGTCATCGGCCACCAGCACCTCGTAAGGGTGAGACGGCGGATGCTCAGCGATGCTACGCAGACACTGATACGTCACATCGTGCTCGCCATAGCTGGGTATCACTATAGAGATAACAGGCTCTTCTGAAGTTCGGAGTGCGAGCGGGCCCCTGACAGCTTCAGCGCGATCAAAAGCGCTTTTCGATGACGACGTTGTGTACGCGGGCACAGGTGAAGGTGTAAACAGCGCCGCAGTGCGACGACGCACAGACGCCAACAAGCCCCGCATGCCACCAATCGCATAGTGATAACGAATGAATACCAGCAAGCGACGTAGAAACGCCACGCGCGCGATCACGGCTCTGATCAATCTCTTCATTTGATGGGCCAGCTGTCGAGGTAAATAGGTCATGCGCCAGAACGTGCTGTTCTCCAGCTCTGCAATCCGCTGTGCAAGTGCCCGCCGCTCATCGTTGAGACGACCGCGCTCTGCAGCCAATGCTGCGATCTCATGTTCTCGCGTATCCGCTAACTGTTTGAGATCTCCAATGGTCTCCTCAAGGGCGCTGACATGCTGCTGCTGCGCCGCCTTTAGGCTTTGAATCGTTTGACGTAAATGCTGTGACTCGGCGCGTTCGATCTCAACCACCTCGCGCTATGGCGCCACCTCATCCTGGTGCCGCGCCTGAATTTCGGGCACCAGCGCCTTCAGATGCGCGACTTCGTTGCGCTCTGCTTTGAGTGCGCCATCGAGGGTCTGCACATCTCGCTCATTCTCCAGCGCTTTTCTAATCAGCTGATCACGCGACTCACGCTGCTTGCACTCCAGCGCCGCACTGATCAACGACCGCATATCCTGCTCTGGTATGGCAGTCTCATCTCTCGCCAAGGGTTGTTGCCCAGACGCCACACTACTGAACCATACTTCCTGTACTTCATCGCCACGGGTACGTAAAACTGGGAGCCAGTCAGCCAACCTACTCACGTAATCAGATGGGGAAACCGCATTGGCGCGAGCCGCATCAACGAGTGCTACATCACTGTTTGTCACCGTAAACGCAGGAGGTACATCAAGCAGTGCCTCCGCCAGTCGAGTGACAGAGCTGTCGGGAGACAGCAACAAACCGGCCGGATAACCCGCCAGCCGCTCACCGATGGCACCCAAATTGAAAGCAACAACCGTCAACCCCGACGCCATGGCAGTGCTAAGCGCGTAGCTGTAGCTTTCAGGAATAACTGATGCGAGAAAGAAGGCGTCGACTCGCTCACGTTGCAGCAGCGCGGAGAGGTCGCGCTCTCGATATTCACCCAAAAGCACAAAGTCGGGCCCCTCCGGAATACCCAGCGGCTCGGTACTGGCGCCTACAACCACGATATCGAGTGGCAGCTGATTTTCACGAATGTGCGTGACCAGTTCTCTGACCCGCTCAAGCCCCTTCGCGGGCGAAAGCGTACCGAGGATGGCGATTTTTCGCCTTCCGAGTGAGCGCTCAGGGAGCCGCGTGAAGGCGTCCAGCCCCTCTTCAGGGTGCGCCAGCACATCCACCGTGACTGCTTGAAAATAAGTCTGCAGCGACTTCGCCACACTCTCATTCGGTGCAATGACGTGATCCGCATGGTCAAGCCACACGGTGAATTTTTGGCGCCAATCATCGATGCCCCAATCCCAAGGATCCGGACGCCCGGCCACACAAGCGCGGCAACCCTCAATGTCGGGCTGACCGCAATAGCCTCCATCGGCTGTCAGAAAATGAAGCTGCGGACAGGCAACCATGAAGTCGTGCACGGTGAACCAATACGGCACGGACAAGGCGCTCGGAAGATCCAACACCCACGGAGAGAAGCCCATTAAGTGGTGGTAGTGAATCAGATCGATATCCAGCTGCTGAAGTTTCGCAAACAGCTCATCCGGATTGTCAGCAGATAGCGTCAGCGACAGGTCGCTAACGGGATTAACCCACGACAGCTCAACTCGATCGTGGCCTCGCGGTTCTAGCAACAACACCGCAGCGGTGCCCGAGGACTCCAGCAATTGCGCCAACTCACGCACATGCCGCGCGACACCGCCACCCCAGCTATGACTCACAAAGAGAATGCGACGCGATGAGATGCGAGCGAAACGCGCGACATCAACTCGCTGCCTGTAAAACTTTACGGGGTCGTGCGTAAAGAAGTCGGCGACTCGCTGCGGGAATTCTGGATAACGCTCATCAATGACGACCTGTGCGCTTTCCTTCAGCGAGGCAGCTCCCTCGCCAAACGACACATTCCCCTTGTGAAAGACGAAGACATCCGCTGCAAGTAAATGTCGCCAACCCTTCGCATCCAAGGCCATACAAAAGTCGACTTCTTCGCCGTAGCCGCGCCCGAACGAGAGATCGAACCCGCCCACATCGTCCCAGGCGGCTCTGGAGACCCACAGGCAAAAGCCGACGCCCGTCGGAATGTTGACCGACTGGTTCGCGTTCTGTTGAGCAAACAGGGCGTCCAAAGACGCAAAATCCACATCTGCAGGCAGCGCGTTGTCAGCCCCGATGCGCGGATAGCTCGCGAGGGTGGCGTTGTTCGAAAAGGGCGTCACGGTAGCGACGAGCCCGGCACGCTCGGCACAGGCCACCAGCCTATCAATCCAGTTGCCAGCCACCTGGGTATCGCCGTTCAGCAGAATAAAATCACGATCGGGATGTAACGCCGCGGCACGCATCACGCTTTTGACGAAGCCTTGGTTGACTTCATTGGTCAGCAGGGTCGCACCTGTCTCGGTAGCAAACGCCGACAACCATTCGCTGACACCCGGCTCCGGCGAGGCATCATCGACAATAATCAGCGAGTAAGGTGTCTCATTAACCGAGTCGCGCACCGATTCGAGGCAGCGCTTGAGGTCTGTGAGTCCCAGATAGGCGGGCACAATCACATCAAGAATTTGACGGTCGAGAGCCTGCGAATCCGAACCCTGCATATCAAGCATCTGTTGCGACACCAAAACCTCGCTTCATCACTGGCAACCGGCTGCCCTAAAAAAAAACGCCCGTCAGAGACTACTCTGACGGGCTGACCTTCGGAATATTCCTACACAAACCAACGATGACGATGGCAAAGTAAATCGCCATCGTCATCGATCAACCATCAAGCGGGAAACTCGTAATCCGCGAACTGATCCCGCAGCGCCATTTTGTTGATTTTACCGGTAGCACCGTGGGGCAGTTCATCGACAAATTGCACATCATCAGGAATCCACCATTTGGCGATTTTACCTTCGAGATGTGCCTTCATGTCCTCGGCCGTGAGGTCCGCGCCATCCGCATTACGCACCACAATCAGCAGCGGACGCTCGCCCCACTTGGGATGCTGTCGTCCTATGACGGCAGACTCTGCGACGCCAGGGTGGCCTGTCGCAGCGTTCTCGACTTCAATAGAAGAGATCCATTCACCGCCCGACTTGATCACATCCTTGGTGCGGTCGGTGATCGACACATAGCCCTCGGGGCTAATCGTTGCGACATCGCCAGTCTCGAACCAGCCTTCGTCGGCATGCGCATCGGTTTTTTCGAGCTTGAAGTAGCTGGAGCAAATCCAGGGGCCGCGTACTTTCAGCGCGCCGAACGCCTTACCGTCCCAGGGCAGCTCTTTGTTGTCGTCGTCGGTGATTTTAACCTCGACACCCCAAATCGGCTGGCCGACGTTCGTGCGGATCTTCGCAAATTCCTCGGGGGTAAATTGATCGCGACGCGCACCGCTGGAGTTACCGGTTCCCAGCGGGCTCATCTCGGTCATACCCCAGGCGTGACGGGTGTCGACACCATGTGAATCGAATTCCTCCATGACGGACAGCGGACAAGCCGAACCGCCAACGACAACACGCTTCAGACTCTCGATGCCCGTCCCGCTGGAGCGGAGATAGGCCAGCAGATTCAGCCAAACCGTCGGCACACCCGCCGACATGGTGACACCCTCCTCATTGATGAGCTTGGCCAAGGTCTCGCCATCACCCATTTTGTTGCCCGGCATGACCATCTTGGCGCCAGCCACAGGGCACGCGTAGGGATTGCCCCAGGCGTTGACGTGGAACATGGGGACGATCGGCAGCACGACATCGCTGCCCGAAATATTCAGCGCATCGGGCATCAGGGTGGCATAAGTGTGCAGCACCGTTGAGCGATGGCTGTACAGCACGCCTTTGGGATTACCGGTAGTGCCCGAGGTATAGCACAGGGCACACGCGAGGTTTTCATCAAGCTCGGGCCAATCGAACTCGTCGCTGTGGCTGTTTACCAGCTCTTCGTAGCACAGCACATTGGGCACGTTGGTTTCGGGCATGTGCTCGCGCGTCGTCATGACTACCCAGCCTTTGACATTGGGGCACTCGGGAGCGACTTTCTCAATCAGCGGCCAGAAGTCCGGATCGAGGAACAGGTACTGATCTTCAGCGTGGTTGATGATGTAGACGATTTGCTCGGGGAACAGGCGCGGATTGATGGTGTGGCAAACACAGCCTGAGCAAGCAGAGGCGTAGTAGGTTTCGAGATGACGGTAATCGTTCCAGGCCAGTGTCGCGATCCGGTCACCCTTCGATAAACCCCAGCTATGGATGCCATTTGCGAGCTGACGAGCGCGCTTGAACGCATCACGATAGGTGTACCGATGGCGCGGATTATCACGAGTGACGGAGACAATTTCCTGATTGCCGTGTATGCGCTCAGCATGCCGAATGATCGACGTAATGGTGAGCGGGACGTTCATCATCAAACCTTGCATTGGGGGGAGACCTCGCTGATTGTTATCTGACTCTTTAGGGGTTTAATTGATAAATAGTGTTGTAGTTAATAGCCGCCCCGCTGGGGTATCGGGGCCCACAAATGATAACCGTTATCGTTGCCATCCGTCGCAACTCCCGGGTCAAAAGATAAGGATGACAGACCTAGCCAGACGCCGTCAGCCGCCAAAACTCATCGCTTACCGAAGCGCGGGACTCAACCTGAAGTTTGAGCAGATGGGCCAGCAGCGACAGCTTGGCCCAAGGATGTAGCGACGGGTCGACGTCGTTGTAGACCACGGGCACCAAATCGTCGACGGATGCCGGTCCCACGCGCTCAAGCCCCGCAACCACTTTGGCCTCACGCAGGAGCCGATGCCGCACCAGCTTCTCGACCTCAGCACGACAATCCGGAATCAACTCCCCGTGACCTGGCGCGATACTGGCGACGGGATAATCCAGCAACTTCTGTAGCGACTCGATGTAGTGCTTCATGTTGCCACCGGGCGGGATAATCACCACCGTCGACCCATTCATAATGTGGTCGCCGGCGAACACCATGCCCTCTTCTTCGAGCAGATAACACACGTGATTATCAACGTGGCCCGGCGTTCGAATGGCGCGCAAATGCCAACCCTCTGAGGTCAAGACTTCGTCGTGCTCAATCACCCGATCGGGCTGGAAGGTGAGATCCTGATGCTGGTCATCCTCGGTGGTTCTACCCACCAACTTCGCGCCGGTACGCTCGGCCAGCACTGCCGCAGCGGGAGAATGATCAGGATGGGTATGAGTACAAACAATCCAACGCAAGCGATCGCCGACCGCATCGAGGATGGCATCAATATGCGAATCGATCGCGGGGCCCGGATCGAGCACTGCCATCGCCTCGCTGCCAATTAAATAAGTGTTGGTGCCATGGCCCGTCATCGGCCCGGGGTTCGGCGCGACGATCCGTTGCACGCGCTCGCTGAGGCGTACCACCTCCCCATGTGCCTGTTGCATGGTTACTCCACCAGGTTCGCAATCGGAACGACGGGATCCACATCAGCCTCGTAATCGACGCCTTCTACTTCGAATCCGAAGAGTTGCAGGAACTCCCGCTTGTATCCCTGAAAGTCAGACTGCTCATTCAGGTTATCGGTATTAACGGCAGCCCAGCGCTGGGCCACCTCTGCTTGCACCTCGGGGTCGAGCTCGAGATCGTCCGCTCGCAGGCGCCCCTCTGCATCGGGTGCCGCCGCATCACCATAGAGTGAATCCCTGAAGAGTCGATCAACTTGCTCAATGCAGCCTTCGTGGGTGCCGCGAGCCTTCATCACCTTGAACAAAATCGCGAGATAGATCGGCATCGCCGGGATTGCTGCACTGGCCTGAGTGACTACGGCCTTGAGGACGGACACTCTTGCATCTCCACCATGAACAGCCAGCTTCTCGCGGATATCGACCACTCGCTTGTCGAGATCTTTCTTGGCCGCACCGATCGTGCCGTGCCAATAAATATCCCAAGTGATCTTCTCACCAATATAAGTGTATGCAGTCGTTTTCGCGCCATCGGCCAGTACGCCGGCCTCATCCAGCGCATCGATCCACATTTGCCAGTCCTCGCCCCCCATGACCGCCACGGTGTTATCGATTTCGTCCTGAGTCGCGGGCTCCAGATGGAAGTCCTGAATCTCACCTTTATCGGTGTTGATGCCTTTCTGGGTGGTCGCCGAACCGATGGGTTTTAACGTTGATGAGTGCGTCACACCTGTTTTTGGATGCGTACGTCGCGGAGCCGCGAGGCTATACACCACCAGATCGACCTGCCCCAGGGTCTCCTTGATCAGGGCAATGGTTTTTTCCTTGACCTCGTCGGAGAAGGCATCACCGTTCAAACTCCAGGCATGGAGGCCGGCGTCATCGGCTAATTGGTGGAAGGCAGCGGCGTTATACCAGCCCGCGGTACCGGGCTTGCGCTCCGTGCCGGGCTTTTCAAAAAACACGCCGATGGTCGCAGCACCACTGCCGAAGGCCGCGGTGATTCGCGAGGCAAGGCCGTAGCCGGTCGAAGCACCCAGGACCAAAACGCGCTTGGGTCCGTTATCGAGCGCGCCACGATTGCGTACGTACGCCACCTGACGTCGCACATTTTCATAACACCCAACGGGATGGGTAGTTGTACAAAGAAAACCGCGAACGCGTGGCTTGATAACCATGAAGTGTCTACCTGAGCTTGATTGAAAACAGGCTGCTGAGTCTATCACGCAGCCGCCCTGTAACGCGTCTCAACCCACCGACTACGCCCCAAACTTGATCGCTTAAACCGATTGGTTATATTCAAATAATCTATTGGCCTAGATCGTCAGAGGGTGGCAAACTCTGCGCTCACGAGTAAACTGCTATTCCAAATTCCATTTTGCGCCGGACGAAGCGCGAGGAGTTGAATATGAAAGCCATACAGATCATCCGCGGTTTCAGTGCCGCAGCAGCTTTGGCCGCAGCGGGAACGACCTTCGCTGCGGAGCCCGTAAAACCCGTCACTCCGCCGAGTGAGATCAACCTTGCCAAGGCAGAGTTGGGCAAAAAGCTTTACTTCGACCCACGACTGTCAAAATCGGGATTCATTTCTTGCAACTCATGCCACAACCTCAGCATGGGCGGCACCGATAACCTGAAGACATCGATTGGTCATGGCTGGCACCGTGGTCCAATCAACTCACCGACGGTTCTGAACTCTTCGCTGAATGTGGCCCAGTTCTGGGATGGTCGTGCGGCGGACCTTAAAGAGCAGGCTGCGGGCCCGATCGCCAACCCGGGTGAGATGGCGAGCACACACGCACTCGCGGTAGACGTGGTCGCGTCAATTCCCGGATACCGTCATGACTTCGCACTGGTCTACGGTCAGGAAGCCGGCGTGAACATTGACGAGGTAACGGACGCCATCGCGGAATTCGAGAAGACCTTAAAGACCCCCGATAGCCGCTTTGACCAGTGGCTGCTGGGTGATGCGAGTGCCATCAGCGATTTCGAACGCGAAGGCTACGAGCTGTTCAAATCGAGCGGTTGTGCTGGGTGCCACAACGGCGAGGCTCTGGGCGGCACCAGCTTCCAGAAGTTCGGCATCATTGAGCCCTACCAGACCGACAACCCGGCGGAAGGTCGTATTGCGGTAACCGGTAAGGACGCCGACCGCTTTTCATTCAAAGTGCCGACGCTGCGTAACGTTGAACTGACCTACCCCTACTTCCATGACGGACAGGCAGAAACCTTGACCGAAGCGGTCGATGTGATGGGTCGCCTGCAGCTCGGACGCCGCTTCACCGAGGAAGAGAATGCCAAGATCGTGGCATTCCTGAAAACGCTGACCGGCAAGCAGCCGCAGTTCGCGATGCCCATCTTGCCACCTTCGGTCGCAGCAACGCCGAAGCCACAACCCTTTGACTGAACCCGAGACCTCGGGTCCTTGCCCTTAGCCCGGCCTATGTGCCGGGCTTTTTTTGCGTGGGATACACAGCCACAAATCGGCTAGCAGGGATAAACCTTTGTAAAGGGGGATGCTTGTCGCTGTGTATCAGGCGCCGTTGGCCGTCGTGTAAGAAGACACCTGACGCTCTTCATTTAGGGTAAAGAGATAGTGGGCGCGGGGTGGCAGCGCTCGCATCATGTCCCGCACCGTGCGTTCGAGCAGCGACAGATAACGATCCAATTCCTGCTCGGTACGCATCCCACTGTCAGCGCCCTCACGCGCACGCCGCTCACGCTCATCCATCAAACGCCAGCGCCGAACGACATCAAATGAAGGCGCCTGACGAACAATCCAGCGATCAAAGAAGTGGTACAGCGGCTGGTAATCACTGCGGATGCGGTCGTTCACAGCACGCCGGAATACGCCACCCGTGTCTTCCTCGGCCTCTGTCTCGTTGACCGGGACCGCCAGCTCCCGGCTCTCTTGCGCAATCGCGCCTAAGCACCATCCTCTGACGAGTACAATATCCGGGCGTTCATCGATCACGTTCCAGCGAGAGAAGTTGGCCCGAACATCGAACTTCATGTCGAAAGTCGGGACGTGGATAGGCCCCTCGAAACGATCACTCTTGAGCGCCTCGAGCACCTTGCGCAGACCCTGCATATCGTGGGTACCGGCGATTCCGCGATTAATAAAGAGGGGATGAACACGCTGGGCTAGGAATTCCCGCGCGTGCAAACTCATGGAGAAATCACGGACCGACAGCATCGCCACCTTAAAACCTCGAGCCTGCAACTCGTCGGCCAAAAAGAAGGCCTGTGGCGCCTTGCCCGTCCCGGGCGCACCGGTAAGCGCAACAAAGAGCGTGCGCTCAGTGTTGGTGAGGTCATCGGTGAGGGTCTGTAACAAAGGCTCCGTCCAGAACTCCAGCGCCCTGGCAAACTTGGGACCGAACCTTGTGTCCTTCGCTATGTCGTCAATGTACGCCAATTGCGCAGCTCCCGCGGTTTCGCGGCCCCTGAATATATTGGTAGTTGAAAAACTACAGTGGCACGACTAGCCGCACAAGTCGACATTCACAGCAAGCAGCGACGGATATCCGCCAGCAAACCCACCAGCTGGGTCAGGAAGCGACCCGCGTCACCGCCGTTGATGACCCGGTGGTCATAAGAAAGCGACAGTGGCAACAACGTTCGCGGCGCAAAAGCCTGTCCGTCCCACACGGGCTGAATGGAGGCCCGGCTTACACCGAGGATCGCCACCTCAGGCGCATTGACGATGGGCGTGAAGCCACGACCACCAATATTGCCGAGGCTACTGACCGAGAAGACGCCACCCTGCATTTGCTCGGGTCGAAGCTTCCGGTCCCGAGCCAGACCGGCCAACTCCAGGACCTCTTCAGCCAGCTCCCATACCGTTTTCTTATCTACATCGCGGAGCACAGGCACCATCAGCCCAGCCGGTGTATCGACAGCCATACCGATGTGGCAATAGTGCTTGGATACCAACGTATCACCGCTATCAGCCAAAGACGACTTGAGCTTGGGATTCGCTTCTAATGCCACCGCACAAGCTTTGAGAATAAACGGCAGCGGAGACAACTTTGTGCCTCGCTTTTCAGCTTCCGCTTTGAGTGACTGCCTGAAAGCCTCCAGCTCGGTGATATCTGCATCATCAAACTGTGTGACGTGGGGCACGTTGAGCCAGGCGCGCGACATATTCTGCGCAGTGAGCTTGTCGAGTCGTGAGCGGGGCTGCACATCAATCTCGCCAAACTGCGAAAAGTCGACGTCGGGAACCGGCGCTATGCCCACTCCCGCAGCTGCCCT
>JAZBOZ010000173.1:0-5581 GCA_036351405.1 Halieaceae bacterium
CTTCGCCATGTTGGGCACCACCGTCATGGCTGTCGCGCCGGAACCAATAACGACAACCCGCTTGTCCGCGTAATCGAGAGACTCGGGCCAGAATTGTGGATGTACCCAGTCGCCCTGGAAATCTTGTTTGCCGGCAAACTCGGGCTCATAGCCTTGATCGTAGCTGTAGTAGCCGGAGCACATCAGCAGAAAGTTACAGCGGTAATGTTTTTGCTCACCCTCGGCTAATTGAACAGTGAGACGCCACTCGGATTTGTCACTGTTCCAGTCCGCGGCCACCAACTTCTGTTTAAAGCGGATACGCTGTCTAACTCGATGCTCGTCCGCCGTCTCGTTCAGGTAAGACAAAATCGCCGGGCCATCTGCGATGGCTTTTTCAGCCTCCCAAGGTTTGAAGCTGTAACCCAGCGTGTGCATGTCGCTGTCGGAGCGGATGCCGGGATAGCGGAACAAATCCCAGGTACCGCCCAACGACTCACGCCGTTCAATCAAAGCAAAACTGTGATGCGGGCACTCCCGCTGCAAGTGCACCGCCGCACCAATCCCTGAGATGCCCGCGCCGATGATGAGCACATCAAAAAACTCAGCGCTGGCCAGATCCTGCTGTGGTTCATTATTCATCTTATTGCTCCAGCCTTATCTGTAGACGTCCAGCATTCAATCGAAACGACGACCCTTGCCGGCGGCGATCCGCAGGCGCAAAGCATTCAACTTGATGAAGCCATCGGCATCCTTCTGATCGTAAGCACCCGCATCGTCCTCAAAGGTGGCGACACTTTCGTCGAACAATGAATCATCCGAGCGACGCCCCATGACGATCACATTACCCTTGTAGAGCTTCAGTCGCACGTCGCCGTTTACATCCCGCTGGGATTCATCAATCGCCGCCTGCAGCATCCGCCGCTCGGGTGACCACCAGTAACCGTTATAAATGAGTCGCGCATAGCGGGGCATCAGCTCGTCCTTGAGATGCGTCGCTTCACGATCCAGAGTGATCGATTCAATCGCTCTGTGCGCGCGCAGCATGATGGTACCCCCGGGGGTCTCGTAGCATCCCCGGGATTTCATGCCGACATAGCGATTCTCGACGATATCGATACGCCCGATGCCGTGGGCACCACCCATCCGGTTCAAGGTTTCCAACACCTGAGCCGGTGTCATCTCCTCACCATCAATCGCGACGATGTCACCCGAACGGTAGGTCAACAACACTTCCTGCGGGGTGTCAGGCGCCGCCTCCGGGCTCACTGACCAGCGCCACATCGATTCCTCCGCATCGGCCCAGGGCTCCTCGAGCACACCGCCCTCATACGAGATATGCAGCAGATTGGCGTCCATCGAGTAGGGCGATTTCTTATTCGCGCTCGCGCCATCGACCGGTATGTCGTGTTCCCGACAGTAAGCCATGAGGTCCTCGCGGGAGTGCAGGTCCCACTCACGCCACGGGGCAATCACCTGAATACCGGGTTTGAGTGCATAGGCACCCAACTCGAAACGAATCTGGTCGTTGCCCTTGCCGGTTGCGCCGTGGGAAATCGCATCGGCGCCGGTCTCATTGGCAATTTCCACTAACCGCTTGGCTATCAGCGGGCGGGCAATTGAGGTTCCAAGTAAGTACTCACCCTCGTAAATCGTGTTGGCGCGAAACATCGGGAACACATAATCCCGCGCGAATTCCTCCCGCAGGTCATCGATATAAATTTGCTTGACGCCCAGCGCCTCCGCCTTGGCACGCGCGGGAGCCACTTCTTCGCCCTGACCAAGATCGGCAGTAAAAGTCACGACTTCGCAGCCATATTTTTGCTGCAGCCAGCGAACGATGACCGATGTATCCAGCCCGCCGGAGTACGCGAGCACCACTTTATTGACCGATGACATGAAAACCATTCCTGTTGGTAGGCGCACCGCTGCGCACAATACTTCTCAAAAGAGTGACATGGACGACACCCGGGTAGCGATCGCTGCTCGTTCAACAAACAGCGCCGAAAGCCTGCAGCCTAGGTGATCGGTAATGAGTATGACAAGCGCTATTCCTGATCCGGAAAAGCCTTTAGGACTTCTCGCAATAAATCCCAGCGATCAAAGCCCTGTTGGCCATAGTCCAGACCGCGACGGACAATCACCAGCTCGTGACTGGGATCGACGATGACATACTGACCTCGGTTACCCGCGGTGCTGTAAGCATCACCTGGCACCTCGGATTTACGGTCATCGGGTACTAGCCACCACTGGCCGCCGTAATCGTGTCCACGCGGGCCGGATGCCGGTGCGGGTGTACGCACGAATTTGATCCAGTCTTCGGAGATCAATCGCTCACCCCCCCAAACGCCGTTGTTCAAGTACAGCAATCCGAAGCGCGCGAGATCACGGGCGTTGGTATACACCTGAGAGCTCAGAATGAAGTCGCCAAAGCGATCCGTGCTCAGCAGCGTATTGCGCATACCGATCCGGTCGAGCAGCTCGCGCCGGGGGAATTGGTGATAAGCCGCCTCGCTGGGCATGGATTGTTTGAAGGCCAGCACCGCCAGCAGCGTGTCGTAGTTCTCATAATCCCAGTGACTGCCGGGCTCCCGCATCAAACCCCGATCAAGCGCGCCCCGCACCGAACTGGCGCCGGCCCAATACGCCAACCCTGATCCGGTCGCGTACTCACGGCCGAAACTATCGACCGGCTCGAGCCCGCTCGACATGTTGAGCACATGGCGCAGAGTGATGGCATCGCGCGGGTCGTTATCGCTACCTGCCATCTCGGGCAACCAGTCGAGATCCAGCGGGCCATCAAGGGCCATTTCACCGCGATCAACCTGCATACCAATGAGCGTCGCCGCAATGCTTTTCGCTGTCGACCAGGTTCGCGTACGGGTGCGGTAGTTGAAGCCCTCGGCGTAGCGCTCTGCAATGATCTCGCCGCGATGCACAATCAGTAGGCTAACCGTATCCTGCTCCGCAGTGTCCCGATCAAAGGCCCACTCAATGGCCGCAGCCAACGCCGCCTGATCAATTTGCGGGTCGATTGCAGCTGGCGCCACGAGATCACCTTCAGGCCACGGAATAACGCTGGGATCTCCAGCAAGTGGCGGCGCATCAAAGGTGGGCAATGAAGGAATGTCTGCCAGCGTTTGGTCGGGCGCCATCACAATGCAGCCAATGCCCTCACGGAATGCCGCGGTAACGGTCGGCCCATGCTCACCGCCGCCAACGGAAACCGCTCGCACATTTTGATGCACCTGATACGGGCCATCGGTGGCCGTACCGAGAACCCGTTCCCCCAAATAGGCAAGTTCCTGCGCAAATACTTGGTCAAGGCTGCGCTCCGACGTGAATACGCCGTTACACGTCAGCACCGCTTGCACCCCGTTACGAATCAGCTGCCGATTGGCACTGAAGTAGTCATATTCAGCGCTCGCCTGGGGGGAGACACCGCAGTTCAAGGCCATTAACAGCGGGAAAAGGTATCGACGACACAACATGGCAACTTTCACTCAGCTTTGAATCAAAACAGGCCGACGATGCTAACGCGCGCTGCTGAAGGTGGCGAGTGAGCTAATCAGCCGCCCACCCCTGCTACACTTCGCGGGTAGCAGCAGAGAACTCGACCATGAAAACCCTCACCCTGACTCGCCCCGACGACTGGCATATCCATTTAAGAGATGGTGACGCCCTTGCCACAACCGTCCCCGACATCGCTCGCTGGGCTCGACGAGCAATTGTGATGCCCAACCTGGTGCCACCCGTGCGCAACGTGGAAGACGCCGCCGCCTATCGCGATCGCATCCTGAGCGCGCTCCCGGAGTCCAGTCAGCCCTTTGAGCCGCTCATGACGCTCTACCTGACCGACCAAACCCGTGCTGAAGACATCCGTGCCGCGACAGAGAGTGGCTTCGTAAAGGCTGTAAAACTGTATCCCGCTGGCGCCACCACCAACTCCGCTGCTGGCGTCAGCGACCTGTCAGCCCTGTACCCGACCCTCGAGGCGATGGAGAAATATGACCTGCCGCTGCTCATCCACGGTGAGGTCACTGACAGCGAGATCGACATTTTTGATCGGGAGAAGGTATTCATCGATCGGCATTTGGCACCCATCGTGGAACGCTTCCCGAAGCTGAGGGTCGTGCTCGAACACATCACCACCGCGGACTCGGTGAGCTTCGTGGTGGGCACGCGAGAAGGCGTAGGCGCCACGATCACCGCCCACCACTTGCTATACAACCGTAACCATATGCTGGTGGGTGGCATTCGGCCCCACTACTACTGTCTGCCTATCCTCAAGCGCAACATTCACCAAACCGCCCTGCGCAAAGCGGCCACGTCAGGCAATCCCCGCTTCTTCCTCGGCACAGACTCTGCACCACACGTCCGCGAGGCCAAAGAGAGCCCCTGCGGTTGCGCTGGCTGCTACACCGCAAACGCTGCGCTGGAGATGTACGCGGAGGTGTTTGAGGAGGAGGACGCCCTGAATCGTTTGGAGGCCTTTGCCAGCTTCCACGGCCCAGACTTTTATCGTTTACCGCGTAATACCGACACGGTGACGCTAGAGCAGGTCGCACAAACAGTGCCGGAACGCCTTGCACTGGGCGAGGCTGACCTGATACCGCTGCGCGCCGGCGAAACGTTACGCTGGTCGTTAGTTTCGTGAGCGACATAGACAACACACCAAAAATGCGTGACCGGTTCCGCGGTTTTCTGCCGGTCGTCATCGATATCGAGACCGGCGGATTCAACTGCGATACCGATGCCATGCTGGAAATTGCCGCCAGCATTCTTCGAATGGACGATGACGGGACACTGTTCGTTCACCGGACACTGGACTTCAATGTCGAGCCTTTTGAGGGCGCCAACCTTGAACCGGCGGCACTGGAGTTCACCGGCATCGACCCGGAGAACCCCCTGCGCGATGCGGTACCGGAAACCATTGCTCTGGGCGAACTGTTCAGCGCAGTGCGCAAGGAGATTCGTGACCAGGGATGTAATCGCGCGGTGCTGGTTGCACACAACGCTCACTTCGACGCAGGCTTTTTAAACGCTGCGGTTGAGCGCTGCGATATCAAACGCAACCCCTTCCACCCGTTCTCTTATTTCGACACTGCGACCCTCGCCGGGCTCGCCGTCGGTCATACAGTGCTGGCAAAAGCCTGCCAACTCGCTGGCATTGAGTTCAGCAATAGCGAAGCACATACCGCCCTCTATGACGCTGAAAAAACCGCAGCGCTGTTCTGCCATATTGTGAATCGCTGGAAGGATCTCGGTGGTTGGCCGCTGTTAAACGACCCGGTCACAGACGGCTGATATTGAAGCAACACGCCTAAACAGGCAGCAATCCAGCAAGGCTTAAGTCTGCCTTTGATGCCAAAGTAACAGGGTTCGGATTGCGTCTGCGCGGCTTGTGTTTATCGGATTAGCTCTAATAGTGCGGCGGCGGCTGATCATCGGACTCGGCAGCGGGCATCGCTGCCGCCAGAGAGCGAAAACGATTCACCAACTCGCGATTCAATGTCTCCAGGTGCATGAGTCTGTGCTGTTGTTCCACCAGCTGCGTATTCAGTGCATCGATCAGATGCTCCTGGTGAGCCAGTCGGCTCTC
>JAZBOZ010000174.1:0-5741 GCA_036351405.1 Halieaceae bacterium
CTCGGCGTCAGCTTGATTTCAGACCAGCCACGGCGATAGGTATCCAGTGACACCAGCTCTTCGCTGCTGGCACGCAGGGCTTGGTTCAACGCATCGGGAGGCAGCGGCAAATAGGTTTCCAAACCGGGGCTAGAAATACCCGGCGTGCCAATTTCCACACCGACCGCCCGGCCAGCCTGATCACGCATATTAAAGGCCCACGCATTGTGGGTATCCCCGGCAAGCACTACCGGGTTCGCGGCCAACTCAAGCAGTTGTCCGTGGATACGCTCGCGACACGCGGGATAGCCATCCCAGGCATCGAGATTCATCGGCATACCGAGCGGCGCCAGTTTTTGCATCGCCTCAAAATAGCGGCGCGAGCGCTCGGAGAGTTCGACCCCCGCCATGGCGGACGCGGGAATCTCGGGAATCATCACCCGGCCCATCAACACCTGCTGACCCAGTACCTGCCAGGTGGCGCCGCGGTCTTTACTGGCGGCGAGCTGTGATGCCAGCCATGCCTCTTGATCCGCACCGAGAATCGTGCGCGACTGCGCCGCAAGCACCTGATCACGAAATACGACCGGGTTCTCCGCCTTCGGTAAGTCGGTGAAGTAGCTGAGCTGCTGGTCTCGCCCGTGTAAGCGGGTGTCTAGCATGATCAGATCCGCGAGGTCACCGACTCGGAAGTTGCGGTAAATCGGACCCTGATCGGTCTGGGCAGCAGTGCGAATCGGCAACCACTCGTGATAGGCCTTCCTGGCCGCTGCGATTCGCTCTACAAAGTCACCTTCGCCCTCGTTGTGATTCTCCGCGCCCGCACGCCAGGTGTCGTTGCAGAGTTCATGATCGTCCCAGACGCAGATCCATGGGTGAGCGGCATGCGCTGCCTGCAAATCAGGGTCGGTACGATATAGACCGTAACGCATGCGATAGTCTTCCAGCACCAACAATTCGTTGCTGGGCTTCACCTCACGACCCAACTGCCCGGTGGCAACAGGATTCGAGTACTTGCCGGCTTCATACTCGTAGATGTAATCGCCGACATGCATCACCACATCGACATCTGCCTTGGCGAGTTCTCGGTAGGCATGAAAGTAGCCCTGCGGGTAATTCGAGCATGAGCACAGGCCGATACTGAAGGCTGCCACAGCGCCTGTCGGCAGAGTTCGGGTGCGCCCCACAGGCGAGACAACCCCTTCACTGCTGAAGCGATAAAAGTAGGTCTTGCCCGGCGCCAGACCCGCCGCATCCACCTTCACGGTGTAATCGCGATGGGCACCAGTAGCCGCGCGACCCTGAGCGACAATGCGACTGAAATTGAGATCTTCCGCCACTTCCCAACGCACTTGGAGATCACGCAGCTGGCCATCACCGGGTAAAACGCGAGACCAAAGAATCACTCGATCAGCGAGTGGGTCGCCCGAAGCCACGCCGTGGGTGAAATGAGCCGGCGCAGCTGCCGCCGCGTCATAACCTCTGAGCGCCAAAAATCCGAGCGTGGCGCCCATGCCTTTGAGCATCTGTCTTCGATCCAAACCTTGCCGCCCCATGAGTATCTCCATCGACAAAAGGCTGTAGTGTGCCTCGCTAAGGCTACAACAACATGAACGCGCTGCGGGGGACCATGGGGGTACACACAGATCCCATTGCGGCTGGTACCCTGTGCGACCTTGAAAGTCACTGACCCAGCCCCGTTGTGGAAAACACTGATTACTCACCATGGCGCTTCTGCACCGCGCCCTGCATGGATTGGACCGATCGGCACTGTCGGTATTTCTGGCGGCTGTTGTCGCGTCGCGCCCGCGTTTACACCGAAATGGTCACGACCGGCGCCCTCCTTCACGGTGACGCCGCGAGGCATCTTGATTTCAACGGCGAGGAACATCCCGTTGCGCTACAGCTGGGCGGTAGTGATCCCCAACAACTCGCTGAGTGTGCTGTGATGGGCGAGCGCTGGGGCTACGACGAAATCAACTTAAACTGTGGCTGCCCGTCTGATCGCGTGCAAAATGGCCGCTTCGGCGCCTGCTTGATGGCAGAACCTGAGCTGGTCCGGGATTGCATCGCCGCGATGAGGGATCGCGTTGATGTTCCTGTCACGGTGAAGCATCGCATTGGTATCGACCATCAGGAGAGTTACAGCGAACTGAGCGACTTCGTTGGCACCGTGGCGTCCGGCGGCGCTGAAGTGTTTATCGTCCACGCCCGTAAAGCCTGGCTGCAGGGGCTATCACCCAAGGAAAACCGTGAAATCCCACCCCTCAATTACGAGTGGGTCTATCGTTTAAAGCGGGACTTCCCGCAGCTGACGATTGTGCTCAATGGCGGACTCAGTGATTTGGAAGCGTGTCAGAAAGCGCTTGAGTCCTGTGATGGCGTAATGCTCGGCCGTGCCCCCTACCAGAACCCGTGGCTACTGGCGGAGGTCGATCAGGAACTGTTCGCGGAAGAACAGCCGGCAGCTGATCGCTCAGCTGTGATCGAAGCGCTGATCCCTTATATTGACCGGCAGTTGGCCTCAGGCTCGCGCTTGAACCATATCACCCGGCATGTGCTGGGACTGTATCAAGGACAGCCGGGCGGCCGAAAATTCAGACGCCATCTGAGTGAGCTCGCGCACCGAGACGGCGCGACAAGCGATGTCTTAAGAGAAGCCAATGCCATGTGTCAGCAGCGCCCTCTCCGCGATGCTGCCTATGGCTGATTTCGCCCACAAACAAATTCGAGAATGAATCATGAGCAGTAAGCTGGAACAGTTAAGAACGATGACAGAAGTAGTGGCCGACACAGGAGATGTCGATGCCATTGCCCGGCTCAAGCCCGTTGATGCAACGACCAATCCTTCATTGCTGCTTAAAGCCGCCCAACTTCCACGCTTCGCCGATAGCCTGGCGAGCATTCGCGACTCGGCACAAGATCCCGATCAAGCCTGTGATGCCTTCGCGGTAACAGTCGGTAAGGAAATCAGCCAGCTCGTACCGGGGCGCGTGAGTACCGAAGTTGATGCGCGTCTGTCCTTCGATACGCAAGCCACGATCGACAAAGCGCGGCAGCTGATCGCGCTTTACGATGACATCGGGGTACCGGCGCAACGGGTACTGATCAAGATTGCCGCGACCTGGGAAGGCATTCGTGCCGCCGAGGTGTTGGAGCGAGAGGGCATTAACTGCAACCTGACACTGCTGTTCGGGTTTGGCCAGGCGGTCGCCTGTGCAGATGCGGGCGTCACACTGATCTCTCCCTTCGTGGGCCGAATTTACGATTGGTACATGGCCAACACCGACTGCGTCATTAACACGCCGGCCGATGATCCGGGTGTGCAGTCGGTAAAACGCATTTATCAGCACTACAAAGCGCACGGCTACAACACCATCGTCATGGGGGCGAGCTTCCGTAATAGCCAACAAATCGAAGCGCTCGCAGGCTGCGATCGTCTCACCATTGCGCCCGATTTGCTCGACCAACTCAATGCCGACGCAGGCTCACTACCACGTATTCTGGAAGCAGGCTCGGCGTCGGGCGCTGATCGACCCCAGCCCATCAGCGAGGCAGGTTTTCGCTACGCACTCAATGAGGATGCGATGGCAACGGAAAAGCTGGCTGATGGCATTCGCCGATTCGCTGCAGATCAGCAAAAACTCGCAGCGCTGTTTGCGAAAGAGTGATCGGTCGCGAGGGTGTAATGACTCGCGAAGGAATGATTAGCCTTGAGCGTCCGCACCCGTTTCGAGGGCTCGAATCAGGTCAGTGAACTCGGCTCGGTTGCGCTCATTGATCGACATCAGCGCCTTGTGCGCAGCGATGACCTTATCTTTGACTTCTCCCTCACTCGCATCGATTGAGGGAATTTCAGCGGCGCAGCTATCGTCACAACAGTGCTCCTCACGGACATCGAACAGCTGCTGGAAGCCCATTGATCGAACCAGACGGTTGATGCCCGGTTTGGCCGTAAATAGCGCCGGTTTGAAGCCGAATCGAGCTTTGGTTTGCATCGCCAATTGCGCCAGCATGCCCAGCGTCGTGCTGTCGAGACCCTCAGCCTCAGTGACATCCACCCAAACACTCACAAAGTCCGGGTCTGCGAATATCTTACTGAAGTAATCGTCGAGCGCGGTACACATCGTCAGGCGCACATCGCCCTCCAAGCGCAACACGTACGCGCCGTGGTCGCGTGCGGCACTGACGCGACAATCAGTCATACGAAACCCCGAGAAATGAACAGCCCGGCGATATCATCCTCCAGCTCGCCAGCCGACAAATCATCCCAACCTATGCGGGTAGCAAGCTCCGAGGGCGGCGCCGGTGGGCCGTCGAGGCGCTCGAGCAACGCCTGCTCTTTTGCGATCAAATCCATATCAGTCAGCGTCTCCAATACGCCGTCGGACATCAGCAACAGCATGAATTTCTCGGCCAGATCAATGGTCTGCTCGCTGTACTCGGGCTCGGGCATCAATCCCACGGGAGAGCCCTCCCCTGGCAAATAGCGCGCGCCATCGCCATCGATCATTACCGGTGCCGGCAAATGGCCGGCGATGCTATATCGAAGCTGATGATTTGCAAAGTCCAGTACGCCTACCACCATGGTGGCGTATTTACTCACGGCGAGCTCTAAAAGCTCTCTATTCGCGAGCCGCAGCATAGCCAGCGGCTCGGTCACTGATCGATCGTGCTTGCGTAAATAATCGGAGCGCTTGCGCGCAAACAAATTTTTCAACAGTACCGTCGCAAAGGCCGATGAAGAACCGTGCCCCGAGACGTCAGCGAGAAAAAACACAATCTCGCGCTCACCCACCTGAAAGTAGTCGGTGAAATCACCGCTGAGATACAGCGAGGGAAGGATTTGATGGCTGAACCAATAGCCGTTTTGCTGCAGGGTTCGCGGCGGGAGCATCGCCATTTGCACCTGACGACCGGCCCGCTGGTCTTGCTCAAGAATCTTCAGCGACTGACGCAGCTGGGCATTGGCGGCTGCCAACTCTCGGTTGCTGTCTTTCAACATCCGCTGCAATTGGCGATGGTGCACCGCACGCTCTACGGAGCGCGCAAATAGCCGGTGCTTCTCATGGGGGCGAACGAAGTAATCAGCGGCGCCCAGACCCAGAGCCGTAGCCATGCGGTTAGCGTCTCGATCATCACCAAAGGCAATGACCGGAACCTGGACATCGAAGCCCCGCATCGCTCTGCGCACAGACGCCCAGGAGACATTCATCAGATCGACACTACAAATCACGACATCCCACGGGCTGTCGGTACCCAGTGTGGCCTCGAGATCGTCTACTGCGGGGGTCAGGCTGAGGCGCCATGCACCATCAGCGAGGGCTTCTGCCACCTGATTCGCGCGTTCCGGGTGGTCATCGACAATGAGCACCTGCGACACCGCGGTCCTCTCGATAAACGCAGGCTCGCCCTGCTCAGAGACCATCCTCTTCCCAGTCGGCGTCAAATTCTGAAAATTCGTCCGACGTTTTGCCGTCGTTGATCAGCACATTGCGCTGTTGGAGGTAGACGTCGCGGATAAAAAGATAGCGATCGCCAGAAATCAGTTGGTCAGTGCCCAGCAAGCGGGCTCTTTGATCAATGATGTCGAAGGTACGGAGCGTCCACTCAGCCTCATCGGCGAAGGCCTGCCCCATCGGCGACGCCCAACCATCAACGCCGGTCCCCACGGTGGAACGTGCCGTCCGCGGTCCGAGCAGCGGCAACATGACGTAGGGCCCTCGCGGCACTCCCCAAATGGCCAGCGTATGGCCAAAGTC
>JAZBOZ010000175.1:0-3847 GCA_036351405.1 Halieaceae bacterium
CGACCACTACGCGCTGGACGCCTTTGGCACCAATGCGATCGATTATCTGGTAAAGCCTGTAAGACCCGCGCTTCTGGAGAAGTGTATCCGCAAGATCCTGCGCCTGGAGGATGTGATTGTTGCGGCGCTGAAAAAATCGACCGCTGACTACAACCACCTCACGCTGTCGGACAGCAGCGGTTTGCGCGTTCTGAGGCACGCCGAGATCGCTTTCATCGAGGGTATTGGCCGCTATCGCCGGATACATCTGACAGGCCAGGGGCGACTTGCGCACTCAACCGATACGATACTTTCAGACACCACCCTGGATGACTTCGAGCAGCAACTTACCCCGGACGCGTTCATCCGGCTGCATCGCGGTTATATCGTCAGGCTGGCTGGAATAACGCGCCTGCTCAACGAGTCGCGAAGACACTTCGTGCAACTCGAGGCTGCCGACCCGAAAATCCCGGTATCCCGCGGCAAAGTGGCCGAGCTGAAGGTGCTGCTGCAAGAACCGCGCGGTTGAGGTCCACTGGCGCCAGGCGGAGCAGCCGCTCTCGGAAACACGCAGCAGCAGGCACATGGCGACTAATGTCCTCGTGCCTGATGCGGTGAATCTTCGGGTATATCGCCGAGATTCCCTCGCCCAGCACGCCGAAAGCCATTTAAGACATTTCGCCTGATAGGGAAACACGGGCTGTTTCCATGCGGCCGAGTAGTGGTGATGTCGCCACTCGCGTGGCCAAGGATCTGTTTCCTGGTTTCCAGTACGACGTGACACTGCGAGACGGGACAAGGTGCCCGTGCGTGGTCGCAGTCTCGCCGATGCGCAGATCCCAACGAAGGCATTCTGATGATGTCTCGGTGACGGATCGTGTCGGCTCAATCGAGGTGGGCGTCTACGTTCATACTCTCGTGGAGGACGCGAACAACACTGATTCCGCCGGTTACCGCCGAATACACGATCAGATGGTGCGCATGATGGTGGATCCTGACGGGCGGGAAGAACTCCGGTCGTTCTCGGCACATCAACGGCTGTTCAGCGAGCAACTGTATTGCCTGATCCAGGTCATCCAGGTACTGATCAGCCTGCTCGTCGCCCCACTCTCGGCTGCTGTGAAGCCAGATGTCGATTAAATCGAGCTCTGCCTGGGCTTGCTTGAGGATCCGGGGCATCAGGCGTCTTGAAGTTTCGCCAGCTCCTTCGCTTTTCGCTTGATCGCGTCCATGTCCAATTCGCCAGCCTCGCCGCTCTCCACTCCGAGGGTAATGGCAGCCTGAAGGGCAGCTAGCTTGTCCTTCCTCTCCTGGTCCTTGCGGATCAGATCCCGAACATAGTCGCTTGAGCTGGCGTACTTTCCCTCATCGATTTGCGCCTGAACCCAGTCTTTCATCGGGTCCGGTACGGAAATGTTCATAGTAGCCATGGTGTCCTCAGGGCGAGCGATTTGAGATGAGAGTATGGCAACATCTGGCAATAAATGCCAATCGCGGCGCAGAAAGCTGGCTGATCGATCATGGTGGTGCCTGCTCTAAGCTGCTTCACGACCGAGATGGAAATCCCACATCCTGCATGGCTCGAACTACGGGGGTACGGGCAAAGAGATCGACACCTGACTGCACATTCTGCTGTCAGCTCGCACTTTGCGTTACAGAACGGGTCGAACTTCTGTAACCATCCGCGTGCGACGCTTACTCGCGGACACATGTTGCAAGGTACGGACTGCGAGATACCTTAGGTAATCAGTGCCTTGCCGTCGCTTGGGAAGGCGACACGTAAACCGCCGCTACACTGCCAGGATGAGCTGGCATCAACAAGGGTATTCAAATCATGAGCAAATTTTTCAGCCGTTCCAGGCGCGCCATTACAGTCGCCGGCGTCGCCGCGATGATGGCGCCCGGTGTACAGGCACAAGATCCCGTTACCTTCAGCGACGTCGTCGACGTGTCCGCATTGGTCGCCGCGCTCGACCGCGATGAACGGCTGATCACTCTGCGGGGCCCACAAGGTGGTGAAATGACAATCACGGCTGGCCCCGAAGTGCGCAACTTTGCCCAGCTCGAGGTCGGTGACACGATCCGTCTGCACTACGAGCTCGATTACGCTGTCGAGAAGCTCGACCCTGATGCGGTTCCTGAACTCGCGGCCGCCGCTGCAGCGGGAGTGGTCAGGGCCGAGGAGGGCGAGCGCCCCGGCGGAGCGGTTGGCGCTATCGGGTCTACGGTTGTCCTCGTCGAATCCATCGGACCGGGCGGCCGGACGGTCACGTTCCTTTCACCCGACGGTGCCTTGCAGGCCATTGTCGTGCAGCGCGAGGAGGGACGTGCTTTTGCGCGCGAGCTCGCCCCCGGTGATCTGGTTCAACTGACGGTTGCAGAGGCAGTGGCGATCTTCGTCGAAGCCATCGATTCGGACGGGTAAGCCGGTCAAAAACGGTTCCGGTCAGCGCACCGAGGCCGCAGGCTTCACCGAATCGTCGAATAGCCGAACGCGGGGACAGCGGCAAGCCGATTTTGGCGAGGGTGTAGCTCATTGAGGGCGCCGAAGGTTGTGCCGGATTCCGTTGCTCATTGCCGCTATCGATCAAGCTATGGATAAGCTGGATTTTCGCGTGGGGACCTTGCGCGACTATTTACCCGATGAGGCCTATCAGGTCGCGTGCGAACGCGCGCAGCGAAAAGTATTCGCCGATGGCGATACGCTGCATTCGCGGGGCGATACCTCGCCGCGCTTGTGCATTGTTGCCGATGGCGCTGTACGCCTTGGTCGATTTCGCCCCGATGGCTCATTCAATCTAGTCACGGTGCTTGGAATCGGCGGTCATTTCGGCGACCTGGGCCTGCAACGCGCTGCCTATACTCATGACGGCTTTGCTGTCGGACGCTGCGAAATCTACGTCATCAAGGCAAAGGTGCTGGACGATCTGTTGCGGACTCAGCCGGGGTTCGCGCTTGGCATCTGGCGTTGTAATACCGCACGACTTAACGCTGTTCTGGAACTTTATGATGATGCGCTGACTCTGGGCGTGACGGCGCGACTTGCAAAAGTAATCCATATCCACATGGGCTACGGCGAGCTGCCGGATGGGGTCGCATGTCGGCAGCGCGACTTCGCAGAATTGCTCGGTGTTTCCGAAGTTTCCATCGGCAATGCGTTGAGAGAACTGGAGCAAGCGGGATTGGTTGCAACGGGCTATCGATGCGTGAGAGTCCCCGACCAAGCCAGACTTCAGGACTGGCTACGCAAATCAGCCGCGATCTGAACACGGGTCGCAACGCAGCTGTCACGCTCCGGATTGACGATGCCGCCGTTGGCAGAAGCGTCGAGAGGTCGTCGAATGCCTCTCGCATACAGCGTTAACGGTACCGACTGAGTAGTCGTTTTCGCTGTAGCGAACTCGGGTCATAGCCTGTCCGACATCGAGTCCGAATTCCAAAGTACTTTGTCTTTTTGTATGGGCGCCGATGCTACTCTGCAATTGCATTGTCGGCTGCGACTCTACTTCGGACGAGGCGACCAAAAACGTGTCAAAGGAAATGAAGGTCCGTTTGACCACGGTACTTTTCTATTGCTGCGCGTCGTTCCTCGTCGGATGCGATGAGGCGCCGCTTCAAGGGGCCGTGGATATCGCAGGCTACGAGCGCACGCTCGATGCCTATTCGCAATCCGATACAACTGAAACCGATGTTACGAACACCAGGCACGCTGACGGTCGAGAAGCCCTCCTTATCTCCGCTTTCTTCGGTCTGGATAACGCACTGCCGGAGCGCGTGAGTGATCAGGTGGCCTGTGAAGGCGCCGGCGGTGCCGACGGCATGCCGGTCATATTCTCCCACGAGGTGGACATAGAAACGCTTGAGCCAG
>JAZBOZ010000176.1:0-15000 GCA_036351405.1 Halieaceae bacterium
ACACGTGATCCTGTTCAGGATCGATCAAGCGATAACCTTGCACCGGCTGTCTGCGAGCGGATTGGGTCTCCCAAACGCTGATGTCGCTCAAGCCGCGTGCGACAGCGATCCGAGCCAATAACTGACCGAGGACGCCGTGTCCGACCACGAGTAGAGGCTGCTTTGTTGTCAGAAGGCGATCCAGCGCGTGGGCCGCAGTGGCCGCCAGTGCCAGCAGAGTGGCTTCTTCGCCCATTGAGTCGGGCAAGGGCACGACACGACTGGCTGCAACGACCAGCTGTTTCGCGGCGCCGCCAAAAATGCCGTGGACGTCGGTGAAGCCTCTTGACCCCGGGACGAAGACGCGACAACCGGGCTTTAGGAAGGCTTGCTCGCCACACTCAAGCACGCGGCCCACTGTTTCATAACCAGGCACAAGGGGGTAGTCGAGCCCAGGGAAATGAGGCATGCGACCATCCCACAGCAGTCGTTCGGTACCGGTGCTTATCCCGGTCCATTCGACTTCAACAACACAATCCTCTGGGCCGCAGGGGGGCAAGGTCACATCGCGGAGGGTGAGCTCTCCGGGTGACTCGAATACCACTGCGGTTGAGGTGTGTTCCATCAGCGACTCCTTGGTCTCGCTAATTCTTTGGCGAGCTCCCATTTCGGTCTTGTCGATCTGGCAACCAAAATGGACAGCCTTTGTGTCAGTTTATCCATACAGTCTCGGGCGTCAAGATAAAATGACAGTTTTTTCTGCACAGAGAACGCGCACCAGACAAGGCATCGCCGATGAGAGCTCTGTAACGGTTGTGAATCCGGCGTTAATACACATCTGGCGGTACTCCTCAGCCCGACGCGGACGCCCGGAGCCCATGGCCCACAAGTAAAGACCGAAGTAGGCATCACCAATCGCTTCAGCACCGGGTGTGCCCGACATTGGCTCGGCGATTAGCAATCGTCCGCTTGAGGGCAGGGCATCGAAGGCACGTTGAATCAGGTGTTGAGTGGGTTCATCGTCATGGTCGTGAAGCACCCGGATGTAACTGATAACGCTCGCGTCTTCGGGGAGTGGGCTGTGAAACATGTCGCCGGCCTGCAGCGTCAGGCGTGGGATTGGCGCGCAGGCCTTAGTGGTTGCCGGATTCGTTACGACCTCTTTGAGGTCGATAACCGTGGCCCGTAAGGATGGGTAACGGGTTAGCGCATGGCTGGCGAAGCGACCGGCGCCCCCAGCGATGTCAACCAGGTGCTCAGCACCTTCCAGCGGGCCGGCATCCAGGATGTATTCCACGATCATATCTTGAGATTCAGCCATAAGGTCCGTGTATGCCGCGGTATCGCCTTGATCCGCTTGGAGCGCGTAGGGCCAGTAGCTCGAGAGTTGGGTGGGAAGACGCGCGCTCAACAGCTTCACGGGGTCAGCGAGGTCAGCGTAGAGGTGCCGATGATGGCGAACCATCGCAGCAATACCGGGGTTCGCCAGCATGGCCGCGCTCAGTTCGCTCAATCCCCAAGATTGGTCATCGTAGGACTCGAGAAGCGCAAGCGATTGGGCGGCGAGCAGCAGGCGGTGCAGCCCCGCCGCGGCCAGGGTGCCAGCGTCCAACTCATCGATTGGTCTTGGACCGTCCCGCAACTGCTCGAACAGTTCGAGTTCTACACAGGCAAACAACACCTGCGAATACACGAATCCCGCCGTAATATCATGCAGCTGTGCGGCTCGGCGTTGCGCAATTCCCCGGATGAGCGGGATTCGGCTGACGCTGTGATGAAAGCTGCGACGCTGGAGCAGGGTGTTGCGGTATTGATGCCATGATTGGCGCGATTGGGTCAGCAGCCTACGCCACAGCGGGCGCTGTTCTGGGTGCCGTTCGGCAAGCTGTGTTGGCATCGGTCAGGCAGCGGGTGCGTCGGCCTTTGCGGGGAAAAATCGCTCCGATTGTCGCTGCACAATCTGAATCAACAATTCCCGACCTGCACAGGGTGGGATGGCCGCCACGCCTTTCTCAATGCATTCGCCCAGCCGCTTGACAGCACCATCGAGTCCTAGCTCTCGCACCGCGCTGGGTCGATCCAGAGCCACATCAATCCCTGTTTGTTTTCCGAGAGCAGCGTGAGCGGCGGTGGCGTCGTGGATGTCATCGGCAACTTGATAGGCCTCGCCGATAGCGCACCCCAATTCAGCCCATTGTGCTTGATCGACGCCGGCGGCGGCGGCACCTGCAGTGGTTGAGGCAATGAATAACGCCGCGGTTTTGGCGCGATGGTACTGGGAGACGTCGACCCGCGGTTCGCACTCCCAGGCTTGCCCGGCGCAAATACCATTCGGCGCGCCAACGCCTGCCGCCACGGCCGCAGTGGCGAGGCACGCCCGCTCAGGATGGGTGCTGCGTGCGGCACCTTTGGCCATTTGCTCGAAGGCCGCCACGATCAGCGCATCGCCGGTGAGGACGGCTATTCGCTCGCCAAAGGCGGCGTGTACCGTTGGTTTTCCTCGTCTCAGTGTCGCATCATCGAAGCAGGGCAGGTCGTCATGAACGAGTGAAGCGCAGTGGAGAAGTTCAATGGCAACCGCAGCCGATAGCGCTAAGGGGGTATCGTCACCATCGTTGGCCAACGCGACCGCAAGACACAATCGGGGCCTTACGCGCGCTCCGCCCGGGAACACCGCATAGCGCAGTGCTTCAGCAAGAATGGGTGGGCAGGTGGGACCCGCTGCCTTTGCAATAGCCCCTTTTAAAGCATGTTCACAGTCCAGTTGTTCTAGTGTCATGGTGGGGCCTCCTAGCGTGGCAACCGAGTGTAAAGTATAATAGACGAATTGAGTGTTCAATATATATTACATAAATCCCTTGCGAATCGACGGGAGCCCGACATGGGTCAAAAAGCCGCGGTGACTGCTCGGACACCGCACATTTGGATTTGCCGAGTAGCTATTGATGCATAACGCCTCGGATACCCATGCACAGTTGCCTCTCGCTGATGGCGGCTTGTCGTTTGCCTCGCCGGTGCTTCCTGGGGGGTATCGCTGGTGGTACGTCGATGCGTTCAGCGCTGACGGTTCGGCGGGCATGACTTTGATCATCTTTATTGGCAGCGTTTTCTCGCCGTATTACGCGCGTGCTCGTCGGCAAATGCCCGCTGACCCTGAGAACCACGTCAGTCTCAATGCCATTTTTTACGGACCGGATCGAAAGCGCTGGGCGCTGACCGAACGTGGGCGTGGCGAGTTGCAGCGTCAGCACAACGTGTTTCAGGTCGGCCCCAGTCGTGTGACCCACGCAGGCGATACGCTGACTTTTGATATCGATGAGTGGTGTGTGCCCATACCCAGCCGCTTACGCGGCGTGGTGCGCGTACACATGCGCACGCAGAATTCCCAGTGTTATGCACTCGATTCCGACGGCCTGCATCGCTGGTGGCCGGTAAGTCCGGTGTGCGATGTGTCGGTGGAACTGGATAAGCCTCGGTTGTCCTGGGAGGGTATCGGTTACGTCGACAGTAATGGCGGCACAGCGCCCTTGGAAGAAAGCTTTAAAGAGTGGCATTGGATGCGCCAGCATTATCGAGATCACAGCGGCACGGTCCACTATGATCGGCAACTCATGGATGGTTCTTGGCAAGGCCTTGCGTTGGAGCACGCATCGGACGGCCGCATCGCCTCGGTTGAAGATTCATTAGCGCCGCCGTTGTATTCACTCGCTCCGACGCCGGTATGGCGTATGGGCCGCGCAATGCGGACAGCCTCAGTTGCTGCGATATCACCGCTCGCAATACGGACGTTCGAAGATACGCCTTTTTATGCGCGCTCGGGCATCGCAACGTCAGAGGGTCATGATGTCGCGAGCGTGATGCATGAGAGTTTGCAGCTGCAGCGTTTTTCGAGTCGCTGGGTACAGACGCTGCTGCCATTCCGCATGCCCCGGCGCGCGGGGTGGTGAGTTGGCTGTCTTAGGATCTGCGCTGTTGCGCCCCGGGTCTCTCTTCGAGGGCGGCAAAGAGTTCCAGCATCCAAATCGTGCGGCTGGTGTTGACGGCGGCGTTTCCAGCGGCGGCCTGAGATTCTGAGGGCGCTGGATGATGACGTACCGCATCCAGCAGGAATCGGACTTCCGGCAAGGGTGGTGCCGATAGCTGATCGTCAGGGTGCTTGAGCTCGCTCATGGACTGCATCAACAATTGAAATTTTTGGTAGGACGACAGTATTGATCGCTGATCAATCGAATTGTGGCCAAGCCGCCGCAGTTGATGGCCAATGCCCGCATAGAGGTTGCCAGCGGCGAGTATGCCTTGTCGATATTGCCAGGGCAGGGAACTCAGTCCATGTCTAGATCTCGCGTAGAGGCTGTCGGCGGCGGTCAACAATGATTCGATAACTACGGCTACTGCCGGGCTGAACACAGGAGCCGCCAGGAAGTCCGCTGGATCCAGTCCAACCGCATTGAGAGTGTCCAGTGGCAGGTAGAGACGGCCCGCCCGCGCATCCTCACCCACGTCCCGCGCAATATTGGTGAGTTGCATAGCGACCCCGAGGTCCGCGGCCCTTGCGAGTACTGCCTGATCACGGACGCCCATCAACAGCGTCATCATGACTCCCACAGTGCCAGCCACCCGCGCACTATAGGCGTAGAGCGCTGATAACGAGTCATAACGACGCCCCTGCGCATCCCAACGAAACCCCTCGAGCAATGCATCGAGCAGTTCTCGCGGCAGGTGATGCTGGTTCACCACTTGGCACAGCACGCGGTCAGTGGCGGAGGCCTGTGGACGCCCTGCATAGATATCGTCCAACCGCTGCTTCAGCATTAGCAGTGCGCGTTCTGCGTCGCCACCCTCATCAATGGCGTCATCCGCCTCACGACAAAATGCATAGAGCCCACAAGCTGCATTCTTCAGGCGCTCGGGTAGCAGCTGCGAGGCGATCCAGAACGAGCGCGAACCTGTGCTCAGCGCCGAGCGGCAAGCTGACAGATCAGTCCGTGGGGTGGGCAACTCGCTAGGCATGGTGTGTGGCTGTGGCATCGGGCACCACCTCATCGAGCACCCGGGCGCTGGAAATGACACCTGGGATGCCGGCACCGGGATGGGTACCCGCACCAACAAGATACAGGCCTTCGATTTCCTCGCTGCGGTTGTGGGGCCGGAACCAGGCACTCTGCATGATTCTCGGCTCTAAGCTAAAACCCGCGCCTTTGAAAGAACAGAGTCGGTCCTGAAAATCGAGCGGCGTCAGCAAGTGCGATGTTGCGAGCTGGTCGCCAAGCCCGGGCATCACGGTCGCTTCGAGACGCTCTTGAATAGCGCGCCGGAAGGGTTCTGCCTGTTCGCGCCAATCGATATCGGCGTCAAGATGGGGCACCGGCACAAGCGCGTAGAATGTATCGCAGCCTTCTGGTGCCATACTCGGATCGGTGGCGGTGGGTCGATGCAGATATAGACTGAAATCTTCAGTCAGTTTTTTGTGTTTAAAGATGTCCTTCAGCAATCCTTCATAGCGAGGGCCCAGCATCACAGTGTGGTGCGGTATGTCCTCATAGCGTCGCCGCGTGCCGAAGTACCAAACGAACAGGCCGTTGGAGTAGGCGGCTTTTTCGATGCGACGATTGGTCCAGCGGCGTCGATGTTGCTCGGGAATGAGATAGCGATATGTCCATGCCGCATCGGCGTTGGACACAACGACCGCTGCCGGCAGTACGCTACCGTCGCGCAGCTTCACGCCGGTGGCGCGACCGGCTTCTACCGTGATTTCCTCAACCTCGGCATTTAGTTTGATTTCGCCACCCTGGCCGGTAATCAGCTTGGTCATTGCGGTGACCAAGCTGCCAGTACCACCCATCGCTGACCAAACGCCAAACTGCTGTTCCAAGTGGCTGATCAAGGAGTAGATACCCGTCACGTTGAAGGGATTGCCACCGATGAGCAGTGGATGAAAACTCATGACCTGCCGGAGGTACGGGTCGCGAATATGCGAAGACACCAACTGATAAACGCTGCGGTCGCTACGCAGTCTGATCAGCTGCGGTAAGAACTTGATGAGATCCCATAATCGGTCGAATGATTTGAAGCCCAGCCGCTCAAAGCCCACCCGGTAACGTTTTTTGCTTGCCTTGAGGTATTTGAGGTAACCCTCGACGTCTTCCGGGTTGTAGTCGCGGATCTGCGCGAGTGTTTTCTGACGATCCCCCGAGTAGTCGAAAATTCGGCCATCGTCGAAACGGATGCGAAAAAAGGGATCCATGGGGCGCAGGTCAACGTCGTCAGCAAAGCGCCGGCCACAGAGACTCCAGAGTTCTTCGAGCAAAAACGGCGCAGTGATAATCGTCGGCCCGGCGTCGAACGTGAATCCATCCTGTTCGTATACGTAAGCACGCCCGCCAGGCTTGTCGAGCTTTTCGAGGACGGTGACGCGATACCCTCTGGCGCCCAAGCGAATCGCCGCGGCCAGCCCGCCGAAACCACTGCCAATCACGATGGCATGTGGGCGAGTATCAAATTCGCGATGAACGCGATCCCCATCAAAGATTCTTGGCGCTGCTGTCATATTTTGTTACGCCGTATGTGTCAACTAAGATTGACAGCATAGCAAGGTGGGAGCGAACTGCCCATCCCCTAGCGCAGAGAAATGAGATCCCGTATCAGGGCTGCAAATTGGACGGGTTTCTCCTCATGCCCGAGATGCCCGAGGCTCGGGATTTCGTGAAGCTGGCTGTTGTGTACGAGTTCAGACAACCGTTGCGATTGCCATGGCGAAACCGTTTGATCGTTGCTGCACGTGATTAAGTGCAGCGGCGTGCGCAGGCGAGGTAATTCACGTTTGAGCGTTTCCAGTTGCCAACCCGCCATCATTTGCAAGGTACCGGTGATGTGATCCGGGTTGCGCAACAGGGTTTGATAGCAGTCGATCATCTGGCGCGTCGGTGTTGATCCGGTCTCGATCAGTAAGTGCCGTATCGGGCGCTCAAACAATCCATGCGCCGCGGTAATCCAGGCCATGACTTTTGAACGGGAGAGCCACCGCGCCGCCGTCGAGAATACCGGCGCTGCTACATGGCCGAAGGGCAAAAACGCGCCGTTGATGCTAACGATGCTGTCTGGTGTGAACTGATGCCGTAGCGCGCCGTGAACGGCAATCGCCGCTCCTGCTGAGTGTCCAATGATCACCTGGGGTTTGAAATCCAAATCTGCAATCAGTCGACTCAGCACAGATGAAAATCCATCGAGGTGGCATTGGTTCGCTGGCAACGGTGTGGTCCAACCTTGCCCCGGCAGGTCCGGTATCACCAGCTCGAAACTATCCGCAAGCGCACTCGCCAGCCCAGCGAACGAGTGAGCCGAGGCGCCGGTCCCGTGCAGGCACAAAATGCCGGGGCCGTCGCCGAGTCGTTGGACGTGCCAATCGAGTCCGCCAGCCTCCAGGCTTATGCTATGAGCGCGCAGCGGCCAGTCGTGAGGCGGTAACACGGGTCAGCCGATGCCCTGGGTCTGCGCGATTGCGCCTTTGAGCCGCTTGGCATCCGCATGGGGCATCGCCACATAGCGGGCGTCCAGTGCCTCTGCGAGTCTCTTGGCACGAGATTGGGCACGGGGAGAGGTATCGATCACTAAGCTAGTCACATTGCGGCTAGCGAGATTGGCAGCCGCAGTGAGCGCATCGGCAGTCGCTCTTTCTCGCCCTTGCGAGCCGTCCCGAGCGATATTGGCAACACCGTCGGTGAGAAAGACCACACCGGCATTATGTCCGCTGCGCGTGACCTGATCACAGATCGCATCGGCCAGCTCAATCGCGCTGGCGAGTGGCGTACCGCCACCACCCGGTAAGCCCGCCAGAGAGCGCTTGGCTCTGACCAGGGATCGTGTTGGCGGCAGCAGCAGCTCGGCGCTTTGACCCCGAAACGCGATGAGCGCAACTTCGTCCCGTCTGACATAACAGTCAGCCAGCAGCAATTCGACCGCGCCCTTGGCTTCAGCCAACCGGTGCAGCGCCGCTGAACCGGAGGCGTCGACCACAAAAATCGTTGTACTGGGTGAGCGCTGGTTGAAACGCACCAACCTGAAATCATCGCGCTCAATACGGATCCGACGCGGTCCATCAGCATCGGCTTGGTCCCGCAGGCGTTGCCATGGCACAGCAGCGCGTAACGTATCGATGAGGCTGAGCCTCCCGCCCCGTCGCGGATCGCCTTGTATCACCCCAATAGGACGTCCGCGCTGAAGCTGGCGTTGCAGTGCTCCCGATGTCCCGGAATGGGGGTTCTTCGCTACTGCTTTGGCGTTGGCGGTGAGCGCTTCGAGCAGTGCTGCGGGAATCGCTGCGGTCGCGGCTTCTAGTAACTGATCGGGCAGCGCTGTTTTTTGCTCACTCGATGGCTGTTCCTGATCGGGCGCGTTTTGTGGCTCCTCGGGAGGTGAATCAGGCGTTTCCGGGTCTTGTTGCGCTTCTTCAGTGTCGAGGTCTGCGGGCATTTCTGGCAGCTGGGTTGCCCGGTGAGCGAGGCACAGCCGTATAGCCTGAGTAATATCATCGTCGTGCACGGCACTTCGCCCAGTCAGCGCCGACAAAACCCGGGCGGTTCTCAGGGTAAACATCCAGGCGCGAGGTGAGCTCACGCCCAATACGGTGGCCATGGCCGCGATCGTTTCTTGTTGACTATCGCTGACGGTGACGTTGGGTAGTTGCTCACGTGCACGAGCGATATCCATCGCTGTGTATTCCCCATCATCGACATCGCGGATACTGACGTTGTGCAAGTCGATGTAAAACGCCAGTCGCTCATTGAGTGCGCTGGCGGTGTGCTCGTCGGGCAAGCCCTCATCGAGCGCGATCACGGCAAGTGCCGCCGGGTGAATTTCCTGTATGCCCTCTCGTTGCAGGTGAATGGCGCCATTGTCGAGAGCACTGCACAGGTGGGTGACGGTTTGCCGCTGGCAGCGCTCGGCCATGGCCAGCACCGCGACGCCATTGTTGCACTGTGCCAATAACCCACGCTCAGCGACCAAGTGCCCGGCGCTGAGAGTCGCCGTTAAGTTGAGTCCGCCGAGTAAATGCGATTCGGTGACATGCAGCGGTACACGTCGTAACGGACGATCCGCGAGTAGCGTCTGCAACGTTTCCAGCCAAAGCTTGCGCACGGGGCCGGGCCCGGCGCGCAGCCGGAGTCCCCCCAACAGCGACGGGGCTACGGCGATCAGCGCCGCGACGCGTTCGGCATCAGCCCAGGTGTCGGTAGCGCTCGCGGGGTCGCTCATGCGGCCTCGAAGACTTCCTGTAAAACCCGATCGATTCTGACGCCGCTGCCAGCATCATCGAGCGGATCTCGCCGTAGCCGATGTTTCAGTACCAGTGGCGCGACCTGGCGGACATGCGCAGTCGTCACCAAGACCTCACCCCGGAGCGCGGCGACAGCTCTCGCTGCACGTATTAATGTGAGTTCACCACGGAGACCGTCAGTGCCCAACGCCACGCAAACGCGAGCGGCGATCTCGAGCGCTTCGGTCGGGGTTTCGACATCTGCAACCAGCGACCGGGCGGTTTCTATTTTGCGTCTGAGGGCAGCTTCTTTGCGCCGCCATTTTTGAATGAAGGCCTCCCGGTCGCGCTCGAATTCATCACGTAGCCTGATGATTTCCACGCGCGTGCTGATGTCCTTAGGTGTTGTGACTTCCACTGACAATCCGAAGCGATCGAGTAGTTGTGGTCGCAGTTCGCCTTCTTCGGGATTACCGCTGCCCACGAGCACAAAGCGGGCGGGGTGGCGAATACTGAGACCCTCGCGTTCAACGACATTCTCGCCGGACGCCGCGACATCGAGGAGGGCGTCCACAATGTGGTCCTCCAACAGGTTGACCTCGTCGATATAGAGAAACCCGCGGTGAGCGCGCGCGAGCAGCCCGGGCTCAAAAGCTTTTTCGCCGGCATGCAAGGCCTTTTCGATGTCCAGCGATCCAATCACTCGATCCTCAGTGGCGCCGAGGGGTAGATCGACCACCGGAAGCGGCTGCTTGACCGATTTCAATACGGGCTTGTCACCTTGGCACATGGCGCAGAGGCCAGCCGTTTTCTTTTCAGGGTCGCATTGATAACTGCAGCCCTTCACGACATCCATCTTGGGTAGTAGTGCGGCCAGCGCGCGGATGGCCGTAGACTTGCCGGTGCCCCGGTCACCCATGACCAGCACGCCGCCGACGTCCTGATCAACGGCCGCGATCATCAACGCTTGCTTCATGTCATCCTGCGCCACGATGGCAGTGAAAGGATAGGCTATGGTCACAGTGTCACCTGTTTTACTGTTATTGTGCGTGCAGGCAGTGTAAACCAGACGATACGCTGTGTGCGTGCGGATTTTATGACGCGAAACCCTCCGATGCGCGTGAAAAGCGCTCGTCTTGATCCCAATTGGGGAATACTGAATGCTGTCACCCGCGCTCGATGCGTCGATTCAAACGCTTGATAACAGTGAAGTTTCGGGATTGCGCTTCTATGTCGCGAGGGAGCAGCTGGGGACGCCGATCCTGTTGCTGCATAGTATCAACGCCGCTGCGAGCAGCATGGAAATGGCACCGCTGTTCGAGCACTTCCGTGCCTCAAGGCCGGTGTACTCACTCGAACTGCCGGGATTTGGGCAGTCAGACCGGCTTGACCAAATCTACACGCCGCAGCTTTACGCGCAGGCGATTGCTGACATGGCAGCGGCGATACCGGAGGGTCCGCCCGATATTGTTGCGCTGTCTTTGACCTGTGAGTTTGTGGCGCGGGCTGACCGGGATCACGGGCTGCGCTATCGCTCTTTGAGCATGATTTCACCGACGGGCTTTTCCGCGCGGACGCCGCCCGGCGAGGTATTCTCACGCCGGATGGAAAAAGTTTTGGGGACACCGCTGCTGGGTCGAGGCCTGTTTGCTGCACTGACAACGCGTCCCAGCATCCGTTTTTTCCTGGGTAAGGCATTTGTCGGTGAAACCCCAGCACGCCTCATCGATTATGCGTTAGAGACAGCGCGACAGCCGGGCGCCCACCATGCGCCGTTTGCATTCTTGTCGATGCGATTGTTTTCTGCCGATGCGTTGGCGTCATACGCTCAGCTCAATCAGCCGGCGCTGATTCTCTATGATCAGGACCCTAATATTGGTTTCGATCGATTGCCCGAGTTGCTAGCCAGCCAGGCTCGCGTCAGCGTTGAGCGGATATCACCCAGTTTAGGGATGCCCCATTGGGAGCAGATTGATGCAACGGTGAGCGCTCTACAGGAATTTTGGCAGTCAATCTGAGTAAACCACGAGGACTGGCTGCCGAAGCCAAGAGCCTAAAAGTGGTTTATCGACCAATACCCGCGTCCGATAGGGCCGCTTCGGCCGCTAGCCGGCCGGACAGCGTCGCCATCGGCACCCCGGGTCCGGGATGCACCGTGCCCCCGGCAAGGTAAAGCCCGGGCACACGGCTGCGTGCGCCCGGCCGGTTGAAGCTGGCCATCATCCCGTGGGATGCGCGGCCATAGAGCGAACCACCTGAGCCGGGGAACAGTGAGGCAAAATGCGCGGGTGTGGTCGTGATTGATGCGTCAGTCTGAACGCTGATCGACAATCCACAGCGACCCATGACCTCAACAGCCGCTTGCCACACCTCGGCTTGCTGGGTTTCGGACCATCGATCCTGATCACCGTCTGCGGGGGCATTGACCAGAATCAGCAAACGCTCTCCTCCGGAGGGCTTTGCATCACCGAGCCTGTCCTGTGCGCAGACATAAACGGTGGGTTGCCGAGGCTGGCTACGATGCTTGAATAAGGTTTGGAATTCACGCGGGTAGTCCTCAGCGAAAAACACGTTGTGGTAGTGCAGTGGAAACCCGTGCGTCTCCCCACGAACACACCAGGTGACAGCCGAGAGACCACGGCGATGCGGTGCAACGGGTGGCACGGCCTGGCGGACTGTCTCGCCGAGTCTGCCTTCTGCGAGTGCAGCGTGATCTCCGGCGAATATCACAAGGTCCGCGGGTAGGGTTTCGTCCTCGAGGCGCACCCCATTCACATGACCGAGCGGATCCGTGTCGATGGCCGCTACCGGCGCATTGAAGCGATAGTCCACGCCGAGTTCGCGGCCCAACTCGGTCATTGCTGAGGCGAGTGATCGCATTCCGCCCGGCAACAACCAGACCCCTTGTTGTTCGACATGCGCGATAAGCATCAGCGTAGCTGGCGCTTCGAGGGGTGATGAACCGACATAGGTGGCGTAACGCCCGAACAGCTGGCGCAGCCTGGGGTCGTGAAAATAGTCCCCCAGCGCTGACCACATGGATCTCTGGGGATGGGTACGTAACAAGCCCGGCAGCCCGATCAAGCCGACCCTTCGCGTCAGTTCAAGCATGCTGGGCTGCTGCGCCTGCATGAAAGAGTGGTTGAGCGTTTCGAAGTTGCTGCGCGCCCGCGCACAGAAGGCGTCGAAGCGGCGCGCCTCGTTGGGGCCGGCAAAAGCTTCAATCGCCTTGGCGGACTCACGGACATCTGCATGGAGATCAAGCAGGCCTCCGCCAGTCCAGGCGTGTCTCGCCAGAATGTCGGCAGGCACTGCTGGCAAAGTATCAAAAAACGCTTTGCCGCCCCGCGCGAACAAGGATTCAAAGACCCATGGCATGGTAAATACCGTGGGGCCGGCGTCGATCAAGGTGGGCTGCGCTGCATTATTACCTGGCCCACTGACTGCGACCTGCCGCATTTTTCCGCCGGGTGTGGCATGACTCTCCAGCAAGGTCGTTTTCACGCCGGCTGCAGCGAGATCAATCGCTGCGGCCAGTCCGCCAGCGCCAGCTCCAATGACACATGCCCGCAGTGTCTTCATGATGCGCGCTGTTCCCAGCGGGTGTTCGGCTTAATAGGGGCCCGGCGTCGCACTACTGCACGCTGGTGATAAATGATCAGGGCAAGTCCCGTTGTTAGCGGTACCGCCCACAGCCCGGGCGTCAGTGCCAGCTCAGGGATCAAACGCACCGCGCCAAAGGCAAAGAAGGCGGTATAGACCGAGATGCCCGCGCCAACCAAGCTTTTGATGTGCTCTTTAATGTAGTCGGTGGGTGCCAGCGGGTTTTTATAGATAAACCAGAGGTTGGTCCCCACCGTGGCGAAGCCCACCATGGCGATGCCGACCATCATCCATTGTCCGGCCAATAAGCCCTGCCAGACGCAGTTCACTGCGGCGAAGGTGAGCAGAACCTGCGACAGTAAATTGTGCCAGGCGCGATTGCGCTGCGGTTCCTTTCGATTTGCCAGCGCCAGCTTGCCCTGCCAGGCCAGGTTGACCGTCAGGGTTGCGAGGTAGAGCATCATCCAGCCGAATATGGCGCGGATTTGCATGGGTTCGTGAAATACTTCGTGTGTTGCCAAGTGCGGATGAGTGGCCACAGGCGCGATGACGGTCAGTGTCGACATACCGATGGCCGCGACGCCCGTGATCAACAGCGCATTAACGAACCATCGCCCGAACCGTCGATGGTTCAGTGAGCCCTTGCCGCCGACAATGGGCACCCAAAAAGCGATGAGCCCGAACGCGCCGGTCGCGATATGAATCGCCACCAGCGTATGAAAAAGATTCAGGGTCGACATGGTCTGTTCTCCTGAACATACTGAGCCAATGAAAACTCAGAGCCATTGGTGTGAATGCTGATCGGGCCTTTGCGCCACCGTATCCCGCGCCGCGTTCGGCGCTGACTTCTTTGTTGCGAGTGCTGTGGCACGGTGATGGCAATCTTCTGGAGTTGTTGCCCGGCGTCGCCTATCGATTCGATGTCGGTAACCTCGGTTACTCCCGTCGTTCTACCGTGCTCTTCAATGACCCTGCGCTCATTGAAGAGATTCTCCGTGATGATGGCGGCCGTTTCCCTAAAAGCGATCTGATGGTCAATGCCCTTGAGCCGCTGATCGGTGGATCTATTTTCGTCACCGATGGCGAAGTGTGGCGACGCCAGCGAGCAATGATTGATCCTGCGTTTTCTCACATGCGGGTAGGGCATGCCTTTACCGCGATGCAGGCTTCGGTTCGCGACCATATCAACCATTGGCATGAATACGCAGCGAACGCTGAGAGCTTTCCTTTGGATCTGGCGATGAGTCATCTCACTGCCGATGTCATTTGTAGAACCACTTTTTCGCTGCCCCTGAGTTCGCAGGTAGCACTGGAAGTTTTCGAGGATTTCACCGAGTTTGAGCGCTCGGTGGCGCAGGTTGATATTTTTCGCTTGATCTTCCAGCCCGCCTGGAGCGAATCCCCGCAAACGCCAGCGGTCTTGGCAGCTTGTTCCCGGATCCGGCGACATGTCGGTGATTTGGTCGACACCCATCTCGATGCTCCAGGTGCTTACAGCGATATCGCCACCGACGTGATCGCCGCGCGGGATGCGCAGACCAACGCGCCCTTTACTCGTGATCAATTGATCGATCAGCTGGGGGTGTTTTTCCTCGCGGGTCACGAAACGTCGGCGAGCGCGCTGACTTGGGCCTTTTATCTTTTGGCTAGCCAGCCCCAGTGGGCGGATCGACTGCGCCGGGAGATTCGTGAGGTGGCCGGTAGTGGCGATCTGGAGTTCGCTCACATTCGGCAGCTGCCGCTGACCCGTGCCTTTTTCAAGGAAGTATTGCGCCTGTATCCACCCATTACTTTTTTGCCGCGTGTGGCGATGAGCGACTGCCAAGTAGGCCGCAGAAAGCTGCGCCGGGGGGCGTTGGTGATGATCTCGCCGTGGACGCTGCATCGGCACCGGCGCTACTGGGAAGAACCTCACCTGTTTAAGCCCGAGCGGTTTTTTCCGGAGCACGCGGAAGCTATCAAACCCGGTAGCTACATTCCTTTCGGACAGGGGCCGCACACCTGTATCGGGGCGGGATTCGCTCAGGCTGAGGCCATGCTCATCATCGCCGAGTTGATCCGGCGTTTCGCCATTCAGCTTGCACCGCAGCAAACCATCCGACCGGCTGCCCGGCTGACGACTCGCCCTGCAAAGCCCATTCTCTGTCATTGCACGCCGCTCTCAG
>JAZBOZ010000177.1:0-13385 GCA_036351405.1 Halieaceae bacterium
AACAAACCCGCGCCAGGCCCTATCCTCGGGCGACTGCGTTCCTGGCATTTGACCGATGGCATTACTGAATCAGATGGTGATTTCTGGGACTCCGAGGGGCAGCTGATCGCGCTGGCGCGACAAACCATGAAGGTGAAAGTGCCCGAGGAGGGTTCCAATTTGGGGCGCGAAGCGTGAGGGACTGTCGGTAGGGCGCTGATGGCCTGCTCCCTGGTGTGATCCATAAAAAAGCCCGCCATAAGGCGGGCTTGGTCTTCATGACTGAGGGCTTACCAGTTGTAGCGTAAGCGCGCACCAAACACTGCGCCCTCGTCTACAAAGTAGGCGTGGCTGCCCGCCAGCACGGGTGTGTCGAAGCCTTGCTGATAGGCCACTTCGTCGAAGATGTTACGTCCGTACAGCATGAGCTCCATGGCGTCGGTGCGCACGCCGACGCGCAGGTTGGTCTTGATGTAACTATCGATCATGTCGAGTGGGTCGTTGTCCCCCGATGACTGGAAATCATCGCGATAGTTGACTTCGCCCGACGCAAACATCGTGAGTTGGCCGCCGATGGGACGCTCGTAGTCGAACGTCAACGAGCCGCTCCAGTCAGATGCGTACAGGGTTTTCTCCCCGCTAAGGTCATTGCTGGTAGAGCCAGCGGGTGTGCCACAAAGCGGGTCGGCGTCCAATTGCGGTGCTGTACAGGGCCCGTCCGGGAAATCAGCATAAGTCGCATCCAGCCAGGCGACATTCAGGCCCAGAACGAGGCCTTCTGCGGCCGCCCACTGTGACTCGATTTCCACGCCCTGAATTTCTGATGAGGAGGCGTTAGTGACGCCAAATCCAAGGCCATTGAAAATCGAGGTCTGCAGATTGTCATACTCGGTGTAGAAGGCCGCCCAGTTGATACGCAGCGCACCGTCCAGGAGGTCGTGTTTGCCGCCAATTTCAAAGGCATCCACGGTCTCGTCGTCGAACTCGAAGTTGGCGTTGGGCGTGGTGAATACGGCGCCAGGCGGTGGTGCCTGACCAACGACATAACCGGCCGGTTCGCCATCATCGGCAGAAGTAAAGCCGCCTGATTTAAAGCCCTGGGAGAAGCTGACATAGACCATTGAGCTTGCGGTGGCATCCCACTGCAGGTTGATAGAGGGCACAACCTGGTCGGTAGTGCGGCCATCCCGGTAGTCGTAATTGTAGGTGTTGAAGTTGGTCGCCTGGATGAGTGGTAGCCAGTAGTTGTAGCCCATCTCGCAGCCGGCAATGGAAGTGTCGGGGATGCCCCCAAGACCACAATTGCTGTCTCCGAGCCGCTGGGTGCTTACGACGTCCTTGGTTTCCTCGGTGTAACGGACACCAACGGTGAGTCGCAGTACATCCGAGAGGTTGAAGGTGCCTTGAGCGAACAGCGCCCAGGATTCGGTATCCAGTTCGTAATCGTGGTTACGCGCGATCTGGTTGGCGCCATATACGCCCAGCAACTGGGAAGCTGGATTACCCGCGGTCAGGGGCAGCAGCAAATTCTGCGGCAACAACGACGGTGGTGGGTTGCCGGGTGTCACCAGGGAGAGAAATTCCGGGAACAGGCCGTCAAAGTTGGTATCAATGGTCACCCGACGGAAAAACTCCAGCGTGCTCTTGTCGTAATAGGCGCCCAAGGTGTAGTCGAAGAATTCGCCACCCGGAGATACCAATCTGAACTCCTGACTGACTTGGTCAAAACTTTGATCGTCGTAACGACCGATGAACTGCAGGGGCAACCAGTCGACGTCCACGTCGTCTTCATAGGTGTATCCCGAGTAACCGGTGATCGAGGTGAACAGGTGATCCCCCAGTTCCCAGGTAATATCCAGCACGGCATTTTCCAGCGAATCTTCACTGCCATCGGGTCGGAAGCTGATACCGATCCCGTCGTCAGCAGAGCGCCCGTAGTTGTTGTCTTTGAAGGTCACGAAATCCCGCTGGGACTCTTGCTGCAACTGGGGATAAAAAATATCGGTGATCGCATAGGCGGTGCGTGCAAAATCTGACCGGTTGGGCACCACGGCATCGCGCTCTTCGGGGGTGAGATAAACCTTGGTGGCACTGACCGCGCCCGTGCGCTCCTGATCGAACTGGGAGTACTTGAATTTCACTTCCAGATCATCGGTGGGCACCCAGTTCAGGCTCAGGCGATATCCCATCTCCTCAACACCACCCTCGGGGCGTTGCAGCAGCGTGTTATCGACGAAACCCTCGTTCTCCCGGTAGCGGAACGCAAGGCGTGCACCCAGCGTGTCAGTCAGCGAGCCGCTGAGAAAGCCCTCGACAATCTCGCCATCGTTTTGCTCTACCGACGCGGCGACTTGCCCGGTGAATTCATCACCGACAGTCGCAGAAGCGGTGGTAATGTTGACCGCGCCCGCCACGGTGTTGCGCCCGAACAGCGTGCCCTGTGGGCCGCGCAGGACTTCGATCCGTTCGACGTCGAGGAAACCTGCCCGGTACTGTCGGCCGCGACCCATGTAAACGCCGTCGATATACATGCCTACCGACTGCTCGAATGCCTGGTTGTTACCCGAGCCGACACCGCGCATATAAATGTTGGTGTTTACTGATGCCGTCGCGATATGCAGGTTGGGCACGAAGTCAGCCAGCGCCGTCATGTTGGGAATGGCGGCCTCCTGAATTTTGTCGCCCTGCATCGCGCTGACGGAGATGGGAACGTCCTGAAGGTTTTCGGCACGTTTCTGGGCGGTGACAACAACCTCTTCAAGTTGCTGTGCTTGGGCTGCCGCAGCGCTAAGCGTCGCTGCGACGGCCGCCGCCAAGGGCAGGCGAGTCAGTCGGCTCATCGTTGATACCTCTCTGTCGAATTATTTTTATTTGGGTACTCGCTGCTGCTGACAGCGTGCTACCTGAAAGTTCGACAGAGGTGTGTCATGTAGAACAGGCAGTCACTCGGTCAGTCAACAAGACCTTGTTCCGAGTATGCCTATCTGGATGCGTATCGCCAACCGGCGATTTCGGCCGGCTGGCGAGGGGGGAATGGGGCGTTAAAAGCCAGCGACGTGGCTACGAGGTCGTCGCATGTCGGCGTAGCCAAACAGCCAGCCGTCATCGAGCATGATCGAGTTGACGCGTCCGAGGGTGCGGCGACCGACGTCGGTTTCGTGTCCCATCAACTCAAGTATTTTGATGGTGTCGGGGCTGACCCCTTCTTCAATACGAACCTTATCGGGCTGCCACTGATGATGTACCCGCGGCGCTGCTGTCGCTGCCGCCACGTTCATATCAAAAATCATCGCGTTGAGGATGGTCTGCGTTACCGCGGTGATGATCAGCGAACCACCAGGGCTGCCGGTTGCCAGCCACGGTTTACCGTCCCGGAACACGATAGTCGGTGTCATGGACGACAGCGGTCGACGATTGGGCGCCACCGCGTTGGCTTCTCCCTGGACGAGACCGTAGGCATTAGGGAAGCCCGGCCGTGCAGCAAAGTCGTCCATTTCGTTGTTGAGCAGCATGCCCGTGCCCGGGACCACGATGTGCGCACCGAAGCTGAAGTTCAGCGTGTAAGTGTTGGTCACAACGTTGCCCGCTGCGTCCGCCACCGTGAAGTGAGTCGTTTCGGGCGACTCAGGCGCGGGAATTTTACCGGCACCAATACGCTCGGAGGATCCGGCGCGTTCGTTCGAGAGTAGCGCGCGACGGGAGTCGGCGTACTCTTTACTGATCAATGTCGATGTCGGTACCGGTGTCTGGTCCGGATCACCCAGATGCAGGCTGCGATCCGCATAGGCCAATCGCATCGACTCAATCAGGTGGTGGAGATAATCGGCGCTATTGTGACCCATGGCCTTGAGATCATAGGGCTCAAGCAGATTGAGCATTTGCAGTACCGCTACGCCGCCAGAAGATGGGGGCGGTGAAGAGACCACCTCAAACCCTTTGAAGGTGCCTTTCACCGGCTCGCGCTCAATGGCGCGGTAGTTGGCTAAATCTTCCAGAGTGATCAGGCCGCCATTCGCCGCCATATCGTCAGCGATGAGCTGGGCGGTTTTACCCTTGTAGAAGCCATCGCGTCCCCGGTCACGAATACGTTTGAGCGTTGCTGCGAGATCCGGCTGGCGGAAAATCTCACCGATCTCGACGGCTTGTCCGTTGTTCGGGAGATAAACTCGCTTGGCTTCCGGATTGTTGCCCAGCCGTTCGGCGCGCGAGTTGAGCGTCATATTGAGACCCACATCCATGGCGAAGCCCTTTTCGGCGAGGTCGATCGCGGGTTGGATCACGGTGGCCAAGTCGAGGGTGCCGTAATTTTCCAGTGCGTGGATCAGGCCCGCCACGGTGCCGGGTACACCCGACGCCATGTGGGTGAAGTAGGCGCGCCGCCGGTCGACGGTACCGTCGGGCTTGAGGAACATGTCACGGGTTGCCGCCGCGGGAGCTGCTTCCCGGTAGTCAATAAAGAGCTGACGATTTTCCTCTGCGAGATGAATCAGCATGAACCCACCGCCACTGATATTGCCTGCCCGGGGGAGGGTCACCGCCAAGGCAAAACCGGTGGCCACGGCAGCATCGATCGCGTTGCCCCCTTTCTTCAGCATGGCAAGACCGGCCTCAGCCGCCAAGGGCTCGGGGCCGGACACCATCCCGTGTTGGGCAATGGCGGGCACGAACCGGGTCTGAAAGTCGACTAGAGGTGCTTGCTCAGCAGCGCGCAGTGGCTGGACCAGTGCAGCGACGAAGAAGGTGATGACGGTCAGGTGGCGGATAAGCTTTTGCATGGTGGTCAACATGTTGATGAGCGGAGAAGCAAAACTAGCACAGCCTGCTCGGTTTGCGCTGCAATGCTCGGGACAAGATCCGCGACTGGACCGCGCACAAGGCGTGCGGTTCGTGCAGCGCAATTCAGGCAGACTGGGATACACTGCGTTCCGCGTCGACATGGGAGTCAGAGTCAATGAATTACGAGGATTATCGCCGCAACTACACGCAGGGTGGTTTGCATCGCGACATGTTGAGCGATTGCCCCTTGACGCAGTTTGATCGCTGGCAGCAACAGGCGTTGGCCGCAGAGTTGGCGGATCCCACGGCAGCGTCACTGGCGACGCTAGAGCCTGATGGTCGGCTATGGCAACGCATCGTGTTGCTCAAGTCCGTCAGTGGTGGCGGCTTTGTCTTCTTTACCAACTACGACAGCGCCAAGGGGCAGGCCCTCGCAGCGGACCCCAGGGCATCGATGCTGTTCCCCTGGACCGATCTGGAACGGCAGGTGATTGTCAGTGGCAGTGTCGAAAAGGTCTCAGATCAGGAGTCCGCGGATTACTTTTCCAGCAGACCGCGCGAGAGTCAGTTGGGTGCATGGACTTCCCAGCAGAGCCAGCCTATCGACAGTCGCGAGGCATTGATGTCCCGGTTTGAGGCTGCCAAGGAGCAGTTCGCGGATCAGGATGTGCCCCGCCCACCACACTGGGGGGGCTTTCGGCTGATGCCAACGCGCATCGAGTTTTGGCAGGGTGGTGAGCATCGGCTGCACGACCGGTTTGTCTATCACCTCGAGGGCGGCCACTGGGTCATTACGCGCCTGCAGCCTTGAGCCGATAGTTAAACGGATTGCCGTCGGATGTAGTCAGGCACCGGCGCCAGTTCCAGTACGCGTCGACGCAATAAATCCAAGCCCAGAGCGGCGACCAGCTGCTGAAACACGCCGCGTTCCGCAGGAATTTGCAAGCGAACGGTGGCTACGTCGTCGCGGGATCCCCACGCGATCCAAACAGTCCCCACTGGTTTGTCTGCGCTGCCGCCCTCAGGCCCGGCAATGCCGGACACCGCGACCCCGAGGTCTGCGCCAGAGCGACTCAAAGCGCCGGCAAGCATGGCGCGGACCACAGGCTCACTGACGGCACCGTGATCGCGCAAAAGTTGGCTGTCTACGCCGACTAGATCGCGTTTGGCCTCGTTGGCATAGGTCACGAAGCCATAACCGAAGACGGCCGATGAGCCGGGTTCGCGGGTCATCATGGAGGCGATGAGTCCGCCGGTGCAGGATTCGACGGTGGTCATAGTCAGGCCGCGAGCCCGGAGCGCCGTTTGTAGTGCCGCTGCCAGTGTGACATCGCCCTGGCCGAGGATATGGTCGCCAAACAGGTGTTCAAACTGCTCCGCAACGCGCGCTCGCTCATTGAGCGCCTGCGTATTAGCGACGTGCAGTTTGAGTTCCAGCTGCGGCATGCCAGCGCGGTAGCCGAGCTGCACGTTTTCAGGCCAATCGGCGATGTGCTCCTTCAGCAATGCCTCAAGGCTGGATTCGCCAATACCGAACGTTTGCAGGCGCAAGGTGTGTCGTTCGCCTCCGCCCACCTTCGCGGTGATGCGATCGACGACCTCGGGCAGCATCGACTGTAGCTCGCCGGGCACTCCCGGGGTTGTCAGCAGCAGAGCGTCGCCAATGGCCAATGCGAAGCCCACTGCGCTGCCGCGTGGGTTGTCGATGATGTCTGCGCCTTCTGGCAGTACGGCTTGCTTCAGATTGGCGTCATTGGCGTGAATACCCCGGCGTGCGCACCAGGCTTCGACGTGCGCGCGTGCCGCGGCAGATTCGACCAGTCCGACGCCCGCAACTGCAGCGGCAACAGCGGCGGTGAGATCGTCCTGAGTAGGACCCAGCCCACCGTTCATGATCACGATTCGCGCCCGGCCGCACGCGCTCCGCAGTGCATCTGTGAGCTGCTCGAGATCGTCTCCGACCGTGGTTTTTCGCGTGATCGTGAGATTGTGCTCGGCAAGTGCCTGAGCGATCCGTGCCGAATTGGAGTCGACAGTATCTCCCGACATCAGCTCGTCGCCAGTGAGCAGCAGTTCGATGACAGGATGTTCGGCCATGATGGTGTTTCCGGTTGGGGTGTCTGCGAGAATACCGACAGTCAGCGGCGGCACCTACCATAGCCGATTTCACGAACAGCGGAGGAGCCTGAATGAGTGCCCGTATCCTATTACCCCGACGATTGGAGATCGGTGCTACTGCATCGGCGAAGGTTGCTGAGGTGTTGGCGGATTTTGGATATCAGCGCCCGCTGCTGGTCACCGATCCGTTCATGGTTAGCTGTGGCTACCTCGAACGAATTGCCGAGCCGCTGCGTGCGGCGGGCTACTCGATGGGCACCTTCACCGACTGTGTGCCTGATCCCACAACCGACAGCATTGAAGCGGGGCTCGCGGTGCTGCGCGCGACGCAGCCGGACGTGCTGATCGGTCTTGGCGGCGGTAGCGCGATGGATACCGCCAAGATGATGGCGGTTCTGGCGTCACGATCCGGGCCTGCACGAGATCACAAGGTGCCCGCCCAATTGCACAGTGGTCTCCCAATCATTGCGATTCCGACAACGGCTGGCACCGGCTCGGAGGCGACGAGCGTCGCGGTGGTTACCGATACGGAAACCGAGGAAAAAATGTTGTTTGCCGGCAGTGCTCTGATGCCGCAGGCCGCGCTGGTGGATTACGAGTTGACGCTGACCATGCCGCCGCGACTGACGGCGGATACGGGGCTGGACACGCTGTGCCACGCGCTGGAAGCATTTGTCAGTCGCAAGCGTAATCCTTTCACCGACGGCCTTGCAGCAGAGGTCATGCGCGATGTGGTCCGCTGGTTGCCAGTCGCGTGGGCAGAACCCGAGAATGTCGCCGCGCGGGAGGCGATGATGTTGGCTGCAATGCGGGGCGGCATGGCGTTCTCCAACGCCTCGGTCACTTTGATCCACGGGATGTCGAGGCCAGTGGGTGCGCATTTTCACGTGCCGCACGGCATGTCCAACGCGATGCTGTTACCGACGATCACGGCGTGGTCGACCCATGGTGCGCCCGAGCGTTATGCCGAGGCCGCACGAATTTTGGGGTTTGCCAGCGATGACATGTCGATTGAGTCGGCGTTGACCGCTTTGCAAGAGGGTCTTGCGCGGCTCTGTGCTGACATGGCCGTGCCGACGCCCGCCGAGTTTGGGATTACCGCGGAGGACTGGTTTGGTCTGATTCCCACAATGGCGCAGCAGGCTTTGGCGTCTGGTTCTCCCGCCAATAATCCTCGCATCCCAAGCGCTGAGGACATCGCTGCGCTATACGACGCGGTGTGGCACGGAAAGATGCTCACAACCTGATATAGAGCGCGTTACACTCTTGCCCCGATAATTTAACGCGCAGGAGGCCGAGCGTGCATCGCGTGGTATTCAATCAAAAGGGTGGTGTGGGCAAGACGTCCATCACCTGCAATTTGGCGGCGATTGGCGCATCACAAGGGCTGCGTACCCTCGTAATCGATCTCGATGTGCAGGGTAACTCGACCCACTATCTGGTGGGGGAAATCGATGCCGAGCAGTACCCCGCAGAGGCGCAGGGTGTCGTTGGGTTGTTCAAGCAAATGGTCGGCCCGCGGCGTATGCGAAAGAACCCGGACTCTTTCGTCTGGGAGACGCCGTACGAAAACCTCTATCTCATGCCCTCCAGCCCCTTTCTCGCCCAGATCGAAAAAGAGCTCGAATCCAAGTACAAAATCTACAAGCTCCGCGATGCGCTGCAGAAGCTCGACGAGGAGTACGACCGGATTTATATCGACACGCCGCCCAACTTCAATTTCTACTCGAAGTCAGCACTGATTGCCGCCAACAGTGTGCTGATTCCCTTCGACTGCGATTCGTTTGCCCGTCAGAGTCTCTATGAATTGATGGACAACATCGAAGAGCTACAGGAGGACCACAATCCCGACCTCGAAGTTGAAGGCATCGTCATCAATCAGTTCAACGCTCAGGCGCGCTTGCCCACTGAACTGGTCGAAGAGTTGAGGGCTGAGGGTTTCCCGGTGCTCGATCAATACTTGAATAGCTCTGTGAAAATGCGTGAGTCGCATCACGAGATGCGCCCGCTGATCAACCTGGCGCCGAGCCATAAGCTCACGCAGGCCTATGTGGCTTTGCACGACCGCCTCGAAAAAGGCCTGAAGAAGCGCGCCAAGCGGAAGGGTTAATGCGCTCGGCTGGCTGTGCCTAGTTGCCGCTGCCAGCCACCCTTAACGCCCGCCCAGACACGCTCAAGCCATCCTTGGTCGCTCTGTTTTTGGCCCTACCCTAAAAGATGGGCACAAAGTCCTTGGCCAAAAAAGGTCTGGTCGTGCGTTAAGGATGCCTGTCAGCTAATTCAGTGGTTCCAGACAGCTCGGCCAGCAGTAAACTCAGAACTCAGCGTGGCCCGGTGTGCGCGGGAACGGGATGACGTCGCGGACGTTTTCCATGCCGGTGACGTAGGCCAGCAGTCGCTCAAAGCCCAGGCCGAAGCCCGCGTGGGGGACGGTGCCGTAGCGGCGGAGGTCGCGATACCACCACAGCTCATCACGCAGTGCGGGGTCCATCCGGGCGTCGAGGACATCGAGCCGTTCTTCACGCTGGCTGCCACCGATGATTTCGCCAATCCCCGGCGCGAGGACGTCCATGGCGGCCACAGTCTTGCCGTCGTCGTTCATGCGCATATAGAACGCCTTGATATCAGCGGGGTAGTCGGTGACGACCACGGGACGGCCAATATGTTTCTCGGCGAGGAAGCGCTCGTGCTCCGAGGCCATGTCGATACCCCAGCTCACGGGGTATTCGAATTTTTCTCCCGATTTCTCGAGGATGCTGATGGCTTCGCTGTAGGTGAGGCGCTCGAAGTTGCTGTCGACGATGCCTTGTAGCCGCTCGAGTACAGTGTTGTCGATGCGCTGCTGGAAAAACGCCATGTCATCGGCGCAGGATTCCAATACAGCGCTGATGGCCGCTTTTAGCAATTGCTCTGCAAGATTGGCATTATCGTTGAGGTCGGCGAAGGCAATTTCCGGTTCTACCATCCAGAATTCGGCCAGATGGCGAGAGGTGTGCGAGTTCTCGGCGCGGAAGGTGGGTCCGAAGGTGTACACCTTGCCCATGGACAAACAATGCGACTCGACCGCGAGCTGCCCCGATACGGTCAGGTAGGCATCGCTGCCAAAGAAGTCCTGGCTGGTATCGACGCTGCCGTCGGGTTTACGTGGCAGGTTGGCCAGATCCAGCGTGCTGACCCGGAACAGCTCACCGGCACCCTCGCAGTCGCTCGCGGTGATGATCGGTGTGTTGACCCAATAGAAGCCCTCACGATGAAAAAACTCGTGAATAGCGCGCGCCAGCACGTGGCGTACCCGGGTAATCGCCCCGAAGGTATTGGTGCGGGTGCGCAGGTGGGCCTGCGTGCGGAGGTACTCGAAAGTGTGCCGCTTCTTGGCGATCGGGTAAGCCTCGGGATCGTCGACACCGCCCACAACCACCACACCGGTGGCCTGAATTTCAACAGCCTGTCCTTTGCCTTGCGAAGCCACCAGTTCGCCGGTCACTTCGACGGCACAGCCGGTGGAGAGGCCCAATACTTCGGACTCGTAGTTATCGAGTTCGTTGGGTACCACCACCTGGATGGGGTCAAAGCAGGTGCCATCGTGCACGGCGAGAAAAGAGATACCTGCCTTGGAGTCACGCTTGCTGCGCAACCAGCCCTTGATGGTGACGGTTTGTCCGATCAGTGCGCTGTCTGCCAGCAACTCGCGGATGGGCAACCAGTTGGACATGAAAAAATTCTCCTGAATGTAAAACGCGGCAGATATTACTGCGGCATCGGTGTCGGTGACGATCTCGCGCTAGAGGCGGCCCGGATTACTCGCTGGCCGCGTCGTCGTCCTGGGCCGGCTTCTGGGCTTTCAGTCCACACCCTTCGACGGGCTCAAAGTGGGCAATGAAGCCATCTTCCGGGCCGGCGCCCTTGAATTCGACTTCCACAGCTTGACCCAGCTGGAAGCGTCGAGTCGTGCTCGTCAGACTCGCCGTCCACTTGTCGAAGCTGAATTTTTCAGCATCTTTTCTCAGGTCAACCAGTCCTTCGAGTCCGTTGTCGTCCAGTTTGACGGTAAATCCGGAGCTCGTGATGTGGCTCACCTGCCCCGTGAAGCGACGTGTGTCACCGGCGGCCAGTTGCTGCAAGTAGTTGGCGCCCAGCCATCGCTCAGCGCTAAGCGTGGCCTCACGGCAGCGCCCCAGGGATTTGCTGATCGTGCTCAGCCACTGTGTGTCGACGGTCATGTTGCCCTGACCGGAGAGCACCGCTTTGACTTGCAGATGGACGAGGAAGTCCACCGCTTTGCGCAGCGGCGAGGTGAAGTTGGTGTAAGCCTGCAAGGCCATGCCCATATGCTCAGATGGCACGCGGCTCAGCTCCGCTCGGGTCAACAAACGGTTGACCATTGAGCGTAGCGGTAACTCGTTATCGGGTTGTGCAAGCGTCGACAGCACTTGGCGATAGCCATCGAGTGTTTCCAGCGGGACGTCGGCGAGCGCGGGACGGTGCCGGGTCAGGAATTCTTTGGCCTCGCCGAGTCGATCTTTACGGAAACCCGGGTGGATAACGTAAGGCCCTTCACTGTCTGCCATGGCCAGAAAATGGGCAGCGCACCGGTTGGCGGCAATCATGCACTCTTCAACCAGCCGTTGTGATGCCAGCTTCTCGGCGCTGTCGATGTGGTCGATCTGACGCTGCTCGTTCAGGTGCCAGCGATATTCACGGCGTTCCTCCATCACCAACTCTTCACGCTCTCGACGTGAACGCAGCGCGCGGTAGGCCTGTACGAGTGCCTCTAGCGGGCTCGAATGCGCGATCAGCTCGTCGTTATGTCCGGTGACGTAGCGATCAACAGCGGCGTAGGAGAGTTTGGCGCGCGAGCGCACCTGTGCCTGCATGAATTCGTAATCACTGACTTTGCCGTCGTCACTCACGCTGAGCTTGCACACGAGTGCCGGGCGCGTCTCGTCTTCCACCAGCGCACAGAACTCTCGGCTAATGGCCTCAGGCAACATGGGAACCATGTCACCGTGGAAGTAGACCGAGGTGCCGCGTTCAGTGATTTCCTCGAGTATCCCGGGTGCATCTGCAAGATATGCCGTCGGGTCCGCAACCGCGACATACAGGGACCACCCTTCATTGGTGACTTCTGCGTAAAGTGCGTCGTCGATGTCCTGCGTTCGGGCAGCGTCGATGGATACGAAATCAAGGTGGGTCAGATCCGCGCGCTCCGCTTCGCTGGTCGGCGACTTGGTTCGCGCGTGGCTGATGATCTGATTGGCGGTTTTTTCCGGCCACTCCCAGGTGATGCCGGCGCGGGTAGCGCAGTAGCGGTTCTCGATACCCGGCGTGTGCTCATCGCCCAAACGTGTCAGTACCTTGGCTGATGGCTTGCCGTCACGGATTGGGTGGCGTAGCAGGGCACACTCGACGTAGTCGCCGGGCCTCGCGCCGTTGCGCGCATGGGGGGGGATGAACAGCCAGCGATGCAGTTGCGGCAGGTCAGGCGCGACAAAAATAGCCTTGCCTTTGGCGACAATGCGACCCACGAAACGGCCGAGCGTGCATTCGATCAGCGATTCCACCTCAGCAATCGTGCGATCCCCCTTGGCTTTTTTGCCCTTGGCAGGTGCGGCGGGGCGAATGCATATATTGATGCGATCGCCAGGCAATACTTTGAGCATTTCATCAGGCGGGAGAAATACTTCACGCCCGTCATCCACCACCGCAAAACCATAGCGGTTCTGGGTGCCTTTGACGGTGGCCTCGGCGTGCTCCTTCTCAGCCTCAATCTGGTTTTTGAGGCCCTGAAGTTGGGCCATTGCATCGTTGTTCAGCATGGGCTGACAGGGACTCCTGACAAGTGCCGGGTGATCGTAAGAGGGGGTGGCGTCCCTAGTTTGGTACGCCTTTCGGAACCCGGAATCGTAACCAAATTTCGGTTATCTGTCAGGCCACCTGCTAGGGTTTCGAAGTTTTTTTCGTCACGCGTTGACAGCCTACGAGCCCGGGGATTAACTGTGGCCATTAGGCGTTGATTCATCAGGTGGTCCGCTGTTGCACACTTGCGCCGGCTTTTTGAAGCCGCTGATACAGTTCTTGCTCGCAAGGCCCTCATTTACCTCCACTTTGGCGGGTAAGCCGCTGTTATACGCCGATTCCTCCACTGCCTGTTTTCCCCATTATTTGCATTTGCGAGATTGTCTATGACTCAGACCGTGGCTCAGGCTGCTGTTGGCTCCCCCCAGGATCCTGCCGGCACCAAGGTTTATGTATTGGATACCAATGTATTGCTGCATGACCCTTCCGCAATCACGGCATTTGCCGAGCACCGCGTCGTGATTCCGATGACGGTGCTGGAGGAGCTTGACCACATTAAGGACCGTCGGGATAAGACAGTCAGCCGGGAGGCACGCATAGCGATTCAGATGATCGACAAGATCATTGGCAACGCCTCGCCCCAGGACATTCAGGCAGGCGTGGAGATTCCTGGCTCCAATATTGGAGGGCCGCTGGGCAGGCTGGCTATTTACCCC
>JAZBOZ010000178.1:0-3632 GCA_036351405.1 Halieaceae bacterium
AAGCGCTGGTGAACTACCTGGGTCGTATGGGATGGTCGATGCCCGATGAGCGCGAGAAGTTTTCGCTGCAAGAGATGCAAGCTGCGTTTGATATCAAGCGGGTGTCTCTCGGTGGGCCGATCTTCGATGTAGAAAAGCTGCGCTGGCTCAATGGCGTCTGGCTGCGCGAATCGCTCAGCACTGAGCAATTGGCGGCTCGATTGATCGAATGGGCGCTCAACAAGGACATGATGGACAAAGTCCTGCCGCATGCCCAATCACGGATGGAGGTGTTGTCCGATTTTGTGCCGATGTCGGCTTATCTCGTCTCGGGCGATTTGCCGATTACGGCAGAGCAATTCTCGGCGTTGCCAGAGTCGATTGAAGAAACAGTGCGGCGTCTGCAGTTCGTATTATGGCGCCTGGAAGCCCTCAACGACTGGCAGCGTGATGCGATCTTCAATGAGCTCAAAACACTGGCGACGGCATTGGAATTAAAGCCCAAGGCATTATTCGCACCGCTATTTATCGCGGTGGCGGGCAGTAACAGCGCTTATTCAATGCCCGATTCGATGGCGATCCTGGGCGCCGATATGACGCGCGCAAGACTGCGACGCGCTATAGACGTGCTGGGTGGCGTGTCTAAAAAGGCCGCGAAACGGCTCGAGAAAGAATACGCGTCGCTAGGTTAGACATTTTTGGAGGCGTATTGCCATCAGGGCGCGTACCACTTTATGGGTTGCGCGCGCCTTTGATCAGACACCATGTGGCAATGAGTACGATGGTGGCCTCAAAGGCCAGTGCACCCCACGTGTAGAGCGTAAAGCCTGAGCTCATGGCGAGCTGCAGTTTGCCGGCGCTGAGGTTGAAGCCGGAATCCAGATCACTGAAAGCGACGCTACCCCGGGCAATGGCGAGACTGCCGATACCCAGTTGAATGACCCAAAGACCTGCTCGTCGGTAGCGCGATACCAAGCCCGCCAATATCAGTAAAACGCCAAAGCCCGTCTGCAGTCCGCCATACATGGCGGCCATTTCCGCGTAGCCGTCGTGAGTGGCGATAAAAAGACCCGCGTACTCCGCCGGGAGCTCAGGGTTGTACCAGCAGACCACGCCGTAAGCGGCGAATATCGCGCCGGAGAACAGCAGCAGGGCTTTATCAAGGCGCATCAGTCGAGCCTCAACCGTTATTGAGGCTGGCGATGAATTCGTTGGATTCGCTGATCGCTGCGTTCATTTCTTTGAGCAGCTGGTTAACATCAGACTGGATACTTCCCAGCTCACCTTGCAACGCGCCGATCGCGCTGGCGTTGAGGTTGTGCTTCAAATACAGGACGTTGTCGCGTAACGCTGCGAGCACGGGTGCCATGCGCTTCTCTGCTCTGCGCATCGAGGTAATCAGTTTCTCTGCCCGTCGCTCGGTGTCACGCAGCTTGCGTTCGCTATCACGACGCAGTTTTTCGTTGCTGTATTCGGTGAGCTCTTCGCGCCATTCTTCAAAAAGGTCTGCGCTGACGTCATCGATCGCATCGATTCGATCGCTGACTGCCTCGGCGGATTCTGCAGCGACCTCGTATTCATCGCTGAGATTCTCGTACATATCCTGCAGATCACCGCCATCGAAATTCACAAGGGTGCTGAATTGTTCGAGTGCTGATGAGAACTGCTCCTGCGCCTCTTCTTGCGCATCACGCGCAGATTCCACGCGATCGACGAGAATGTCACGTTTCTCGAACCCGACTTTCTCCATGGCGGAGTAGTAGGTGGATTCGCAGCCAGTGGTGACGACAGCGCCCAGCAATACCGCAGGTAACAGCATGCGCAGTTTCATAGGGAATCCTCAGTCAAGTGAGCGAAATCGAGCGGCGTCAAGAATCGCCCACAAATGCAGCAGGGCACCAGGAATCCACATAAAGATGAGGATAACGGTAGCGGCGAGCGCGTAACAAATGGACGTGCCAAGAAAGAAGAACAGCGCCATTAAAAGCCTGCCTTGCACTAATTGACCCAATCCGGGGATGAAAATCGAGCAAATTGCGGCAATTACGTTGCCACCCGATCCTTGACTCGCCATGACCATGACTCCTTGTTGTTTAAAAAGAAGCTAGACCAAAGTGATGAAGGACTCAACTATTGAGGCTGTGTGGGATACATCGAAAGTGTTCACCCGGCCGAGGCAATCGCTTGACAGCAAGCCGCTGTGTTCCTAATATCGCGCGCTCGTTGGCACCCCCTGCCAACCACTGTGGGGCCATAGCTCAGCTGGGAGAGCGCAACACTGGCAGTGTTGAGGTCGGCGGTTCGATCCCGCCTGGCTCCACCATATCGTCCATCTACACACTTGACACTTGGGCGACGTCCTTCGCTTGCGAACTCGATTCACCCGGCGCTATAACCGCGATAGGCGTGTTAAAGGATGGTGTGTCATGCAGTCAATCAGCGAATCGGTACTCGTCGACAGCGGCCAGCGTCTGCCAACGTATCCGCAGCGCTACCCATCGCTCGACGGTTTTATGCTCGCTGATCCGTCGTCGTGGACGAAGGGGCAGCCCTTCGATCACTTCAAGCAGATGCGCGAGCGGGCGCCGGTCATGTGGTCTGAGCCGTCACGCAAGCAACAACAACTCAATGGATTTTGGTCGGTAACCCGCTACGACGACATCAAGCAGGTTGAGCTGGCGCCCGATGTCTTTTCCTCGCAGCGCGGCAGCATGTTGTTGGCACTAGGCCCTAGAGAAGAGTGGAAGCCACGGCAGCTGATCGATGCATCCGTTAACAGTCTGATTAACCTCGATGCACCGCTCCATACGAGCTTACGCACACAGCAATCCTCTTTTTTCTTCCCCGCCTATGTGGAGACGTTGAAGGCACGGGTCCGGGAAAAGGTCGACCAGTTACTCGACAACATGGAAACGCAAGGGCCGGTTGTGGATTTCGCCAAGTTGTTTTCGACCGAGCTGCCGCTGTTTACCTTGTGCGAGATGCTGGGCATTGATGAGGCCGACCGTCCCAAGGTCGTTAAATGGATGCATTACCTCGAGGCCGCGTCGCAGTATCTGACGAATCCGTTCAGAGCGTTTCTCGCGGAGCCGACGCTGCCGCTGCGCTTTAACGCGGTGTTGCGAGAGATGTTTGCCTACGGCGCGGCTGTGATGGCCGATCGGCGCAAGAACCCGCGAGAGGACCTGTTAACTACGATTGCACACGCAGAGCTCGACGGTGAGCCACTTTCCCAGGACTTTCTCGATGGCTCCTGGCTGCTGATTATTTTCGCGGGTAATGACACCACGCGAAATTCCTTGTCCGGCACCATGCGCCTGATGACCGAGTTCCCCGAGCAGCGGAAACGTATTCTCGACGACCCCTCGCTGATCCCCCGCATGTCGCAAGAGGCATTACGCATGGTGTCGCCCGTCATGCACATGCGCCGTACTGCCACTGAAGATACCGAGATTAACGGTCAGAAGATTGCCAAAGATGAAAAACTCATCATGTGGTACGGCGCTGGCAATCGAGACCCTGAGGTTTTCCCCAACCCTGATGTTTTTGATCTGGACCGCCCCAATGTCGACAAGCACATTGCTTTCGGTCACGGTGTCCACAAATGCCTTGGCAGCCGCATTGCACAGATGCAGCTTTCAATCGCCTATGAG
>JAZBOZ010000179.1:0-13978 GCA_036351405.1 Halieaceae bacterium
AGCAGCACGGTCAGGAGGCGGCCATCCAGCTAGGTCAGCAGCTGGTCAGTGGGGATGTGAAGGCCTCCCGCGTCGAGGCATGGCGGGCGTTTATCGACCAGCACCCTAACGCCGTGCTTTTTTGCTTCCGTGGTGGGCTCCGCTCCGAAATCAGCCAGCGCTGGTTACAAGAGGCAGGCGTCGAGATCCCGCGAGTGCATGGTGGCTATAAAGCGATGCGGACATGGCTAATGCAGTCACTGGACGCGATAGTGAACCGCAGCGATTTGCTGGTCATCGGGGGCCGTACCGGCTGTGCCAAAACCGAACTGATCAATTGTGGTCATGCCGGCGCTCCTCTTCCCGGGAGCATCGATCTGGAAGGTATCGCCAACCATCGCGGCAGTGCTTTTGGTCGACGTCCGGGTGGGCAACCCAGTCAAATTAGTTTTGAGATAGCGGTTTCGATCGCATTGCTGAAACTTGAATCAGAGGGTCACCATCGAATTATTCTTGAGGATGAAGGCAGATTGATAGGTCGCTGCGCCCTGCCGGAATCGCTGCACAAAGCCATGAAAGCGGCACCGTTGGCACTGCTGGATTCGGCGTTTGACCAGCGCGTCACGCACAGTTTCCATAACTACATCCTCGCCAATCTAGAAGAGCAACGCCGCTTCAGCGAAAGCAGCGAACAAGCCTTCGCTGCTTTTGCGGACGGTCTGCGTACAGCGTTAAAGAACATCTCGCGACGGCTCGGTGGCGTGCGTTATCAAGCGCTGTCAGCGACACTGGAGCGGGCGATTGAGCGGCATCGGGAGCATGATGATCCAACGCTGCATCGGGAATGGATCGCGACGTTACTGGCCGACTACTACGACCCCATGTATGACTACCAGCTACAACACCGCCTGCCGCAAGTGTGCATGCAGGGCACGGCCGAAGCACTGGCCGCCAAACTTACGAGCGCTTGATAAACAGCAGCCTCACAAGCGCGAGAAGGCGCTCAATATCTCCACGTGCGGCGTCTGCGGGAACAGATCGATCAGACTGACCTCATCAACTGAGAAACCCTGATCGAGAAAATATCGGGCATCCCGTTGCCAGGTGGCCAAATCACAGGAAATGTAGAGCACGCGCTCAAGCGCAGACAACCGCGGCATCACTGACTCGCGGGTGGTAAAACCATCGCGCGGGGGGTCGAGCACTAACCACTGCGCATCAGCATGACGTATCGCCAATGCCTCTGCCGCAGCTTCATCAAATAAGTCACAGCACTCAACCACGGCATTGGGCAGACTCGCTTCGGACATCGCCTCTAACGCCGTTTCAGCGACCTCGGCGGCAACCACCGTCCGCTCACGATCCACCAGCACCTGTGTAAAGTTGCCCGAGCCCGCGAACAGTTCAAGTACTTTCACGGGGCGAGTGTCGGTATTGAGCTGCGATCGCAGCCAGTCTTTCATCACCGTATTTTGCTCGGTGTTCCCCTGACGAAAGGGCTGTCGCTGATTGATGATCGCGTCAGGGCGCTGGTCATCGATATCGAGAGTCGTCCATTCTCGGGAGCGTGTCGGCCGCCATTCAGGGTTTGGCAACTTGTTGCGCAAGCTAGCAAGCTGGGACTGATTGCTCGCGGTCAGTACCGGACATTCGGTAATGTCGACGATGGAGCGCGAACGGGCGGCAAGGTAGCCAAGACGTTCGCCGTCTGACTTGAATTGCGCCCGGTTGCGGTAGTGCCATTCATTAGGCGCTGCCAACACCGCTACCGCCGGAACGGCGCGCTCTGCGCCAAGCAATGCGATCAACGCCTGCTCCACGCGCTGTCTTTTTGCCCGAATTTGACTCGGGTAATCCATGAACTGCCAAGGGCATCCACCGCAGGCGGACGCCGTATATCCATGATGGTTGCAAGGTGACAATCGCCGCTGGGGATGCGGTTCTACGACCTCCAGTAACTCGCCCTCGGCGACGCGCCCGCGCTCATCTCGTGTAACAACTTTGATCTGTTCACCGGGCCAGGCACCGGGTACGAACGTCACCCGGCCGCTCGGCGCGATTACAACCGCCCGTCCATCGCTGGCAAGATCACGAACCTCGGCGACAAATGGTGCCGGATCGGCACGTTTGACCGGACCGCGAGATGATCTGCGTTGGGAACTGCCCCGCTGTGCTCTACGTTTTGGCATAATGCGCGCTCGCGCCCTCGTCGGTTAACAGGATAAACCCCGCCCCTCCTAAGGGCGTACTGCAGGTTCGAGTCCTGCCGAGGGCGCCAAACTAAAAGCAATGCCCCTCTGGGCTTGGGGGGGATAAAATAAAGGCCACGCAAGCTTCCGTAAATGTGGAAGCGCAACGAACGGGGATCGATCTGGAAGCATGGAGCGATTTGAGAACCAGCGCGAGAGCTTCCTACGCTCGCTTTTCGATGTCCCGACAGATCCCAGCTTACTGCGACTCATTGGCGAGTTGTTGCTACTGGGATCCGCTGCTTCATGGGCGCTACTCGCTCTGGGCCTGTGGATCGCTGAGCTCTATGGAGCCCCGCCACTACCGGTGTTTGAATCTATTTTAGGCGTAGCGGCACTTTTAGGTGGGTGGCGATTTATCCCCAGAAGCTGGCCCGCTTCAGTGCCTATCCTTTTTCAAGCAACGGTGGTTTATTTATTTATCGCAGCCATTGTGGCCAGTGGTGCAGACCCTGATTTCGCGGTGGTTTGGATTGTCATCTGGTCCGCAACGGCCACTTGTGTCACCACGTTGGCGTTGGGATTTGTCACATCGGTGTCCCTCGTCATTAGCGGCACATTACTACTCAACATTCTTATTGGCTGGTTATACCCATCCTCGTCTGGCCTTTTGGTACCGAGCATGATTGGGCTCGCAGGATCCGCCGTCATCGGCATCATCACCCATGCCGTCTGCTTCCTGATGACCCAGGCGAACAGCGAGGTTAGGCAACTTGACCGGATCCGGATCGCGCTAACAGAGGCATTTGCGCGAGAGTTGGATCTGCCGATTGCAGCGACGGAACAGACCGCCATCAACGTGGGCATTCAATCACCAGAAGCGGCCATGCTATGGGTACTGCGCAGTCACCTCACTGAAATTAGACGGCTACTGCTCAGCTCAGAGAGTGCGGAGGCAAAAGCGCCGGTATCCGAGCGCAGCGCGATAACTCACGTTCTGATGGCAGCTACGAGCCTGGTCGCGCGTATCGCAGAACATCGACATATTGAGATCACGCACACTTTCACAGAGGCGGAGGCACGCCTTGTCAGCATGCCCGCCAGAGATGCCACGGCGATACTGGCGTTTTTCTGTCGCGAGGCGGTACTTCAACCCAATGTCGAAGCTTTACAACTCAGTGTAAACATCGAAAACACCGACACCGCTACACCAATGGCAACGTTTCGGCTGATCGCCTCCCATGCTGGCGAAGCACGGGCGATTAAGGGGCGAATGTCGACCGAGAAAAAGCCTGCGTTGGCATTGAGTCACATCAGACAACGGGTCGACAAACTGGGCGGCGAACTCGAGATCCGGCCTCAGTTTGGGCAATGGCGTGAGATTGAGCTGCAGCTCCCGGTGGCTTTACACGATCTTTCGTTGGATCTGAGCAGCCACGCGCATAGCGATTCGATCAGCTATGGCAACGCACGACTGCTCCTTATTGAAGATGAGGAGCTCACGCGCCTGCTGACAGCTCGCAATCTTGAGCGTCATGGTGCCCAAGTGACGCAAGCGGCGGACGCGAAGGAGGCGCTCGCGCTACTCGAATCCGGTGAGTTTGATGCGATTGTTGCTGACCTCAATCTTCCCGACCTCAGCGGCACTGAGTTAATTATGGCCTTGAGGAATTACGACGCCGTCATTCCCATCGTCGTCGTGACCGCCACCGCCGGGAAGCTCAATATTGATGAGTTGGTGGCGGCCGGCGCCGATCAGCTGCTTGCAAAGCCGCTTCAAGGTGATGAATTGGCGCACGCCATCGGTCTGCTACGAGCAGCAGGCCGTTGGGGCTGAAGGACTCATAGACCGTCTGCTGTTCTACCCATAGACTGTTTCACCACTCACACGAGTACCACCCCACCCTTCCATCACAAATTAACGAGGAGTGTCATTAATGCGCTGGATCATAGCCTGGCTGGTGGCGAGCACCATGAGCATTACCGCTTTCGCCGAAGAACATGTAGGCGAAGCCCCGGACAAAGTCATCCCCGAGCCCATTCACGTCACCACCACCGGCAGCGTCAAAATCGATGGCAAACGTATTGACTACGACGTGGTCGCGGGTCAGCTACTGATGAAAGATGACGAGGGTAAACCGATCGCCCTGTTTGGCTACACCGCCTACACCCAAAAGGGCGCAGATCGTCGTGACCGCCCGGTGTTGTTCGCCTACAACGGCGGCCCGGGCTCCGCGTCTATGTGGCTGCATATGGGAATTCTCGGCCCGCAACGCACTGCAGTGACGGACACACAGTTCAATACCAAGGGCCCGTTCAAGCGCGTCAACAACGAATACTCCATTTTAGACAAGGCAGATCTCGTCATGATCGACCCCGTGGGCACCGGGTTTTCGCGACCGGTGGGCGATGCCAAAGGTGATGACTTTTGGGGCGTCGATGACGACATCCGTTCGGTATCCGATTTCATAGCGCGCTGGGTCACAGAGTATGGTCGCTGGGAGTCACCCAAATTCCTGCTCGGTGAGAGCTATGGCGGCATCCGCAGCGGTGGCGTATCACTCGATCTATTGTCGCGGCACAGCATCGCGCTCAACGGCGTCATCCTCGTTTCACCCTATATGGATTTCGTGGGAGGGAACGCAGGTCTTAGAATGGATCAGCCCTACATCAACTACTTCACGACTTACGCGGCGACCGCCTGGTATCACGGTGTATCAGAGTATCGCCCTGATGATCTGCAGACGTTCTTGCGCGCAGCAGAAGCCTTTGTCGATGAGGAATACGCGCCGCTGTTGATGCTGGGAAACCGCGCGACAGCTGAGGCGCGAGCCAGCGTGTTGGCGGGCATGCAGAAGTTCACCGGTATTTCCGCCGATTTCTGGGACCGCGCCAACCTGCGAATCGATGAGAGTGAGTTCGCCAAAGAGCTTTTGCGCGAACAGCGTAAAACCGTGGGCCGCATCGACGCTCGCTTCGTCGGTGAGGGCATTGATCACATTAAGGATTCCTTCTCCTACGACCCGTTCTTCCCAGCTGTCGGTCCGGCATTTGTTGCGACCTTCAACGATTACTACCGCGAAGTCATCGGTGTAAAAACCGACATGCGTTACGTGACCTCGGCTGGACTGTGGCGTAGCTGGGAACAAAAGCATCAAACGCCTGGCTCCAACGGGGATGCGCCTGTGCCCAACACTGGCGTGGATTTGAATTACGCGATGATTCAAAACCCCCACATGCGTGTACTGGTCCAACAGGGCTATTACGACCTCGCCACGCCCTATGGCGCGACGAACTACTTCATGGATCAGATGGAGCTCCCCGAATCGCTGCAAGGAAATCTGGTGGCACGCTATTACGAAGCAGGCCACATGATGTATCTGCACCCTGCATCGATGGAGAAATTTAAAGCCGACCTCGCGGCGTTCATCACTCCCTGACGCGGCATATGAGCACCCACAAAAAAGCCCGCCATAAGGCGGGCTTTTTTGTAGTCCAAACTGAATCAGTACCGCTGAACGCGTACTGGCAGATCGACGTAACCACGAACGAATAGATTCTTGGTACGAACCGGCTCGCCCACGACTTCAATAGACTTGAAGCGCTTGAGCAGTTCCTCCCAAAGAATACGCAGCTGCATCTCGCCGAGCCGGTTACCCATACAGCGATGGATACCGCAACCGAAGGACAGGTGCTTTCTTGCGTCTTTGCGGTCGATAACAAACTGGTCCGGATTATCCAGCGCGGTGTCATCTCGATTTGCCGAGATGTACCAAAGGATAACCTTGTCGCCCTTTTTCATCTGCTGGCCACGGAACTCCACATCCTTGGTCACCGTGCGTCGCATATGAGGCAGCGGTGTCTGATAGCGGATCATTTCCGACACCATGTTGGGAATCAGATCCGGGTTTTCACGCAGCTTGGTAAATTCATCGGGGTTCTGATTAAGGAACCACAAACCGCCCGACATTGAATTACGCGTCGTATCGTTACCGCCAACGATGAGCAACATGATATTGCCCATGTAGGTGAGCGGGTCATCGACCATATTCGCGGTCTTGGGGTCGTTCTGTAGCATGCGGATCAGATCGAAGGCCTCTTTACCGTCGTCCTTCTTCTGATGCCACAGCTCGGTGAAGTACTGCAGACACTCAAGCACGATTTCACGACGCTCTTGTAACGTCAGTCCCTCTCCACCGGTGATACGCTCATCGGAAGTAAACGCATCTGACCACTCGGTCAAACGCTGGCGCTCCTCGTAGGGAAAATCAAACAGCGTGGCGAGCATCTTGGTGGTGAGATCCCGCGATACCGTCTCCACCCAGTTGAAGGTCTCGTTCTCAGGCAAGCTATCGAGCACCTCGATAGTCCTCTCACGAATGAGGCCCTCAAACTCCTTCAGGTTTCGTGGCGCCACAACGCCCTGCACAGCACGACGCTGGTCATCGTGCTCTGGAGGATCCATCGCGATAAACATGCGCAGCACCATATCGGGCTCGGGGTCCAGAATCGCGATCGAGGGATCAGATGAGAAGGTCTCGGTGTCCATCTCAACCGCGACAATATCCTCATAGCGCGTCACCGACCAAAAAGGACCGGCGTAACTGTCCTCCTGATAGTGAATCGGGGAGTCATCTCGCAGGCGCTTAAATACTGGCTGCCAAAAGTCCTGCTCAAACATGGTGGGGTCCGATAGGTCGAACTGCTCAAGGGGCATCGACGCAAAATCGGGCAGCGTATTTGTTATTGCTTGATTCATTCACTGTCCTCCTGGATTGAACCTGACGGTTTTGCCAATAAAGCGTGGTTCACATTTGGAATTCGGGAAGCCTGACGGTGAAGTCGGGCATGTCGCCGGTCACCCGCACCTGGCATCCGAGACGGGAGTTCTCTGCACGGTCTGGGCGCAAGCCAAGCATCGCCTCTTCTTGAGGCTCGATGGCCGGCAGCTCGCCGCTCATTTCTACGAAGCAGTGGCACGTCCCGCAAACGGCGGCACCACCACAGTCCGCATCAATCCCCGGCACGTCATACTTCATGGCCGTCTCCATGATCGACATACCTGGATCGGCATCTACCTGATGTTCGGTTCCATCAAATTCAATAAAAGTTACAACAGGCATCAGTCAACGGCTCCTTAATGGGTATCGGAAGAGATGTATTGAGCGCTTGATGCTACCGTCAACAGCGGCTTGTCTGGAGCATCACTGCGACATTAATATGTCATTTTCCGCCAAAAAGCCCCTGATTGATGATTTCATCAGTATTCGCAAGACTGCTCTACCGTGAATTGATCACCCGGGGCTACGCCGAGGCTGACATCCTGCAGGGCACCGGTCTGAATGCCCAACAACTGTGGTCTGCGCCAGCGATGCACAATGCCGGTTTTTTGCAGTTCCTGCGCAATGCGCGGGAGTTGCTAAAGCCCAAATCGGTGGGCTTCTTGATCGCCAGCCTGCACCGGACACCTGCGGTCAATATGATGGGGCTGGCCATGACGTCGGCGCCAACACTGCGCGATGGCTTACAGTCGATGGCGAGTTTTTCGGTACTGCAAGCGGAATACGCCAAACTCACGCTTCGAGCGGGACATGATCACGCGCGCATTACGCTCGGTTTTGACCCCATGATCGAAGACTGCCGCGACATCCACACCGAAGCGGTCCTGATGCTGCTACAGAATTACATCGAGAACATGCTCGGCCGTGCATTGCCAGGCGTCCAGTTCAGCGTGTCCTACCCCGCACCGAAACATGCCGAGCAATATACTGAGCACCTGCACGGCCCCGTGCGGTTCGCCGCCAAAGAAGACGCGCTTCACCTACCCACAGAGCTGCTGGATAGTCCCTCGCCCTTCGCTGACCCAGACCTCTGGACGATGTCGCGAAGGCATCTCGCCGAGCAGCTGGCCCAGGCTACCGGCACCCAAGAAGCCCCGTTCACCGCCCACCTGCGCACGTTTCTGGCCGCGCAAACACCGCCGCTGCCCGATATCCAACAAACTGCAGACTCGCTGCACCTATCACCGCGCACGCTTAATCGACGATTGAGCAATGAGGCCACCACCTTCAGGACCCTCAGACTGGAGGCCACCCACGATTGGGCACGCCGCTTACTCGCCGAGGGCACCAGTGTCGACGCAGTAGCTTTGCAGCTGGGCTACGACGATCCGGCCAATTTTCGTCGATCCTTCAAACGGCAAACGGGTTTATCGCCCAGCGAATGGCGGGCTCAGTCCGGACGCGCAGCGATGACGCCCCTGCCTAGGTCATGAACCAGCGCCGGGTGAATACGCTCTGCAGTAACGGATCTAGCCAACGGTAGAGTCGACCCGAAATCGCAACCGGGCGGCCTCGCTCTACCGCAGCGATACCGTCAGCAACCACTGTCGACGCGTCGTACCACAGCCACTTGGGCATCGCGTCTTTTTGCGCCTGCATCCCGGCGGTCTCGTGAAAATCGGTATGCGTGAAACCCGGGCACAGCGCAGTGACATGGACACCACGGTTTCTAACGGTGAGGTTGAGCTCTTCCGACAGCGCAATCAGATAGGTCTTGGAGGGCCCGTAATTACAACCACCGCTGCGCGCGATACGGCCAGCGACAGACGCCACGTTGATCACACGTCCATAACCGCGATCACACATGCCAGGGATAAATCGGTGACACAGCTCAGCGACCGACGTCATCATCAAGCGATAGAAATCCAGCTGCGCATCCCAGTCTCGGTCGGACAACAAATCCGGACCCGCAATTCCCGCGTTGTTCACCAGGAAATCGATGCTGATACCTTCATCCTGGCATTGCTGTTCGATCATCCGGGGGGCCTCGGGCCTGCTCAGGTCTGCCGCAATGAGCGTGCAGTGGGTCCCGCAATCGGCAGCGACCTGCGCGAGCTTGTCGGTGCGGCGCGCCACAAGCACCAGGTCATATCCCTGCGCAGAAAGTTGCCGCGCAAACTCGGCCCCCAAACCCGCCGATGCGCCGGTAATCAGGGCGGTGCGTTTCACGCGGAATAAACCTCATAGTTGTCCCTAGGGAAGTGCACATGCAAGGTGCCAAAGGCTTCTGTGTGCCGCGCGACGATAACGCGCTCGTCAGTCAGCGCTACCAGCTCACCCGTAACAGGATTGCGGCCATAATCCGCCGGGGCGACTGAAACTCGCGTACCCAACCTTTGATCTTGCTCCACCGTTTCAGGCAGCGCTCTCGGATCCGCAGCACGCGCAGCGGCAAATGCTGCTTCGGCGGTGATATCGTGGCGACGACCATGGCCAAACGATTCAACACGCGCAAACCACTGTTCAAGGTGCGTATGTTGCGGGGGTAACGGGCGCCTACCCACCCTGCACTGCAGCCACAAAGGGTGAAACACGCAGAGATCCGCATAGCTGACGTTGTGGCCGTCGATAAAAGGCTGCTGCGCCAAATGGGCGTTGAGCTCTGCCTGAAACGCCGCGAAAGCGGTAGCGGCTGCTTTTCCTTGCAACGGCTTGATCGTTGCGCTGCGCATCATGCCTGAGCGGTCTTTCATAAACCGCAGCGTGCCAAATACGCCGAAATTCGACAGTAACGTTCCCAGCAGTTTGGCTGGGGGTACACTCGTAATAGCAGCGAAGAACATATCGCCCTCCGCCTTGGTAGCGAGCGTCTTGGCGGCTTCGTCGGTGAACTGAGGTCGCAACGCTTGCTGGTTGTGCATCGCTGCCACCTCAGCCGCGATCAAAGACGTGTCACAGAAAATATCCGCCCCCGATTGCGCGACGGGAATGCGGCGATAACCGCCGGTAAGTGGGTCCACATTTGGACGTGGCGGTTGCGGTGGTGACAAGACAGACTGCCAATCTGCACCTGCCACACCAAACATCAGCCGAATTTTTTCGGCATATGGGGAGGCGTCATAGTGGTGCAGGATCATCGAAGATTCAGGCATGGCTGACACTCCATAAAAAAGCCGACGGTCCATAAAAAAGCCGACGGCAATGCGTCGGCTTTTTTTAAGTGCTTAGACCCGCAGGGGCCAACTCAGCATCAACGCTTGGCTTTGGCCTTTGCTTTTTTAGCTGCGGCTTTCTTCTTTGCGGGTGCTTTCTTGGCCACTGCCTTCTTCTTGGCCGCCGCTTTTTTCTTAGCCGGCGCCTTCTTCTTGGCGGGTGCCTTCTTCACTACTGCCTTCTTCTTGGCCGCGGCCTTTTTCTTGGCCGGCGCCTTCTTCTTAGCCGGTGCTTTTTTGGCTACTGCCTTCTTCTTGGCAGCGGCCTTTTTCTTGGCGGGCGCTTTTTTCTTCTTGGCCGGCGCTTTCTTGGCTTTAGCCTTCGCCGCGGCTTTGCGTGCGGCTTCTTTTTCTTTCGCGGCTTGCTTCTTGGCGGCTTCTTTTGCTGCGGCTACTGCTGCACGCAACTTCGCTCTACTTTCCTTGGCCTTTTCGCGAAGCGCTTTTACACGCTCACTGATTTTCGCAACGGCATTGCGAGCAGCTTCTTTCTTCTTTTTGTCAGCGGTCGCTTTAACTTTGTCGCGAGCCTCTGCCAGTTTCTTGGACTCTGCATCCACCCGAGCCAGCGCTTTTTCGAGCGCCGCTTCAGCGCGCATTACCGAAGCCGGTTTGTCGGCTACTTTTTTTGCTGGCGCCTTCTTTTTAGGTGCAGCTTTCGTGGCTTTGGTCTTGGGTGACGCTTTAGCTTTTTTTGCAGTGGCCATTATTTTCTCCGTTATGCAGCAGCCGATAAAGCGAAGCTAGCAGCGTTTATTTTTACTGACAAGCAATCATGCGAAGAAAAACTACTCAACCGAGCATATTTCGAATTTGTTCAGTGATTGCATCAACCGAACCAACACCTTCAACGCGATGATACTGCGGGCCTTCAAGATCCTGATAAAAAGCAACCAGCGGTTGCGTCTGCTCTTTATAAACTTCGAGACGGCGACGTACTGTATCTTCCTGATCATCGTCACGCTGAATCAAAGGTTCACCGGTTTCATCGTCGATATCAGGCTGCGCCGGTGGGTTGTGCAATACGTGATAGATACGCCCAGAAGCCGGATGAACGCGACGACCGCTCAAGCGGCTAACGATCTCTTCGTCATCTACAGCGATCTCGACAACGTGATCAATATCGATACCCGCATCGACCATGGCTTGCGCCTGGGGAATCGTTCGCGGAAATCCATCGAAGAGACAGCCGTTCGCGCAGTCGGGTTGCGCAATGCGATCCTTCACAAGGCCAATAATAATGTCGTCAGACACCAGCCCGCCGGACTCCATAATGGCTTTCGCCTGCTTGCCGAGTTCGGTACCAGCAGCCACTGCCGCCCGAAGCATATCGCCAGTGGAGATTTGCGGGATCGAGAAGTGCTCACAGAGAAATTTAGCCTGAGTGCCTTTGCCCGCGCCCGGGGCCCCGAGAAGAATGATGCGCATTGAGGTTCCTTTCTGATGATGTGCCGGAGAGCCAATTTCGGCGAAGCGCCAAAACTACACACCCTCCGTGGGTGTTACAAGGCCGAGCTTGCTCGCTTGGCCGCTTGCCACCGACGGTCGAGCTGCTCACTGCTCTCGTCAGCCAACTGTTTTCCTTCGTTTGTTGCAGCGGTTTCCATCTGCTGAAAGCGTGATTCAAAACGATGGGTAGCGGCACGCAGCGTCTGCTCTGCGTCACAACCCAAATGGCGAGCTACATTCACAGCACTGAAAATGACATCGCCCAGCTCCGCCTGAATGGCAGCGGATGATTCATTGGCAATTGCTTCGCGCAACTCTTTGACCTCGGATTCCAGACAGGCCAACACGTCATCCAGCGAGTCCCAGTCAAAACCCACGCGCGCCGCGCGCTTCTGGATTTTCTGTGCTCTGGATAAGGCTGGCAAAGACAAGGGCACATCGGCCAGTAAGCCATGTTGCTGCTTGTCCGCACGCTCCTGCGCTTTAGTCTGCTCCCAATTGGCCTTGATCTCGGCTATCGAAGCCTCTCCATCGACGACGCCTTCAATCTCCCCACGCGCAAACACGTGCGGGTGTCGTCGCAGCAGTTTCTCTGTGACCCCATGAACGACATCTGCAAAATTAAATGCCGTTTGCTCTGAACCCAGCTGGCTGTAAAAAACGACCTGAAACAGCACATCGCCCAATTCCTCGGCCACGTGCGGAAGGTCTGAGCGCTCGATCGCATCAGCGAGCTCGTAGCACTCCTCCAAAGTGTGGGGAACAATGCTCGAAAAATCCTGCTGCAAATCCCACGGACAACCGCTCTCGGGATCTCGCAGGCGCTGCATGACCCGTAGCAGATCGTTGATTCCATAGCGATGTTCAACCGGCGGGTTCTGCATAGTTACTCCAACACACGATTGGCACTGATCACGTTATCGAGCCGGGTCAGTTTGGACAAAGTTGTTCCCAATGCAGCTAGCGACGGCACTTCGGCGCGAATACGCATTTTGGCCGTGTGATCGTCTCGATTACTGATCGTGTTGATCGCCGTGACGTTGACACGCTCTCTTGCCAGTAACGAAGTGATATCTGCGAGCAGACCCTGACGATCGTAAGCATCGAGCTCAATCTGCACCTCGTAACGCTCATCCTCTGCCTCACCCCAGGACACAGCAATCAACCGCTCAGGTGAAGACTCCTGTAAAGCCAACAAGCGGGGGCAATCTGCCCTATGAATGGTCACGCCCCGAGACTTGGTGATAAAACCTTCGATCGCATCGCCGGGCACTGGCAAACAACACTTCGCAAAATGTGTCAGCAGGTTACCCACACCGTCGACGCGGATCGCGTCCATGTGCGCGCCCACGGAAGGTGCAGAAATCGTCACCGGCTGTTCATCTTTATCAGCCGTCAGACTTTGCGCAACTCGCAAAATTTGGTTTGAGGTCAGATCACCCGCACCGACCGCCGCGAACATGTCCTCAACGGCGTTGTGCCCCAACTGACTGGCGATGGCTCGGTAATCCAATGAGGTTAGCGCCAAGCGCGAACACTCCCGCTCCACCAGGTTTCTGCCCGCAGTCACGTTGTCTTCCCGCGTCTGTGACTTGAACCACTGCTGTACGCTGGTGCGCGCACGCGATGTGCCCAAATACCCCGAACCTGCCTGCAACCAATCCCGACGCGGATGACTGTCGTTACCCGTGAGAATTTGCACGCGCTCGCCAGTCTTCAAACGATAGGTCAACGGTACGATGGTGCCGTTTACCTTGGCACCACGACACCGGTGACCCACCTCGGTGTGCACGTGATAGGCAAAATCCAGAGGTGTTGCGCCATCAGTCAGGCTCACCACATCGCCCTTGGGAGTGAACACATACACCCGATCCTGTGCCGACTCAAAACTGAACTGTTCGGCGACCTCGGCGTCATCACCGACCGATTCGTGCCACTCGAGCACCTGACGCAACCAACTGAGTTTGGCCTCATACGTGTCGGGCTTACCGGTTTTCGCGTCGCTGCCTTTATAAACCCAATGCGCACATACACCGAGTTCGGCCTCCTCATGCATATCCTGCGTGCGGATTTGCACCTCGAGAATTTTCCCCTCAGGACCAATAACCGCCGTATGCAGCGAGCGGTAACCGTTTTCTTTTGGGTTAGCGATGTAGTCGTCGAATTCGTTGGGAATATTGCGCCACATACCGTGCACCACACCGAGGGTGTGATAGCAGTCCTGGATACTCGGCACCAGAATCCGCAGCGCGCGAATGTCATAAACCTGCGAGAAGCCAATGCCTTTGCGCTGCATCTTCCGCCAAATGCTGTAGATGTGCTTGGCGCGGCCGGACAATTCGAACTGCAAACCCGCATCTTTCAGCGC
>JAZBOZ010000180.1:0-6614 GCA_036351405.1 Halieaceae bacterium
ACAGTTGGTGTTCCCGGTCGAACTCGCCACACTGGGCGCGGCAGCCACCTTTTTCAGCTACGTGCTGTTCGCGCTGATCGCATTGGGGCTCATCATCAAGTTATTACCGGAAACCAAAGGGCGATCACTCGAGGCGCTCGAGGAAATTTTCACAACCCCCCACAACCACTGAGCGCTGCGTCACGCTGCGGGCGCACAACAGCGGATATTAAATTTGGAAGACATTCAGCCAACGCAGGGTTATGACCACAACGCTGCCACCTTACATATTGTGGCGCTATCATTGACCAAGCTTGGCGATGCACTGGTCAGCAGCCGTTTGGTCCTGGCCTGGATGCTCGGTGCGATTGGCGCGCCGGGGATCACCATCGCGTTATTGGTACCCGTGCGGGAGTCTTTAGCCCTGCTGCCGCAGATTGGTTTCGCGCAATGGATCGGCTCCCGACGCAGGCGTAAAGGCTTTTGGATTGCCGGGAGTGCTGCACAGGGCGCGACGTTACTGCTGATGGTACCTGCGCTGCTGTTACTGCCACCCACACTCGCTGGATGGAGCATTATCGCGCTACTCGCCGTGTTCAGCCTCGCTCGCGCGCTTTGCTCCATCACTATCAAAGACGTCATGGGTCGGACCATTGAGAAGCAGCGTCGTGGACGGGTATCGGGCACCGCGGCGTCGGTCGCAGGCGTCGTGACATTGGTCGGTGCCACCGCGTTGGCTTTGATGCCCGCTCAGGAGCGACGGGATGAGGATATTTTTGCCGCGATTCTGATCACTGCCAGCCTATTGTGGCTCAGCGCGGCATGGGTTTACGGCCTGCTACGAGAACCAACCGCACCGCGAACCAGCAGTGCATCGCAGTCAGCAGGCTTTTTTGAAGATGTGCGTGGGGCGCTGGGCGATCGCGACCTTACACGCTTCCTTGCCGCAAGAATCTTGCTGCTGGCCACAGCGCTATCGATCCCCTACCTGGTGCTGATGCTGCAACGCGCCGGCGATGCCAATATTGGCGGCCTTGCGGTGTTACTGGCTGCAGAAGGCCTCTCAGGCCTGCTTTCGGGTCGCGTCTGGGGTATCTGGTCCGACCACGCGGCGCATCGGGTGATGGCCCTGGCGGCGCTGCTCAGTGCGCTATTGATGCTCGTAGTCCTGGGATTCGACGCCGCTGCGCCACAATGGCTGGCCAGCCCTATTGCCGGGGGCGCCATCTTGTTTATCGCAGCCACTGCGCACCATGGGGTGCGTATCGCGCGCTCCACCTATTTGATCGACATGACCAACGATACCAACCGCGCACGATACACCGCGGTGGCCAACACAGTGATGGGCCCCATGTTACTGGCCGGCGGAGTTCTCGGTGTAATCGATACCGGGCTCGGCACGCACTGGGTGCTGGGCTTACTGGTGCTCTTCGCCCTGGCCGGTGTGTGGCGCAGCCTCACACTGCGCCACGTCTGAAGTCGTCACCGCTCAGACCTTCATCTTCATCATGAGATCAATCACCCGATTGGCGAACTTGCCATAGGGTGGTGCCAACCATTTCATCGCGGTCGTCGAGGCCTGATAGAAGACCGGGCGCATCTTCGAACAGGCGACGAAGCCATCGTAGCCGTGGTAGTGCCCCATACCCGAGGGTCCCACGCCCCCAAATGGCAGATCGTGCTGCGCAACATGGAACAGCGCATCATTGACGGTTACACCACCCGACATGATGTCGCGGATGTAACGCTCCACAAGTTCTTTATCGTTGCTGAAGGGATAGAGCGCCAGAGGACGATCATGTTGGTTGACGTAATCAACCACTTCATCGGGATGCTGATAGGTCAGAACCATCAACAGTGGACCGAAAGTCTCCCGTTGGCGGATGGTCATGTCAGGGGTGGTATCCAGCACTAAATGCATCGGAATTTTACGGGATGCCCGGTCGGGCGCCTGCTCGCTCAATGGCAGTACCGTCGCCCCCTTTTGCTGGGCATCCTCGATAGTGGCCAGCAGTCGATCAAAGGCTCTTTCATCAATGACCGAGGTGTAATCGGACGACAAAATATCGGGGCAATGTTTGGCAGCGTAATCCTTCGCCAACTGCACGAACGCCTCGCGCTGAGATTCGTGCACAAAGACGTAATCCACATTGGTGCAGATCTGCCCGGCGTTGAACTGCTTCACAAACATGATGCGCTCAACCGCCTTGGCCAACGGGTAGTTCGGGTCAATGACAGCGGGTGCTTTACCCCCCAGTTCGAGAATCACCGGCGTCAGATTCTGCGCCGCGGCGGACATGACTTTGCGCCCGGTAGCACCAGAGCCCGTAAAGATCATCAGATCAAAAGGTAGCTGTGAGAACTCGATACCCACGCCGCCGGTCTCTTCGAAGAAGCACAGTTTGTCTTGGGGTAGATAGCGCGGCGAGAGTTCGATCAGCAGTCGGGTGAGATGCCGAGAATTCTCGGACATCTTGACCATCGCTCGGTTACCCGCGGCGAATACCGCGGCCAATTGACTGAAGGCCAGATTGATGGGGAAATTCCACGGGACGATTAACCCCACTACACCCAGCGGCTGCGGGATCACGCGATTGCTCGCACCGAAATACATCGTCCAGTCGATCGCACGCTTCTGGGGCTTCATCCAGCGTTTCAGGTGTTTCAGCGTGTGCGCGATCGTGTCCGCGGCCGTGATGATCTCTGCGAACTTGGATTCGAAGGCCGAGCGATTGCCATAGTCTTCACTGATAGCGGCGACAATCGCATCGCGATTCTCAGCAATCAGGCGACGCAGCTGCTCAAGATCGTGCCGGCGCTGCTCAAGCGAGGGATAGGTATCAGCAAGATACGCAGCACGCTGCTGCTCAAAACACTGATTGAGCGGCGCACGCAGCGCATCCAAGTTGGCCGCGCTAGCGGGATCAAGGGTTACAGACTGGTTCATTATTATTCTCCTTCACCGCCCGGACCACGCGCGGTGACAGTGGGTGAGTTTCACCATGCTAACGCTTTCAACGAATATTTGTCAGAACCCGCAAGTACGCGGTGACGCGGTGACGCGGATAGGTTGGGAAAACGGATACCGATCAAGCCGCACGAGTCGCGGTTTCGTCGATGAGTTGTGCCCACTCGGGCATCAACGCCTCGGGTAAGTCGTGCCCCATACCGGGGAAAGTGACAAACCGGCTGTTGGGCAAGCAATCGGCCGTATCCCGACCGCAGGCAGGTTTCACCAGAATATCGGCCTCGCCATGCAATACCAGTGATGGCACGGTGACTCCCGCCAACAATGCTCTCCGATGTCCGCTGGCCAGCACCGCCGCCAAGTGCCTTGCGGCGGCGGCCGGGTCATAGCCACCCCGTGCCAGTGCGTCACTGACCATCTTTTCGAGTGACTCATCGGACTGGCGGTAACTCGGGCTTTCCAGCGTGCGTCGCACGGTCATATTGCGCCGCTGAACCGAGCTCATATCCTGCGGATCATCCGGTTTCATAAGCAGCGCCCGCCGGGCTTTGGCATCCGGCCCAGGCAGAGAGCGGTGCCCTGTCGTCGACATGATCGAGGTCAAGCTCAGCACTCGGTGTGCATGGTGGCCCGCCATCAATTGCGCGATCATGCCGCCCATCGAAGCTCCCACCACGTGCGCCCGGTCGATATCCAGTGCATCCATCAAGCCTATTGCGTCCGAGGCCATATCTTCGAGTTGGTAGGGCACCCGCACTGGCAGACCCAGCAGTCGCAGCGTCGCAATCAAGGGAACGCGAGGTGCACCCGCGTGGGCAAGACGCGTTGACAGGCCAACATCCCGGTTATCGAAGCGAATCACGCGATAACCACGATCTACCAACGCCTCACACAGACTGACGGGCCACGCCGTCAGCTGCGTGCCTAAACCCATGACCAGCAGTACACACGGGTCGGTATCGCGGCCAAAGGATTCGTATTCAAGACTCAAGCCATTGACGAGAACGCTGGGCAATTGATGCCTCCTACGGATCAACAGATAAGGTTATGTGTCGCGGGCGATCGCGCAAGCGCTATGGGCTCTCTTGCGCGATCACCTTTTCGTTCACATTGGGTAGCTGCGCTGTATCAGCACTAAGAGGACATCATGTTGAGCACGTCCGGTTGCATCAGCGTGGCACCGCCAACTACCTGACCGCCATCCACGCAGAAAATAGCCCCGTTGACGTACGCTGCCTGGTCACTGGCCAGATACACGGCAGCCGTCGCCACTTCATCGGCCTCACCAAAGCGCCGGCTGGGTACGCTCACCTTCGCAATTTCTTCAAGCTCGGGGGTCGCGGCAAGACGCGCCATGCCTTCGGTGTTGGCAATCGGTCCGGGGACGATCGCGTTCACCCGGATACCTTTAGGCCCCCACTCAAGTGCCAACGTTTTCGTCAGCATATCAACCCCTGCCTTGGCCGAGCACACATGCGCCTGCCCCCAGAAAGGTATCGATGCCTGGGGCGCCGAGATATTGATGAATGACGCCTTGCCCTCACGAGCGTGGCGGAACGCACTACTCATAACATGGAAGGTACCCAGAAGGTCGATTTCCATCACTGCGCGGAAAGCGTTCGACGAGAGCGCCTCGGCCGGCGCGAGAAAGTTGCCAGCCGCACCTGACACCACGATATCCAAAGGACCCATGATCTCGGCCGCCTCCGCCATCGCCGCCTCCACCGCATCACCCTGCCTGACATCAGCAGCGAAGCCCAGCGTTGTCGAGGCTCCAGCGATATCGTTGAGCTCGGCAACGGCGGCGTCGACTTTGTCCTGACTGCGGCTCAGCACCGCCACACGTGCGCCTTCACGCACCATGGCACGCGCGATCCCCAAATTAATGCCACTGGTACCGCCGGCGATAAACGCTGTCTTTCCTTGTAATGTAATTTCCACGCTTAAGACTCCTCGTCTCGGTTGACGCTGGTTTAACTGTTCTCTTTGAACGCTGCTGGATGACCGCTCTCACTCGCCTTCAATGCATCATCAACCCAGAAAGCCACCTGACTGACGTCGCCAGAGGTCTGCGTACAGCCCGCCTGCATCGATCAATTGCTCGTGAGTGCCTTCTTCGATGATCCGGCCCTGGTCCACCACGATCAACCGATCAAGGGCCGAAATGGTCGACAGACGATGGGCAATTGCCAGTACCGTCTTGCCTTCCATCAGCGCCAACAAGTTTTCCTGGATGGCGGCTTCGACCTCTGAATCGAGCGCGGACGTCGCCTCATCGAGCACTAGAATCGGCGCGTCTTTGAGAAACATCCGGGCAATCGCAACGCGCTGCCTTTGACCACCCGATAGCTTCGCGCCACGTTCGCCTACCTGTGCATCGTAGCCAGAGCGACCATCCTGATCGCTCAGCTTCAGAATAAAGTCGTGGGCGTTGGCCCGACGAGCCGCTTCGATCAGAGCGGCTTCATCGGCGTCTTCCCTGCCGTAGCCGATGTTGTCGCGAATCGACCGATGCAGCAGCGAGGTCTCCTGGCTGACAACACCAATCTGGGCGCGGAGGCTCTCTTGATCGACCAGAGCGATATCCTGACCATCAATCAAAATCTTGCCGCGCTGAATATCAAACAGCCGCAACAAGACGTTCATCAACGTGGTTTTACCCGCACCCGAGCGACCCACAATGCCGACCTTCTCTCCCGGCCGAATATTGAGTGAGAAGCCGTCAAGAACCGGCGAAGCATCGTCGTAGCCAAAGCCGACTTCCTGAAATTGAATTTCACCGCGGGTCACCACCAACGCAGGGGCATCGGGCACGTCGGTCACCATCTGCACTTTACTGATGGTATTCATGCCATCGTGGGCCATACCGAGGTTTTCGAACAGGCTAGCCAACTCCCACATAATCCAGTGGGATAACCCGTGTAGGCGCAGCACTAAAGCGATCGCTACCGCAATCGCGCCAACGCTGGCCACGCCATTGAGCCAGGACCAAATCGATACAAAACCAACACCAAACAACAGCAGGGCATTCAAGACGTCGATGGATACTTCAAGCCCGGTGGCGAGTCGCATCATGTCGTAGACCGTACGCAGAAAACTGCGCATGCTGTCGCGGGCGTATCGCTCCTCTTGCCGCGTATGGGAGAAAAGCTTCACAGTCATAATGTTCGTGTAGCTATCGACGATCCGACCGGTCATGGTCGAGCGAGCATCGGCCTGCTGCTGGGAAACTTCATGCAAGCGGGGCAACAACCGGCGTAATACCAGCGCATAGAGCAGGCTCCAGGCGATGAACGGCAACATGAGCCAGACGTCAAAACTTGCGACCAACGCCAACGCACCCAAAAAATACACGGTGACGTACACCATGACATCCGCCAGCTTCATCACTACATCGCGAACACCGAGCGCGGTTTGCATAACTTTGGTCGCGACGCGCCCTGCGAATTCGTCCTGATAAAAACCGAAACTCTGGCGAAGCAAATACTGGTGAGCCATCCAACGAATCCGCATCGGATAGTTACCCATAAGGCTCTGGTGGGTCACCGTCGAAGACAGCAAACTCAGCGCGGGCAGCACGAGCAGTACCACGGCACCAATGAACCAAAGCTTGTCGCCCTCCTGCTCGAGAAACGTCTCTCGATCAGCGGTGGAAAGCCAATCCACG
>JAZBOZ010000181.1:0-20223 GCA_036351405.1 Halieaceae bacterium
GCCAACAGCGCGACCATCGTATCGGCAAAAACCACCGTCGCGGCGCCGCGAGTGATGGAATAGTCCTTGGGTAGGTAAGAGCCGTAGGTCATCATCCCGCCCATACCGACACTGATCGAGAAGAAAGCCTGACCAATCGCAGCCAGCAGGGTATCGCCGTTGATCTTGGCGAAATCAGGCGTCAGCAGCCAGACCAAAGTCTCTCTGAAGCCCCCGGCAAACGCGTTGTACACACCGAGCAGGATCAACAACAAAAACATGAGCGGCATCATGATGGTGACGGCGCGCTCGATACCCCCTTTGACGCCGGCGAAGATGATGCCGCCCGTTATGAGGTTGCCGACCACGGTCCAGAACACCATGCCCGAACTGTCGGAGAGTACCGATGCAAATTCAGTCTCTGCAGCGACGGCGTCGACACCGGCAAAGCCTGTACTAATCGCTTTAAATAGGTACCAAAGCACCCAACCAACCACGACCGCGTAAGTCACTGAAATCAGGAACGCGGTGAAAATGCCCATGCCACCGACGATACGCCAACGAGGTGAGTGCCCCGACTCCTCGGCAAGCGTTGCCATTGCCGTGGGAGGACTATGCGCGCCGCGGCGGCCGATCATCAATTCGGCAATCAAGCAGGGCACACCAATGGCGAAGGCACACAAGAGGTAAACGAGCACGAAAGCGCCGCCACCGTTCTCGCCAGTGACATAAGGGAAACGCCAGATGTTGCCAAGCCCGACGGCAAATCCGACAGAGGCCATGACGAAAGCGAAACGACTGGACCAGTGAGCGGGAGACCCTGCGGCCATTGAATCAACTCCTTAAAATGACAAGCCCCGACAGCCGGGGATCAAGCCAAAACAATCGTGTGCGGGCGCTGTTAGCCGAAGCCTCAGGGCGCCGCCGGTCATCTTCATTATGTTTCGGAGAGTATCAGACTACAGACGACCTCGTAGATCGACGCTGTAGGCATTGCCATCGGGGATAGCGAATAACGCAGTCGCCTGCTGTAACCCTTCATCCTCCATCGCGGGCCCATCGAGGGTAACCGCAATCGAATAGTCCCGCCCGGTCAGAGAGATATCCCCAGCAACCGCCAGCCCCCCGTTAAGGGTCAGCAGTTTGCCATTTATCGCGCCGTCATTGCCCTCGAGATCAAGCACATAGGTGCCCAAGGGGAGGCTCCCCGCTCGCGCCGCCCAGGCCGCGCTTTCCCAAACCACACGACCATTTGCGGACTCCACCACATCATCGCTCAGCGTAATCTCCGAAAAATTGGCTCGCACGCGACCTTCAACGAACAAAGGCACCAGATTGCGCACCCAGCCAACATCCACGACGGCCTCCAGATCCTTCAGCAGGATCGTGCCGCCCGGTGTCGTTGCCAGCCGTGTCGTCAACGATTGCTGTCCCCAGACACTGGATAAGTCTACCGCTGGTCGCAGCTGAAGCAGCGATAGCGGTCGCAGTCGCCAGTTCAGCTCGCCCAGCATCAGCACGTTGCCGTCAACCGCGATGGCCGCTCGAGCGGCGTGCCCACGCCACAGCGTACCGCCGAGCCCCTCGAGAGATACCGATTGAGGAATCAGCCAGCCGACAAGCCGTGCTGGCGCATAGAGCACCACCAGGACCAAAAATACAGCCACCCAAACCGCAGACCATCGGCGAAGGAAAGACAACATCAGTCGCCCCCCGCCAACCGCAGCGTCGCGTTAACGCCGCCAGCGCGCCCGGCCTGGGCGATCGATGCATCGATCACAATGAGCTGCTGATCGTTCTCAACTTGCGCCAGCCAACTCATCAGCCGATCGAAATCAACACCCTCAAAACGCACCTGTACCTCACCGCGACTGTTGGGTTGTAGACGACTGATCGCCAGGCCGGCCGCCTCACTGCTGCGGCTCACCAATGCCGTGATGTTACCGCCACCACTGCTATCGCCTGCCGACCGCAACGCCTGCAGCTCGGTGACTTTCGCATCGACTCGAGCCAATAGGGCCGCCGCATTGCGGTTGTTCTCCGCCATTTGGTGACGTGCGCTTGCGGCGGGGCCAAGCGCCATTTTGAAGATCAGCCAAAGTCCCAGTGCCAACACCAAAAGGGCCAAAGCCACTTGGTCGCGGCGGGGTAGCGAGTAAAACCACTGTTTCATGATTGGGCCACCACCAGACGCGCGCTAATAAGATCGCCACGCGCGCTGGTACCCTCCAGCGAGACTGTGACACCGGCGGCGGACAAGACGCCCCGCAAGGCTTCGACGGCAGCAAAATCCGGCGCCGTCATATTGATGCGCAGCTCTCCCGAGGTGCTGTAATTCAAGGTTCCCAGCGCGATATCCCCGACTTCGGCAGCTGCCTTAAGCACAGTAGCCAGCATCGGCGTGAAGGGCTTCCCGCCTCCACCCGACCGACGCAAGCCAGCCAGCTGACGATCCAGTTGTTTTTCGACATCAACCACCGCACCTCGCGGGTTGGCTTTCCGGTAACTCGCCTGGATAGCCTCTCGCAAAGCAAGATTCTCTGTTTTGAGGCGCTGCCAGTAAGCCACATCGACACCCAGCTGCAACAACACGGCAATTCCCGCAGCGATCGCCGCCGGCCGCCATAACTGCCACCAGCGGGCCAATGGCAGTTTGGGGGCGTAGTCCCCTTGCCGCAGGTTGATAGGGTTCTTGGCAATATCGACCAACATCAGCGCGTCGGCAAAATGGCCTCGTCGGTGATCAATCACCGCCGCTGCGGGTAACGCTGGCGTCAATGCGTCGATAGCGTCACCGTAAATCACCCAGCGTTCGATACCGTTAGGTAATGCTGCGGCCAACAGCGGCAACATCTCTAGCGGTACTGCCGTTCCCGACGTCTGCCCCCAGCGCAGCAAGACGCGGTCATCCTCGATCAGCAGCGTGCAATCACCCGCCTGCCAGGGCAGCAGCAACTGTTCGGGTATCCAGACCGAGATGCCCTCTGACAGCGAGGCCTCAAGCGCGTCCAATAGCTCGCGGCGCACCATAGCCACGGCAAATTGACCGTCTGCCAGCGGGGCGCTGGCGAAGTGGAGCCGCTCGATGTCCTCGGCGACATCCTCCTCGACGAGGAATGGCAGTGACTGCTGAAGATGTCGTACCTCGGCGGAGGAGACAGTAACCTCCGTCAACCGCACCTGCTCGGCGGGAACAGCGAGCACCGTGCCTTCTGGGATCGGCGTGTCCTCATCCAGGGGCAAACCACCGGCCGCTCCTGCCCGCCACAGCGACACGGTTGAGGTCGCGGTTCGGAGCACACTCAGGTTCTCGGAAGCTTTAGTCATGGGGTGATCGTCAGGGCTGCGCCAAGTTGCGTCTTAGACTCTCGGAGAAGCATTACAGCTCTCCGTCGGTACGATACAGCACCGTAATGGACCGCCCGTTCCGCTCCATCACACTGTACAGCCGCCGCATGCGGTCGGCAATCTCGACTTCCGAAATCAGCAGAAACCAGTTAGTTCGCTCGGTGAGCAGCCCCGCAAGTTGCGCAGTATCTCGACCCGCAAAAAAAGGATCGGCGAGGAAAGCATCGGTGTCGGCCAACGCCCCCTGCGCACGCTGCTCCGCAAGGCGCTCAGCCTCTAACGGGGGCATGGGCTCAAGGTCATCGTCTGCGTTCATTGCCCGTAGAACCGGGAGTGTTGCGGTTCGCCAATTGATCTCAGCGCCCTCCACAGGCCATACCGAAACATGGGGTGCGAGGGCACGATACAACGGATCGGTCATACCCTTTACAGCACGCAGCTCACTGACGCTCGACAGGGGACGATTCGCTGCACGATAGGGAAAATCCCCGCCCCGATAGCTGTTGTCCTCCGCGCCCTCAAGCCGGCGAGTATCATCGGGGTCAATAAAATCGCTGATCGCCTCTGTCAGCGCCATGGCCTCGGGCAACGTAACGGGTACGGCTTCAAAACTTTGCAGCAAGCGAATCATCATCTTTTGTTCGGCGGTAAAACGTGGGCTGCCTTCCGCACCGCCACCTGCCAGACTATTAAGATTGAGTCGACCTTGCAGGTCTTGTAACTGCCCGGACAACCACCCGCCCTCGTCGAGCCCATACGGGGCGGGTGGCTGCGCCCACATCTCATTGAGATCATCGATCGCCGGCTCTGCTCTCGCATCGACCTCTACATCAGCACGCAAGGCCACCGCGGCGAGGGCCTCGGCACCTAGAAAATACGCCCACACTTGCTCACTCATTGTGTGATTGGCCGAGCGCTGCAGTTGCAGCGTAAAGTCACGCTGCAATCCCACCAGCAGAGCCGCTGCCAGCGCGAATACCAACAGTGCAACCACCAAGGCTGCACCACGCTGCCGGGATCGGATGTCAGAGCGCCGGCAGCACATAAAGCCTCTCGATCACCCCTAAATCCTTAAGGGTCACATCAACCGCTACTGCAACCGGCGGCGCTGGAACCAAATCGGGTTGCGATAAATCTTGTACCCAGTTCTCGAGCCATTGACGGCGGTCGACACGGCCATCCCGGTCTACCTCAAGGCGCGCCAGACTGGGTAAAAAAGAAAACCGTATCTCCTCCACATCCTCAAGGAGCAAAACCTCACGGGGCTCTCCGACCGGCGTGCGATCGAGCACCGGATAACTCAGGCGATAGAGCGCCGTGCCATCAAGGCGATAGGCGATGCGTTGTAAGGCACTGCGTGGTGCACCCGTGGTGTTGTGCCACCCCGCCCGCGTCAGACTCAACAGTTCGCGCGCCAGCGGGCCACCTGTCAGCGCTGGGACAACCTGACCGAACTCGTCTCGCACAGGGCGATCCACCACCAAACGTAGGTCTCGTGATAGCACACCAAAGGCGCGACTGATTTCGTGGAGCCGATCGCCCTGCTCCCGGGTGCGATCAACGCCTGAAATCACTGTCGACAGACTGGTATACGCTGCCACTGCGATAAATGCGGTAATCGCCATCGCGATCAGCACCTCGAGCAGCGTGAATCCGCGCGCTTGAAATCTATTGACGGACAAGCGTTTGCTCCGATGCCAGATACGCGTTCACCGTCGCCAGGAACTCGGCCTGCTCATCCTCTCGATCAGAAACGCGAATTTCGACCCGAAAGAATCCGGGAATCTGCGTTTCCTGAGCGTCAAGCTGCCAATACCAGGTCTGATCGGCAAGCTCTGATTCACCGTTACTGCGCCCCGTGGCCACGGTACCGGTGCGCGCATTATTGAGTCGCAATTCAGCGATACGATTGGCGGCCACCCACTGTGCGAGGGTGCGCTGCCGTAAATAAGCTGTACCGTCGATCTGCTGATCGAGGCTGAACAACAGTGCCGGCAGCGTCAATGCAACGATGGCGAGTGCCACCATGACCTCGACCAGTGTAAATCCACGGGAACGTTCAGGCATCATCGGGCAATTCACCCCGGGGCATTACGGTCATCCGACCGAACAAATCCCACTCCAGCCGCCATAGCAACTCGCCTGTCGTCCGATCCATCCATTCGATAGCACCCGGAGTCACTTCACCACTCGCAAATATTTGCAGCTGGGGGGGCGGGTTTTCGACATCGTCAGGTGAGGTGATCTCGATCTCTGGCTGACCCTCCAACAGCAGCAGGATCTCGGTGCGTTCGGAGAATCGAATATCAGCCAAGGCCTCCCCGGCACCCCTCGGCGGCGCCCAGCCCTGATCGTAACGGCGGCGCCAACGTCCGACATAGTGTGCGTCTGCACCCGCACCCTCAAACTCGATCAACAAGCCATGGTCGGCACCGCTCAGCTCAGCTTCGGACTGGGCAAAGGACACGCTGTCCGCGAAGTCTTGAACGGCGTTCTCCAGCTCAATATCGGCGCCACCCACGCCCACGTTGAGGCTCACCACGGTGGTGAGCAATACGATCACCAGCACAGCCACAAGTAATTCGACCAGACTGAACCCGCCGCTGCGGGCTCTCAGCTGCGGAGGCACTTGACGGGTTGAATGCACGGCTAACCAACAGACCAGAACAGCAGGCCAACCTTACTGCTCTTCCTTGTCCCAATTGCCGATATCCGCATTTTGGCCATCGCCCCCCGGCAGACCGTCGGCACCCAAAGTATAGATATCGACCTCACCATACTCACCGGGAGACAAATACAGATAGTCGCGCCCCCAAGGGTCCCGGGGCATCTCGGAGAGATAGCCACCCTGCTTGAAGTTGCGAGGCTCAGGCGCCAGTGTGCTGCGCTCTACCAAGGCCACCAAACCCTGCTCGGTTGTGGGGTAGACGTAATTATCGAGTCGATAAATCTTTAGCGCAGTCTCAATCGACTTGAAGTCGGCGCGAACCTTTTGGATGCGCGCATCGTCAGCACTGTTGAGTACCGTGGGCGCCACTACGCTAATCAGCAGCCCCATAATCACCAGCACCACAAGAATTTCGATCAACGAAAAACCTCGTTGCTTGACCATAAATCTCTTACCTCACCATCGTATTGAGATCAAAAATAGGCAGCAGGATCGCCAACACGATCGTCAGCACGAGCCCACCCATCACCACCACCATCATCGGCTCGAATAAGCCCATCATCGTACCGAGCGCCATCTCAAGTTCACGCTCTTGGTTTGCGGCGGACCTTCCCAGCATTGTCTCGAGGTCGCCGCTCGCTTCGCCCGAGGCCACCATATGCACCATCATGGGTGGAAACAGTGACTCTTGGGAGAGGGCGCGATTCAAGCTCGACCCCTCTTTAACCCGCAACGCCACGGATTCGGCGGTATCTCTGAGTACCAAGTTGGACATCACGGCAGCAGCGATGCGCAGTGCGTCCAGTAGTGGGACACCGCTTGCCATGAGAATACTCAATGTCGAGGCAAATCGAGCGGTATCAATACCGATGACCAAGCCGCGCACCCCCGGTACACGCAACAGGATGCGGTGCCAATGCTTTCTTCGCGACGGCTTTTGTAACGCCTGCTTGAAAGCGAAACCTGAGAGCACCAGCGCCACACCAAGCCAGACGCCATCATCACGGAGAAAATCACTGACGGCGATGAGTCCCACCGTCAGCGGCGGCAATTGCTTTTCAGTGTGCGCAAAAATACCCACCAGCTCGGGCACGACGAACACCATCAGCGCGGTAACGACGGCCACGGCCACGCCCAACAGAACGAACGGATAAATCAGGGCCATTTTGAGTTTCTGCGCCGTGTGCTGCCGCGATTCGGTGTAGTCCGCCAGCTGCTCCAACACGGGTGCAAGCTGTCCCGCCTGCTCTCCGGCGTGCACCATGGCCCGATACATTTCGCCAAACGCCTGAGGAAACTGCGCCATGGCACTGGCCAGCGTGTAGCCCTCAGCGACTTTAGATCGCACTTGCAACAACAGCGCCTTGGTCGAGGCGCGGCGGGTCTGCTCTGCAGCCGCTTTCAAGCACTCATCCAAAGGTAGTGCGGAGGCCACCAAAGTGGCTAGCTGTCGTGTCACCAGCGACAACTCCGCGGCACCCAGCCGCGGCTTGAATAACGAAAACCGCGCTGACGCTGATCGCTGGGGACGCAGCCCTCCCGCCTCGGCGACTTCTACCGGCTTCAACTGTTTGGCGCGCAGCTGGCTGCGAACCTGACGCGGCGCGTCAGCTTCGAGCATGCCTTTGACCAACTTGCCCTGAGAATCGAGCGCCTTGTAGCGATACGCCGGCATGTCGCTACTTGACTGCTGTCACACGCAGCACTTCCTCAATGCTGGTTTCACCGGCCAAAATCCGACGACGGCCATCCTGTTCGATGCCCGGGAAACGCTGCCTCGCCAAAGCCAGCATCTCCTGTTCACCGGCACCATCGTGAATGGCCTGACGCAGCGCGTCGTCGACTTCGATCAACTCATAGATGCCGGTCCGTCCCCGGTAGCCCGAACCGTTACAGCGCGCGCAACCTACAGGCCGATACAGCTCAACAACGGCATCATCCGACAGCCGCAGCAGCGCCCGCTCGCTCGCGCTCGGTACTACCGCTTCCTTGCACTCATTACACAGTAAGCGAATCAATCGCTGAGCCATCACCGCAAGCAAACTGGAGGACAGCAGAAACGGCTCCACCCCCATATCCTGCAAGCGGGTAACCGCGCCGATCGCGGTGTTGGTGTGCAGGGTCGACAGCACCATGTGCCCGGTGAGAGAGGCCTGCACCGCAATTTCCGCGGTTTCCAGATCGCGGATTTCACCCACCATCACCACATCCGGATCTTGTCGCAGAATGGCTCGCAAACCGCGGGCAAAGGTCATGTCCACTTTGGTATTGACCTGGGTCTGACCGACGCCCGGCAGCATATATTCGACCGGATCCTCAATGGTCAGGATGTTGCGGGAAGTTTGATTAATACTCGAGAGACCCGCGTACAGAGTTGTTGTCTTGCCAGATCCGGTAGGTCCCGTCACCAGAATGATGCCGTGCGGACTGGCCAATGCCTTGCGGTAGCTACTCAACACCTGCGCGGGCATTTGCAGCTGCTCCAGCTGTAATTGCCCAGCCTGCTTGTCGAGAAGACGCAGCACCACCCGCTCACCATGGGCGGAGGGGATGGTCGACATTCGGATATCGATGGCATGCCCGGCGATGCGCACGGAAATGCGGCCATCCTGAGGGATCCGGCGCTCGGCGATATCGAGCTTCGCCATCACCTTGAGCCGCGAAATCAATAGCGGCGCCAGCTTGCGACTCGGGGACAATACCTCGTTGAGCACACCGTCGATGCGATAACGCACGCTGAGCCTGTCTTCAAAGGTCTCGATATGAATATCGGAGGCCTGGTCTTTGATCGCCTGGGACAAGATGGCATTAATCAAGCGAATAATCGGCGCATCATCCTCGGCATCCATGAGGTCACCGAGGTCTGGCATCTCATCAACCAGTCGTGACAAATCGACATCGGCCGAGATGTCCTCCGCCATTTGTGCCGCTTCGTTATTGGTCCGCTGGTAAGCCGCCGTAAGCTGGAGCGCAAACACCTCTGCCGATACGGACTCGTAGCGCAGCGGCTGGTCAGTAAAGCGGCGGACTTCAAGCAGTGCATCGAGTGCCAGCGGCTCAACGTAGAGCACGCGAGCATCACCATCCGCACGCTCCAGCAAAACGCGGTGTCGTTGCGCGTAACTGAACGGCAACAAACCCGCTGGTGGCGTATCGACGATGGCCTCCGGCTCAACCTCGGTCAACAGATCAATATCCGCAGCCACAGGTTTATCACCTCGCCCCGTTGTCGTCGGCCGGCACCTCTGGCAGCTGCTTAATTTGCGTCTCCCAGTCGGGCACGATAGGCAGCCGCTCGTCATCCAGAAGCATCACACCGCGCTTGCGCTGCTGCAGTTGCTGGTCGCGAATGAATCGATATTTTTCGGCTGTGGCTCCCATCAGCTGGGCATCATCGCGAATAATAGTCGGGCGAATAAAGACCAACAGGTTGGACTTGGTCACGGTCACCGAGTCACTGCGGAACAGCCGTCCAAGTATCGGGATATCACCCAGAATCGGCACCTTGGACTGACTGTCCTGGACGTCGTCTTTCACCAGGCCACCCAATACGATGATGTCGCGATCCTTCGCCAACACCTTGGTCTCGACCTTGCGCTCGTTGGTGATCACATCCGAGGCCGCGAGGGCCGTGCTCAAGCTGGACACTTCCTGACTGATATCCAACACCACCGAATCACCCTCGTTGACTTGAGGGGTGACGGTCAGCGTAATACCGACGCTTTGGCGCTGAATCGTTTGGAATGGATTCTGCGCGCCGTTATTACCGCCGGTGTTGGTAAACGAACCCGTCACAAAAGGCACTTCCTGACCAACCGTGATGAACGCTTCCTCGTTATCCAGCGTCAACAAACTGGGCGTGGACAAGACATTGGTATTGCCTTGACTCTCCAAGGCATTGAGGATCACGTTCATGGACAGGGAGTCGTCCAAAACGCCCCAACCCAAGGTGGTCCCGGGTATTCCCGCTAACGCGCCAGCCAAACCCCGAGTATTGATGCTATCGCCCTCTTCAGGGATCACGGCATTGGCGATTGCGATATTGGAGGCCTGCCGTGTTGCGCTATTACTGATGCTGGACCCGTAAGCGCCGCTGTCATTGGTAAAGAGCCATTGCAGGCCCAATTCCTGGCCATCCTGCACCTCCATCTCGACGATGATGGCCTCCACCAGAACCTGGGCGCGACGAATATCCAAACGAGCAATAACCGACTCGAGCGCGGCCATTTCATCCGCGTCCGCGGTGATAATCAGGGCGTTGGTGCCCTCATCGGCTTCAATCGTCGAGTTCGAACTGGTGCTGCGCTGACGGTTACCCTCGTTGTCGAGACGCGTGATGTTTTGCATCACTCGGGTCAGCACCTCGGCCACCTCAGCCGCGTTGGCGTACTCGAGATAGATCACCTTGACGTTGCCGCTCTGCTCCAAAGGCGTATCGAGGTAGCCAATCAGCTCCCTAACCCGCTGCACACTCAATTCATCCGCCGTCACCACCACGCTGTTGGTACGCTTGTCGGCGACCAAGGTGACTTCCTTGTCAGCTTCGGCCCCTTCGGCTTGCTGGGATTTCTCCAAGGTCCTGAGCATTTCAACAATATCCTCAGCGACACCATAGCGGAGCTTGACCACCTCTGTGGTCTGCACCGCAGAGCGATCCATGCGCTCGATGATCTCGATAATGCGATTAATGTTGGAACGGATATCGGAGATGATGATCGCGTTGCTGGGCGCGTACGCCGCCATATGCGCTTGCTGCGGCACCAGCGGCCGAAGCACAGGAATCAACTTCGCCGCAGATATGTTGTCCAGCCTGATCACTTGCGTCACGTACTCATCACTATCCGCAGAGTCGGGGCCTGACATCACCTCTACGGGAGACGAGCGCGCATCCTTGTTGGGGATGACACGAATCACGCCACCGCTGCGCACCGCCGTAAATCCGTGCACATCGAGGATCGAGAGAAAGAGATCGTACAACTCCGCCTTGGAAACAGGCTTGGACGAGATGACTTTGACCTTGCCCTTGACGTTGGGGTCGATAACGATAGTGGTGCCTGTTACGTCCGCAACAAACTTGATGAACTCCTGAATGTCGGTGTCGTTCAGATTGACCGTGTAGTCCTGAGCAAACACACCACCCGCCATCAAGAGCTGGCAACCTACCAAAACAGCCAGCACCCCGCGCAGGCAACGTCGGCGTAACAGCGTGATGACGGGGTCGATTAAACGCAACATTTTGCCTGCAAGCTCCTAGGGTTGAGCGCCAAGACTGACGCTCAGCGAAGTGTTACCACCATTCCTCTCAATCTCAAAAGTCGCTTCGGTGGCTTCGCGCATCATTTGATATAGGCGTACGGTATTGGCTGGATCGCTCAGCGGCAAGCCATTGACCGCCGTGACCACATCGCCGGGCTGGAACCCCAGCGCGCGGAACTGCGCCGCATTGCGGCCGGGCGATACGCGATAACCCCGCAGGCCGCTGTCATCCCGCACTGCCGCCACCTGAACGACCTCCGCCAGCGATTGCGGGTCTTCGTAGAGCTGGGCGCGCATCTCACCGGCGACCGCACTCGAGGGCACCAGCTGAGGCGCAGGCCCCACCGAAGATGCCTTGGCCGGCGAGGGCGCTACTGAAACCGGACGTGAGGGGTTTGATGCAGCCAGCTGACCCAGCGCCGAATCCTCGAAGAGCTTCAACAGCTCATAAGTGCCATTGTTGTCGAGCACTACTTGCGTAGACATGATCTTGGCGAGGGTCACATCACCCTGCACAGGCAGCGAATCACCCACCGCATAGGTAGACTCCACGTTCTTGGCCGCAATCACAGCAGTGCCGAGGCCATCCTCGGTGGACGCCACAATACCGGTCAATTTCAGGGCAAGTCTTGTTTCGCTGGCTCCCTCCTCGATACCGTCTCGGGGTGAAGCAGCCCCCGTCGCGGCCGCAACGGCCTCCACCTCAACGGCCTGATCAGGGCTGCCAAACAACCCCAGACCCATTGCATCATCGATCCGAATAATCTCGCGTGAAGTCGAGCCAGACCGGCCAAAGCTGGCTGGATTAACAATGGCGCCAGAGAGCACATGGCTATCAGCGGCAGGCCACAGCATCCAAAGCAATTGTGCCAGGCTGTTCAGTGCCCACAGCGTTAACAGCACGGCGAGCGCGCGCTGAATCAGCGCGAGCGGCCGGGGACGCGCTACTGCGACCAGCATCTGGGAAAGCCCGGACTCAATGGCTCCCAAACGCTCTGGGTCTATCAATTTACGCACCCTGACCGTCTAACTCCCCGTAATGCCAAACGCCCATTGAATGACAGTCATATGACAGACAAATGACCATCACGCCCCATCGGGCAGTGAACGGTAATAGTCCATCAAAATCTGGGCCACTTCAGGTCTGGAGAACTCGGGGGGTGGCGCAATGCCTTGACCGAGCATTTCCCGAACCTTGGTCCCGGACAACAAGATGAAATCCTCTTTCTCATGATCCGGCGCATCGCGCATCATCACGACGCGGCCCAGCTTCTTGCTGAAGGCGGTGTGATCGGCACGGTAAATCTCAAGCGCGAGGGCACCCTCAGGGACTTCATCAAAGATCGTCTGCGCGTCGAAACCACCGTAGTAATCACCGACGCCTGCGTGATCACGGCCGACGATGAGGTGGGTACACCCGGCATTTTGTCGGAATACGGCATGTAACACCGCCTCTCGCGGCCCTGCATAAAGCATGTCGAAGCCGTAACCCGTGACCATGACGGTGTTCGGTGGGAAGTAAAGCTCCACCATTTTACGGATCGATGCATCGCGGACATCAGCCGGGATATCACCCGGCTTCAGCTTGCCCAGCAACATGTGGATCAGGATGCCGTCGGCCTCCAGATCCCGCATGGCCATGCGGCAAAGCTCTTCATGGGCGCGATGCATCGGGTTGCGAGTTTGAAACGCCACCACCTTGGACCAGCCGCGCTCTGCGATTTCATCGCGGATCTGAACTGCAGTGCGGAAAGTCTCCGGAAATTCTTTCTCAAAATAGGAGAAGTTGAGCACCTCGATCGGCCCTGACAGCAATACCTGACCCTGATTGTTAAAGGTAGCGACGCCCGGATGATTGGGATCTGTTGTGCGGAATACCTGCTCAGTCATCAGTGCCATGTCGGCATCGCTCAATGACTCGACCGCGTCCACCGTCATGACAGCGAGCACAGGATTACCCTCAACATTGGGGTCGGTGAGTGCGATTCGGTCTCCCGGTTTACCGTCGAAAGACGGCACCATATTGAGAATCGGTACCGGCCAGAACAGTCCGTCCTCGGTCCGCATATTGGCCGCCACCGACAGCGCATCGGCTCGATTCATGTAACCGTCAAGGGGCGTGAAATAACCCGCGCCGAGCATGACTGCATTTGCGGCTGCCGCAGAACTGAGCAATAGCTTGGGCAGCGACTCGGCCTCCGACCGCAGTGCATCTGCAGCTGGCCCCGTGACAAAACGGGGGTTCAGGGTGTCAGCACCATGAGGCTTGATCAGGCTCACGCATTTATCTCCTTGCCAATAATGCCGCGGGCCCGCAGCAAATCGAGTATCGCAGCCACTTCTTGCTCCAGGGATTGCTGATCCGTGTGCAAATGGAGCTCCGGCTGCTCTGGGGCTTCATAGGGGTCATCGATGCCGGTGAAATTTTTGATTTCACCCGCTCGGGCCTTTTTATAAAGGCCTTTTGGATCTCGCGCCTCAGCCGCTTCGAGGCTGCAATCGACGAACACCTCGATAAAGTCCATGCCCGCTTCCTCGTGCAGCTTGCGCACCAAGTCACGATCTTCGCGGTAGGGACTGATGAAGCTGCTCAACACCACCAGACCAGCGTCAACGAACAACTTTGAAACCTCGCCGACGCGACGAATATTCTCCGCGCGGTCTTCTGCTGAAAACCCCAAATTACGGTTGATACCGAGGCGTACATTGTCACCATCGAGTCGGTAGCAGTGGACACCCGCATCGTACAACACGCCCTCCAACGCCACCGCTATCGTGCTTTTTCCAGACCCTGAAAGTCCGGTGAACCACAGCGTGGCACCGCGATGCCCCTGAAGTTTGGCGCGATCTTCTCGCCCAATATCACCCTCGTGCCAGTGCACGTTGGTGGCTTTTTGCTCGGTCATGACATTAACCCGTTGGCGTCCCAAAACTAAGGCCACGCAGACTAGCAGAACTCCCGATCGGCTTCAGCTGCAGCGCGATACAAGCCTACGCAGAATAGTGTCAGACCAGAACCAACGACGGTTGTTCCGTGATCAAGACGGGGATCATCGCGCAACCAATCAGACGTCAGGGAGTTGTACGTCCGTCCCGTGCGGGCTCAAGGTGCCCAAAGCGCAATCTGCGGCAGAAATACACGCCTCGAGCAACATCTCAGCCAGTTCAGTGGAATCTACGCTCGTGTGCGTGGTGGGCAACAACTCTGCGTGACCCAGCGATACCGCCAGCTCTACCAAGCCGCCCACGCCGTCTTCCACCACGGTGCCATTGAGCTCTTGCTGAACACGCTCGGCGACCGCCGGAACAACCCCCGCGGGCGAGTCGACGATTAGCATGGCGAAAGCGGAGTCTGTGAGCCGACCCATGAAATCCGTAGCACGCAGCGAGGCTTCGATATGACCCGCCACCTGACGCAACATGCGGGCACGGATATGCCGCTGTGACAGGTTGTCCATCAGTTCCAACCCACACACACTCAACGCCACCACAGCGAGCACCTTCCCCGTTCGCCGGCAGCGCAAGATTTCACGCTGGATTTCGCGACTCAGCCCGGTGCGGTTGGCGCACTGGGTGATGGGGTCGAGTAGCATTAGATCATTGAGGCGCTCTGACTCGATGACCCGCTGCAAGATAGCAGGGATTGTTTGGATAAAGTCACTGACGATCTCGCCATCGATGGTGTCCGGGTCCACCTCAATTTGGCAGTCCGCCATGTGCAGACTGCCAACCAGCTGACCTTGTTGCAGGACTGGGACCAGCCATACCGATTGGAGCTCGGGGTCATCGGGCACGACCTCATTGGCGACGGCACGAACCGCGTCGGTTTTGTAGTCGCGAATCGAATCTTCATACAGCGAGAAAATCTGTGACGAGTCGGCCAAGAGACGTACCCGACCGTCAAGGTCACCCCGATCACGCAGCGACATTTCCAGTTCGCCCACAGGATCGTGCAGCCAGATCTCAATATGGCGACACCCCATGGCGCGACTCAAAGCACGCAACACCGTGGCAAAGAACATGTCGACGCTGTCGCAATGAATCAGTTCTCGTTCTTTTGCACGCAATTCTGCGAGAAGAGTGCGGTTGACGCTGACGACCTCATTGACAGCGCCCGGCTGCGGCCCACCGGCCGGCAGACCAACAACAATTTCCTCTACATCCGCGTGGTTGCTTCGATCTACCACAGTAAGGGCTACCCCTGAAGATATGGTTTATTTACACGCCAAAGATACCCGATCTAACCCCGCTACTGCTATTATTTTCGGACACCTGCGGGGTGGCGACAGCCTGAGACGCACTGCGAACCCGTTGAACCTGAACCGGATAATACCGGCGTAGGAACAGGTAGAGCAGGCAACTGCATGATCTGTCCGTTTCGCCGGTGGCAAGGAAACACTATGGCCGCCGAAACTCGTAAATCACTGAAGCAGCACGCGCTCATCGCGACGGCGTTGCTAACATCAACTTCCCATCTATCCGCTGCTGCGAGTGACATCGAAGAAGTCGTTGTCACCGCACAGGTTGGCAGTAGAGACAGTCGCCATACCAGCTATGTCGTGCTTCCGGAAGCCGCGATGACCGCGCGCAACGCCCAGCACCTGGAAGACTTATTGTCTGCCGCACCTAACGTAACCACCGCGAGTGGTGCCTCCCGAGGACGTTTTTTTCAGATCCGCGGCATTGGTGAGCGCAGTCAATTCGTGGAACCGCTGAACGCGTCGGTCGGCATGCTACTCGATGGCATTGATCTGACCGGTGTTGGCGGCGCGGGATTGCTATTTGATCTCGAGCAGGTTGAGGTCCTTCGTGGGCCGCAAGGCACGCTGTTTGGTGCCAATGCGCTGGCAGGGCTGATTAACCTGCACAGCCGCGGCGCCGAAGAAGCGCCAGTGGTCGAGCTCTCCTCCGGCGTTGAGACCTACGGTGGCAGGCAAGCCGGCATCAAATTGGGTGGCCAGCTGGGCGCCGGCTGGTGGACCCGCATCGCCGCCCAGCACTACGCCAGCGACGGCTATACTGACAACATCTTCTTGAACCGGGACGACACCAACAACCGAGATGAAAACCAGTTCCGCGCGCAGATAGGCTGGCAAGGCAATCGGGACGAGATGAAATTGCTATGGCAGCACCTCGATATCGACAACGGTTACGACGCCTTCTCACTGGATAACACGCGTCAAACCCTGTCCGACCAGCCGGGCAGCGACACACTGACACTGGATGCTGCGGCGTTGCAATGGCAACACACCGGCGATCGGCTCACATCGTGGACACAGATCAGTATGGCCAACAGCGATGCAGGCTATAGCTACGATGAGGACTGGTCCTACCAGGGTATAGCGCCTGACCTCGAGTATTCGAGCTTCGATCAATATCAGCGGCGCAGGGAAATGCAAAGCTTCGAAGCGAGACTGGCACCCAGCGACAGCACGACGCCCACCCGCTGGGTCCTGGGAACCTATTTACGACGCGAAGACGAGCGACTACGCCGCGAGTACACCTATCTCGACTCACCGTTCTCCAGCGATCTCAAGATCGATACCGCCGCGGTGTTTGGTCAGCTGGATCAGAGCATCAACGATGCACTGGAGGCTTTCATCGGGATACGGGTGGAGTCGCGACGAAGCGACTATGCCGATAGCAGCGACGTCAATGCCGAATTTAACGACAGCTACTGGAGCGGACAAACCGGCTGGCGCTGGCAGATCACCGATCGTCACCAGCTCTATGGCACGCTGGCCCGTGGTGTCCGCGCTGGCGGCTACAACGCCTTATTACTCGCCAGCATCGACAGTTTCGATGAGGACACAGCTCGTGATCTCACGCCCCTCGGAACATTTGAAGGCGAATCGTTGGCGAGCGTCGAGCTCGGCTGGCAGATGACACTGACTGACATCGATATGCAATCCAGGCTGGCGGCCTTCAGCATGCGCCGCAGCGATCAACAAGTGAGAGGCTCACTGGTCATACCCAGGCAGGACGGCAGCACCGCCTTCATCGACTACACGGATAACGCCGCCAGTGGCGATAATCTCGGTATCGAATGGGAGGGGCAATGGCGCCCATCGGAGCGACTTCAGCTGCGTGCAGCAGCCGGCATCTTGGACGCCAGTTTCGACCAATACGTCACAGCCACCGGCGAGGATCTCGCCAACCGCGATCAACCTCAGTCGCCTACCTGGCAATATGCGCTGAGCGGCGCCATGGATATCACCCAGTCGCTGCGCCTCAATCTCGAATTCACCGGTATGGACAGCTATTACTTCTCAGATCGACACGACGTGCGCTCACCGGAGCGCCACCTAGTGAACGGCAGCTTGCGGTGGCAGCGCGATGGGATCATCGTAAAAATCTGGGGTCGAAATCTGCTCGATGAAGACTACTTTGTGCGGGGTTTCGGCAGTTTCGGCAACGACCCTCGCAAGGGGTATGTCACCGAGCCCTATCGGCAATTTGGCGAGCCCCGCGTTGTGGGGATTACCGCCACTTACAATTTTATGCACTAGATCGGACACCGGGAGATGAGCATGCATTTGTCCGCCGAACTGAGTCTTTACCCCCTGCACGAGGACTATGCGCCTACCGTGCTGGAGTTCATTGAATCATTAGTAGCAAAGGGCGACATCAGTGCCGTGACCAACGCGATGAGCACGCAAATACACGGGGAGTCATCCGCCGTGTTCGCTGCTATCCAAGGAGCCCTAGAAGCCAGCGTGGCGCGTTTTGGGAGGCAGGTGTTAGTGGTCAAATTTCTGCCGGATCACCAGGAACAGATCCCGGCCACCGAAGGCTAATGACTGCCATCCCGGAACTCGCAGCCACCCTGTTGGCACTTGCTTATGTCGTGCTGGCGATCCAAGAAAATCGTCTGTGCTTCATAGCGGGCTTCATCAGCGCCGCGCTCTATCTGTGGATCTTCTGGCAAGTCCAGTTGTACATGGAGTCTGCGCTGCAGATTTTTTACGCGTTGATTTCGCTCTACGGCTGGTGGCATTGGGGGGGCAGCAACACGCCAACATTGCCCATCTCACGTTGGTCGATACAACGCCACGCAGCTGCCCTGTTGTGCATCGCTGCGGGCACGATAGCCAGCGGCTGGCTGCTAGCCACACACACCGATGCGGCTATGCCCTATGTGGATAGCTTTACCACCATCAGCGCAGTGATCACGACCTGGATGGTCGCCCAAAAACTGCTGGAAAACTGGCTCTATTGGGTCGTGATCGATGTCGTGTCTGCGCTAATGTACGTTGAGCGTGGACTCTGGCTGACCTCGGCTTTATTCGCGATGTATACCGTCCTCGCTGTTACCGGTTATCTGGCTTGGCGACGTCATTATCGATCTCAGCCCCCGACACAATGACGCCCCCGGTCCCAGACTCAGCGCTAATGTGGCTACGGCAGCAACCGGGCTTCAAAACGCGCCAAACGAAGCTCATCGGCAGCGGTAGCGGACATCGGATATGGCGGGTAACACAGCAATGCGCAGAGTGGATCGTGCGGGAGCGCGAGACAGTCGCCCTTGGATACGTGTCCGACTATCATCGCGAGCGTGCGATTTGGAAACTCGCAGAACAAGCGGGCATCGCACCACACCTTATGGCGTGCCTTGACCAGGGTCGAGTCTGGATCAGTGAATTCATCGCACCTTCCGAGCAGCGCATTACCGCACAGGAACTCGGTCGCTTACACCACCAGATCGGACAATTGGCACCTGTCCCGTGGGCGTTAGACCTGCGCCAACAACTTGCGCACTATCAGGATCTTGATATGGGAAGGGCACTGGACGCCTTGAGTGGTGACGCCCACCCCATCTTGGATGCCATTGAATGCTTGGAAGACGGGCCGGTAGCGTTGTGCCACAACGACTTACTGCCCGACAATGTTTTGGGATTGAGGGGTAAAAGACGCGTGATCGATTGGGAGTACGCTGCTATGGGCTCGCCTTATTTCGATGCCGCGGCCACGCTGACGGTCCTACCCGCTGATCAAGCCCGGGATTATCTGATGGCAGCGTTTCCAAACGGACACGATGCAGCACTGCTCGCAGCCGGTAAAACGGTTTATCAGGCGATGCATACCGCGTGGCTACGCGCCCACGGGATCAGCGAGTGACAGTTCGCTGGCATGTACTTGGCGTGGGCGCCATCGGCGGTTTGTTTGCCCAGCGACTGCACGCGTGCGGACAAAGAGTGCAGCTGCTTCAGCGCCAATATCCTCCCGCGTTTAGAACCCTGACATTCATCGAGGACGGATCGGAGCACACCCTGGAACTTCCCTGTGACGACCCGCGGCACGGTGAACCCATTGAGCACTTGCTGGTCTGCACCAAAAGCTACGCGGTCCTCGACGCGATCAAACAAACAAGCTCGCGAATTACTTCAAGCACCGAGATCGTTTTACTGACCAACGGCATGGGCATTGGAGAAGCGCTTAGAGATCGATATCCGCGAAACCCGATTATGGTGGGTACAACCACTGCCGGGTGCTATCGGGACAAACCGGGCCATTGGCACCCGGTGGCAGCAGGCAGCACGATGGCGGGATGGCTGGACGATACGCAAAGCACAATGCCCGACTCAATGCTCGCGTGGCAGCAATGCGTACCCAACTTTCAATGGCGCCGGGACATGCGAGAGGCTCAGTTGGCGAAACTTGCGATTAACGCTGTCATCAATCCGCCCACGGCACTCCACGATGTGATCAACGGCGATTTGCTGAGTCCCGAGTTACTTCCGCAGTTTGAACAGGCCTGTGCCGAAGTGAGCGCAGTGCTCAAATGCGCCGGTGCGGTCGGCCTTGCGGCGCAAGTGCACACACAAGCCTCTGCTGTAGCTCACGCGACAGCAGGCAATACCTCGTCGATGCGGGCTGATATCAAAGGGGGGAAACCCACTGAAGTAGAGGCCATATTGGGCTATCTCCTCGAACAATTACCCGCAACATTGGATGGTGAAGCCGCCGGAGCA
>JAZBOZ010000182.1:0-4861 GCA_036351405.1 Halieaceae bacterium
CAAAGCGATAACGGCGTGCTGGTCCGCATGGCGTTGTTTGCATTGGTGCTCGATGTTGTCGATCAGGTGGATGTACACGCGCGCCCGGTCAATTGGTATACGGAGCGGCGGTTTTGAGGGGATGGCAGCCGCAGTTCTCCGCAGCTGACGTTGAGGTCATCGAGCAGGACACCGCGTTCCAAGGGTACTTTCGCGTCAGCCGACTGACTCTGCGACATCGCCAATTTGCCGGTGGGTGGTCTGCGTCTTTCCAGCGGGAAGTTTTCCAACGGGGCGACGCAGTGGCGGTGCTGCCCTGGGATCCGGTAAAAGACGAGTTGATCCTGATCGAGCAGTTTCGTCCCGGCGCTTTGCGCGACGCAGAAACACCTTGGATGCTCGAGCTGGTGGCCGGCATTGTGGAGCCCGATGAGCGTGACCTCGATGTTGTGCATCGCGAGGCTGAAGAGGAAGCGGGGTGCCGCTTCGACGCGGTTGAGTACATCTGCAAGTTTTATCCGAGCGCCGGTGCCTGCGATGAGCAAATTCGGCTGTTCGTCGGTTGTGTGGCAGAAGCTGGGGTAGGCGAGATCCACGGTCTCGATAGTGAGCAAGAGGACATCCTTGTTCACGCGATTCCTCGCAGCGAAGCCATCGCCATGATGGACGCGGATCGTATCAACAACGGCCACACGCTGATTGCCCTACAGTGGCTGGCTCGGCACGGCGATGCACTGCGCGAGCGCTGGTTATCGGAGCGACATGGCGCCTGCTGACGACAACAGCCCCGGCGCTGCGGACTCAAGCCCAGAGGTACCGCGCAGAGGTTTGCTGCGATCAAGTGCCGTAGTCAGTATCGGCACGTTGTCATCCCGCGTGTTGGGTTTGGTGCGCGATGTGGTGTTGGCAGGCCTCGTCGGTGCAGCTGCCAATGCCGATGCTTTTTTCGTCGCTTTTAAAATCCCCAACTTCCTGCGTCGCCTCTTCGCCGAGGGTGCGTTTGCCCAGGCGTTTGTTCCGGTGCTCTCGGATACCCGGGAGCAGGGCGGTCACGCGGCGGTGCAGGCATTGGTGGATCGCGTCGCAGCGACACTGGGTGCCACGCTATTGGGGCTTACCTTGCTGGCGATTGCTGCGGCACCGATCGTCGCCATGATTTTTGCGCCGGGTTTTAGCTCGCAGCCCGCGAAACTCGCGCTGACCGCAGACCTGATCCGCATTACGTTTCCTTATCTGCTGCTGATTTCACTCACCGGCTTCGCCGGCGGCATTCTCAACAGCTACGGTCGATTTGCTGTGCCGGCCTTCACTCCGGTACTACTCAATCTTTCCCTGATTGGCGCAGCGTTGCTGCTGGCACCCAGCTTTGCGGAACCCGCCTACGCACTGGCCTGGGGCGTGTTAATCGCAGGCATGGCGCAGCTACTATTCCAGCTGCCAGCCCTCCATAGCTTGGGGCTCACACCCAGACCTCATTGGGATCTCGAGCACAATGGCGTGCGGCGTATCCTGGCGCTGATGGTGCCTGCGTTGTTTGGCGTCTCGGTCAGCCAGATCAATTTGTTGCTCGATACAGTGCTGGCATCCCTGCTGCCTACCGGCAGCGTCGCATGGCTCTACTATTCTGACCGTCTGACTGAATTACCACTCGGCGTTTTCGCCATCGCTATCGCTACCGTGATCCTGCCGGCGCTCTCTGCGCAGCGTGCCAAGGCCGCTGGTGATGCCTTTGGTGCCACTCTCGACTGGGCCATCCGGATGGTGCTGTTGATCGCGATCCCAGCCACCGTAGCGCTCGCAATGCTTGCACCCCAGATTCTCACCACGCTGTTCCAGTACGGTGCTTTTGAGCCTGGCGATGTTGCCAAGTCCACCCACTCACTGCGCGCCTATACGGTGGGGCTGACCGCCTTCATGCTGGTCAAGGTGCTCGCGCCGGGTTACTACGCCCGCGAGAACATGAAGCAACCGGTGCGGATTGGCATCATCGCCATGGTCGCGAATATGATCCTCAATCCGCTGCTGGTATTCCCCCTGATGTGGCAATTCGATCTCGGCCACGTCGGACTTGCGCTCGCCACTAGCCTGTCCGCGTGGTTAAACGCCGCGCTTCTCTATCGAGGCCTCTACCGAGATCAGGTGCTCCGTCCCAGTCATGCACTGGGCTGGCTTCTGCCTCGACTGCTGGTTGCCGTGACTGTCATGGGTGGTGTCGTGTATGGGCTGACACCCGAGATGGATGCCTGGTTTGCGCAAGACTGGTGGTGGCGGGCCTTGTGGACCGCCGGGCTATGCGGTGCTGGTTTGGTGGCTTACGTTGTGGTGTTGGTGGTGCTGGGTGTTAGGCCCGGTATGCTACGGGGGCCGCAGCGGTAGGGATTTGCGCTCGCACGAGCCTGTGTGCGCGGTGGAGGTGTGGCAACGTGTGTCGCGTCGATGGCCTGAAACATGTGCCTCCGACGGTGAAACCCCGCGCAGCCATAAGGCTGCACAGGATTTCTCCCTCGGAGACACTCGGCGATCGTCGTCTCGGTGATTAAGGCGCCGACTCGCTTGCTGCAGGTGTGGCAACGTGTGTCGCGTCGATGGCCTAAAACCTGTGCCTCCGACGGTGAAACCCCGCGCAGCCATAAGGCTGCACAGGATTTCCCCCTCGAAGACACTCGGCCATCACCGTCTCGGTGATTGTCGTGCTGACCTGCCGTAAGGTCGATCCACTGGTCTCGATTGTTCTTCTTAAGTCCGCAGAGCCCCAATATCTGCCTGCATCGTCTTGGCACATAACGTGGAAGCGACGGCGATTACCGTGCGCCTCGACTGGTAGTACCCACGTCAGCGATATCGCTGTCGTGGGTACTACCAGCCGGGGTGCGTCATTAAGGTAATCGACGCGCCACTCGCTGCCACCGTTGAGTCCCGCACGATCTCGCCCAACGGCGCACTCAAGCAAACCAACGCATCCCCAAGCATTACCGCCCACTAAACAGGCATAACCCCTGCCTCACCTGTATAATTGCGAGCTTTTACGGATCCGACCGACCCCGTCATGGAACTCATCCGCGGACGATACAACCTGCGCCCCGGGCGCCGCGGCTGTGCGGTGACCATTGGTGCCTTCGATGGTGTGCATCGCGGGCATCAGGCGGTATTGGCGCATTTGCGTGATGAGGCCGAGGCGCGGAATCTCGATGCCGTGGCGATCACATTTGAGCCGCTGCCGAGGGAGTATTTCGCGCCCAATGACGCCCCGCCGCGGTTGATGGGTTTGCGCGACAAGGTCGTTGCCATGCGCGAGCAGGGCGTGGATCGGCTGCTGTGCCTGCGGTTTAACGAGGCGCTGCGTCGTATGTCTGCCCGGGAGTTCGTTGAGGCGTTTTTTGTGCGGGGCCTCGGCGCACGCTATATCGTGCTCGGCGATGATTTTCGATTTGGTAACGACCGCGAAGGGGATATTAATTATCTCCGCTCGGTATCCGAAGAATTCGGGTTTGCGGTGGAGCCGACGCCGACTTTTTCGCTAGCGGGAGGCCGCGTGAGTAGTACCCGAGTGCGGTCGGCGCTGGCGGAGGGCGACTTCGCGCTGGCCGGGCAATTGCTGGGGCGGCCTTATTGCATCAGTGGGCGTGTCACGCACGGTCGCCAGTTGGGGCGTGAACTGAACTCGCCGACCGCTAACATTGCGCTGCGACGGTCGAACACGCCGATCAGCGGTGTATTCGCGGTGTCGGTGACAGGTGCCGGGTTTGTGGATGCGCCGGGTGTGGCCAATCTGGGTGTGAAGCCCACGATTGCGTCGGATCTCGGGGTAAGCCTTGAAGTCCACCTGCTGGATCGAAAGGTCGATCTGTATGGTAAGCGCTTGGCGGTGCGCTTCCTGCACAAACTGCGCGATGAACAAAAATTTGCTTCGCTGGATGCACTTAAAGCGGGTATCGCGGCGGATCAGGCCGCAGCCCGTGAGTGGCACAGGGCCAATCACAGCGAGAGCCACAGCAAAATCAATCAGGGTGCCGGCGGCACTGAACCAATGTCCGGTGCCGATGGCATCGAAGAACATCAGCCTTGAGCTGACAAGTAGACCTCACATGAGCGATTACAAGAGCACTCTTAATCTTCCCCAGACCGCTTTCCCGATGAAGGCCAATCTCGCTAACCGCGAGCCCGAGCGGCTCAAGCAGTGGGAGGCGATGGGGCTTTACGCGCGGATGCGCGAGGCCGCAGCGGGTAAGCCCAAGTTCATTCTTCACGATGGCCCACCCTACGCAAACGGCGAGCTGCACGTGGGTCATGCGGTGAACAAGGTGCTCAAGGACATCATCGTTAAATCCAAGACGCTTTCAGGGTTTGATGCGCCGTATGTGCCCGGTTGGGACTGCCACGGGCTGCCGATTGAACTCAACGTCGAGAAGAAACACGGCAAGCCCGGTCAAAAACTCAGCGCCCGCGAGTTCCGACAGAAGTGTCGCGACTACGCGGCAGGTCAGGTTGATGCCCAGCGTCAGGACTTCGTGCGCATGGGGGTTTTTGGAGATTGGGAGAACCCCTACCTCACCATGAACTTTGAGTTCGAGGCCAATATCGTCCGGACCCTCGGCCAGATCATTGATAACGGCCACCTGCACAAGGGCTTCAAGCCCGTGCACTGGTGCCTCGACTGCGGCTCGGCACTCGCTGAGGCCGAAGTTGAGTACAAGGACAAAACCTCATCGGCGATCGATGTGGCGTTTCCGGTAGTGGATCGCGAAGCCTTTGCTGAGGCGTTTGGTATTGCGGTGCACGCGGACATGGTGGTGGCGATTTGGACGACAACGCCCTGGACGCTCGCGGCGAACCGTGGTGTCAGCCTGAGCGCTGATCTTGAATATGTGTTGATGGATATCAA
>JAZBOZ010000183.1:0-2542 GCA_036351405.1 Halieaceae bacterium
CAAAGTGGAACCCATGCTGCCTCCTGACGCGCACGTCTGGCAGGCCATTATCACGACTTTCAACAGCGACCACCCTCCACAACTGCTGCTCGTTGGACATCGGGGCACTGTCGGACCCATCCTCTGCCCGGTGACCGAAGCGCCCTGTTCCCCAAAACCGATCATGAGCCAAGGTCGCGACCGACATGCTTGTGCAGTCGCGGATTTCTCACAGGATGGTCGTGAAGACCTGTATTGCACGAGTGGCGCGGATAGAGGCGAAGGCGAAGGCGCCAATGAGCTTTGGTATCAGGTACCTCTGGAAGGTGGCGATTTTACATTTAGCCTTGTGGATGACGCGGGCGGGGCTCCGGAGCTGACTAGCCGAGGGCGCTTGGCGGCTGCTTTAAAGCTGGATCATGACAATTACCCCGACCTACTGACGACGGCATGGGGTTCTCGCAACGATACTGAAGATAATCGCAGCAAGCTGTGGCGGAACCTCGACGGTCGCTTTGTAGAGCTGGATATCGCACTACCTGCGAGCTTCGCTGCGCGCTGTCTCGCGGTCGTGGATATTGAGCAAAATGGGCTGAGTGACGTCATCGGTTGCGCGGAACGAGAAGGCCTGACCTTGTTGTCGGCCTCGACAGCTCAAAAACCAACTGCTCTCACCATTGCTGACGATCGCTGGTTCTGGCACATCGCCGCACAACCCGAAGGCGAAGCCGGATCGTTTGCCGCGATCACCGGCACTCGCGGCAAACTCAGCATAGAGCTGGGCGTCATCGGCAAAGAAGGCGATTACACCCTGAGGCGCAAAATATCTTGTCGCCAGCACAATGATGGGACCGAATCACCAGTCTACTGCGGTGCATTATCGTGGAGTGATGTTAACCATGACGGCCATGCAGATTTGCTGGTGTCCCGCCGATTAGGCTGGCGGATCGATGAAGTGCAAGGCGATATCGGCGACCTAGTCATTCTCGCGCCGGACTTCAAGCAGTTCATTCGATTGCCGGCAACCGAATTCGGTGCTGGCTACCAGCTACTTGCCCACGGACAAGCGCTGTTCCAGGTCAATGCGGGCGAGAAGTGGACCGGAGATGTCCGCAAGCTGACACTGCAGCCTGCGGACGACGGCCAGCCAGCATTAGCGCACCGTATGTAAGAAATGTAGATGCGTCTCGTACTGATTGACGATGTCCATCACGACCTGCTCCTGGGTCCAACCCATAATGTCGTAGTCCTGGCCGCCTTCCGCGAGATGGACTTCGGCACGCCAGAATTTCTCCTGTTCCACCATATCTTCCATTGATTTGCCGGCAAGAGACTCATCCGGCAGCGGGTGACTGCGACTGCGAACCTCGTAAGCAAAATCAATTTCATCGCCGTGAAATACCTCGACTCTGATTCGACCGTTTTCTGTGATCTCGTTGATGATGGTCGCTGCAACGTCATGCGAGCGCAGCTCATCGGCAAAATTGCGCATGGCAGCCAACACCGTGTCACGCTGGAATTTCTGTACCGCCGAGTCTTGAGGATAGGCCAGCAGGAGCTGTAACCGTTGCCGCCAGTTCGCATTGGCCGCAGTGATCGGGGGATGGACACTCGCCGAGGCCTCGCGCTTGGCGCCATCGACGACCAGCGCACGCCAAAAGCCCCAGAGGGACCCCAATACGGCTATGGAAAAGGGCAGTGCGCTGGCGATCGTGGCCGTCTGAAGTGCCGATAAGCCCCCTGCGTACAACAGTGCTGAAGCAATCGCCGCAATCACCGCGGCCCACAGCAAGCGCTGTAGAGCAGGCGTGTCATCCTCGCCGCCGTTGCTCAGCATATTCAGCACCATAGCCCCACTGTCGGCAGACGTGACAAAGAACACGACGATCATGGCCAAGCAGATCATTGACAGTATCTCGGTGCCCGGCAGGTAATCGAGGAAGCGGAACAACGCTACGGCCTGATCTTCCTTGACCGCGGTGGCCAGTTCGGCAGCGCCTTGGTTGGCGATCAGCTCAATGGCGCTGCCACCAAAAACGCTCATCCACAGCACAATGAATAAAGTCGGTACGATGGTCACACCGAGCAGGAACTCCCTGATTGTGCGCCCTCGAGAGATACGCGCAATGAAGATGCCGACAAATGGCGTCCAACTGATCCACCAACCCCAATACAAAATAGTCCAGCCACCCAACCAGTCAGTCGGGTTATAAACGTACAGATTGAACGTCTTCGGCACTAAGTCTGAAAGGTAACCGCCGAAATTCTGAACTGTGGTGGACAGTAGAAGAATGGTAGGGCCGGCAATCAATACCCCCAACAGCAGCAGGATGGCGAGACCGATATTGAGCTCACTCAAGCGCTTGATCCCAGCATCAAGCCCCATCACCACCGATGTGCCCGCCAATGCCATGGTGATCATAATCAGCACCAGCTGCACGCCTACGTTCACCGGCACACCGAAGAGATAGTTGAGTCCCGCGTTAATCTGCAGGACGCCATATCCGAGGCTGGTTGAAATGCCAAAGGTAGTGCAAACGATGGCGAAGACATCCACCGTAGA
>JAZBOZ010000184.1:0-8307 GCA_036351405.1 Halieaceae bacterium
CCTTGGTCCGATGGTGGTAATGTCAGCGGCATAACAATGATCCGCTGAGGCTTCCCCCAATGCTATCCATTCAAGACATCCACAAGACCTATGGCAATGGCGTCAAGGCGCTAAACGGCGTGACGCTCGATATTCAGAAGGGCATGTTCGGTTTATTGGGGCCCAATGGTGCAGGCAAGTCATCGTTGATGCGCACGATCGCGACACTCCAGCAGGCCGACGAAGGCAGCATCACTTTTGACGGGATCGACGTAAAGCGTGACCCGGATGCGCTTCGTGCGCGCCTCGGCTATCTGCCTCAGGATTTTGGGGTATATCCCAGGATCAGTGCGGAAGATTTGCTGGATCATTTGGCCATTCTCAAGGGGCTCCATAACAAGGCCGAGCGCAGGGAAGCGGTGGAGGGGTTGCTCGCCCACACCAACCTTTACCAGCATCGCAAAAAAGCGGTCAGTGGCTATTCCGGCGGAATGCGGCAGCGCTTTGGCATTGCCCAAGCCCTATTGGGTGACCCGGACTTGCTGATTGTGGATGAGCCCACCGCAGGCCTCGATCCAGAGGAGCGCAACCGTTTCCACAACCTGCTGGTGAGCCTGGGTGAAGACAAGGTCATCATTCTTTCCACCCACATCGTTGATGACGTCTCTGAGCTTTGTCACCGCATGGCGGTTCTCGCTGGCGGAAAAATCCTGCTTGAAGGTAACCCGATTCTGGTAACCGACTCGTTTAACGGGCGTATCTGGCGTAAGACAGTGTCTTTGGAGGAGGCTGAGGCATTGAGTCAGGAGATGTCGGTGATTTCGAAGCGACTGCTCGCCGGTCGAACCGTGGTCCACGTATTGGCAGACACACCACCCGAGGGTTTCGAGGCAACGCCCGCGAATCTTGAGGATGTCTACTTCTCGACGCTGCATCAATCCCGTGCTGCAGCGACTGCCGACGCCGCCTGAGGGAGCTTGACATGTTTTTGAAGATGCTCGCCTTTGAGTGGCGCTACTTTGTGCGCCAACCATCCTTTATCGTCACCATGATGGTGTTCTTCCTGCTGCCGTATCTGGCGATCGCCATCGAGAACGTGCAGATCGGAAACACCAGCAACACAAACTTTAATAGCCCCTACGCGATTACTCAGGCGTTGTTGATTCTCGGCATCTTCTCGATGTTTCTTGTGGTCAACTTTGTCGCCAACACAGCGTTGCGCAACGATCAGGTCAAGCTCGCGGAGATTATCTGCACCAAACCCGTAGGCGCCTTCTCGTATCAGCTGGGCCGCTTCATGGGGGCGTATCTGGTCTGTGCCACCGTATTCGCGATGGTGCCCTTGGGTACCTTGGTGGGCAGCTGGATGCCCTGGCTGGATGCTGAACGTATTGGCCCAAATGCCATCAGTTATTACTTGATTCCCTTCTTGGTGTTTTCATTACCGACGCTGTTTGTGCTCTCGGTGCTGTTTTACGCCGTAGCGCTGAAATTTCGCAGTCAGGTCGCGGTGTATCTGGCGGCGGTTGTGCTGTTTATTCTGTATGTGGTCAGTGGTCAGCTGCTGGATGATCCCGCGTACTACACGCTTGCGGCGCTCACCGATCCCTTCGGCTTGCGCGCATTTGGCGATGTTTCGCGCTACTGGACGCCGTTTGAACGCGACACTTTGGTGGTGTCCGTCGAAGGCGTGGTTTTGCAGAATCGCGCGCTGTGGCTTGGGGTCGCTGTCATCTTGCTCGCGGTTTTCGGTGGTCTTTGGAAGCCATTGGCCGTGCACATGCCCAAGGAGTATCGGTCCCGCAAATCAGAAAAGGTGGAGACGGTTCCTGAAGGGCGGCGCATTGATGCCAGGCCACAGGCAATCAGCGCCAGATCCCAGTTTGCCACCCGCACACGTTTTGAAATTCTGCAGGTGATCAAGAGTCCTGCGTTCTATGTACTGTTGTTATTCTCGGGCTTCTCTCTGATCAGCCAGTTGATCGATCCTGTGAGTTTTTACGATGCGCCGAACTGGCCGTTGACCCAGTACATGCTGCGCTTCATCGAGGGTAGCTTTTCATTGATGCTGCTTATCGTGATCGCCTACTACAGCGCCGAGGTGGTATGGCGCGAACGAGGCGTGGGCATTGGCGATATTGTTGACAGCTTACCTGTGCCCAATTGGGTCTTTTGGTTGTCCAAGTTGATCGCAGTTTGCTTGGTGGTGGCGTCGCTATTCGTGGTCGGAGCGATGGTGACTATCCCCTATCAGTTGATCAAAGGGTTTACCGATGTCGACCTAGGTCAATATTTCATTACCAGTACGTTCTTTCGCATCCTTCCCGCGTCGCTAATGGTGGTGCTGGCGTTTCTGTTCCATGCGTTCAGCCCCAATAAATACGTTGGCATGTTGCTGTTCGTCGGGTTCGCATTCGTTGAGCTGGCTTTCTCCGAGATTGGCCTTGAGCACAACATGTGGAACTTCGCGTCTTCACCAAGCTTTCAGTACTCGGATATCAACGAATACGGCTGGTTTCTGGAAACGCAGAGCTGGTACATGCTGTATTGGTTGTCGCTGGCTCTGGTGTTTGGCGTCGTCAGCTACGGTCTATGGCAGCGGGGGCCGAGTAGTTCGCTCAGACAGCGCCTGTCAGAGTTGAGTCGTTCGATGGGCCCTTTTGGAAAGCTGGCCACTGCTGCCGCTTTACTGGTTTTCATTGGCAGCGGCGTATTCATCCACCACAACACGCGAGTGCTCAATACCTTCCGGACACAGGATGAGAGCCTCGATCTACTTGAGCGCTACGAACGACTGCTGGTGGAGTTCGCCGAGGCGCCAATTCCCGCGCTCACCGATATTGACTCAGATGTCGCAATCTATCCCGCCGAGAAACGGATTGAGGCAACCGCTCAGGTGCGGGTCATCAATACGAGCGATGAGCCCCTATCGCGATTCATCGTCAACATGCCCGATAACTCACCGAGTGTCGCGGTCGAAATCGATGGTGGCGCGCTTGAACCTCAATCTAAGGAGCAGGAGTCCCTGAGCTTTGCCTGGTTCGCGTTCGATGAACCGATGCAGCCGGGAGAGACTCGGGAGGGCACGATATCAGTGGTGAGAGCGCGCGCAGGCTTCAAGGACCGCGGCTTCGATGCGGTGCTCGTTGAGAATGGCACGTTTATCGATAACTTCACTTTATATCCGACTTTTGGTTTTGACTATGGTCGGCGTATCGCGGATCGATACGAGCGTCGGAAGCGCGGGTTACCCGAGCTCGAGCGGGCTTTCCCCTTGGAGGATAAGAGCCACTATGGCGAGAATTTCCTGGGCAAGAACAGCCATTTAATTAATTTCAGCGCTACGGTCTCGACCAGCCCTGATCAGATCGCGATCGCGCCCGGCTATCTGGTCAAGGAATGGGAGGAGGGTGGTCGGCGCTTCTTCCGGTACGAGCAGGATTCGCCCATTCTCAATATCTTCAATTACATGTCGGCGCGCGCTGCAGTGAAGCGCGAAACCTATAAAGGCATCAGTATTGAGGTGTATTACCACCCCGATCACGAATGGAACATAGATCGGATGATCGAGAGCGTTCGGGATTCCCTCGATTACTTCACCGAGCAGTTCGGTCCGTATCAACACCGCCAGATGCGGATTATCGAATTCCCCGGGTATCGGCGGTTTGCACAGAGTTTTGCCAATACGGTCCCGTATTCTGAAGACATTGGTTTTATCACCGATCTGCGCAACCCGGACAATATCGACCCGGTTTATTACGTGACTGCACACGAGGTTGCACACCAATGGTGGGCCCATCAGGTGGTGCCAGCGAATGTGCAGGGGGCCGCGATTCTTTCGGAATCGCTGTCCCAGTACAGTGCTCTGATGGTGATGGAGAAGAAGTACGGTGAGCCCAAAACTCGAAAATTTCTGACCTTTGAACTTGATTCTTACTTGCGTGGGCGTACCTCCGAGCTGATCGGTGAAAACCCGATGTTGCGCTCAGAAAATCAAGCCTATATCCACTATCGCAAGGGCTCGATTGTGATGATGGCGCTCAAGGACCGGCTAGGTGAGGAACGGTTGAATCGGGCGCTGAAATCAATGATCGAGGACTGGCGCCCGGGCGCTACCGTATATCCCACTACGCTTGATCTTGTTGCCGCCATCAAGGCCGAAGCTGACCCTGAGGACCACGATTTCATTGATAGCCAATTTAATGACATTACGCTCTACGAGTTTGTTAACACGGAGAGTCGTGCTGAGTTGATGGAGAGTGGGACCTATCAGGTGACTGTTAATTTCAGTGCCAAACGGTTTGTGGCGGATAGCGAGGGTGCCGAGGTTGAGCAGCCCTTCGAGGACGTGGTCGATGTGGTGTTGTTCAGCGGGGATCCGGATGACTTTGGCGGTAAGACCGAGGTGCTGTATCGGCAAAAGCATGCCGTAAAGACGGGTGAAAACAGCATTGTGGTTACGCTGGATCAGCGCCCGGACTTTGCCGGCGTGGATCCCTTCGTGCGTTACATCGATCGTAATCCCGACGATAACATCCGGCCGGTCTCCGGCAGCGACTGATGGTCTGGTCTTCGACTAGCACTAGGGTGAAACTTTATAGCTTCGACGCTGAACGACAGATAGCTTTTAGTACGGCTTTTTAAATTATGAGAGCCGGGCTGAAGACTGTAATCGTGTCTTTCCTTTTCGAGGTGTTGGTGTGCGATACCAAGTATTTCCGGAACACTCGCTCTATGTTGTCCACTATTTCGGTGAGATCGATGAGCTTGGTTTGTTGCGATTTTTCGATCAAGTATTCGCGGATCCCAGTGTTACTCCAGACATGAACGAGCTGGCACTCGTTGCTGAAGGTACCCAGTTCAATGTCAGTGAAGAGGGTGTCATCAGGTTCATCAAACTTAATGCGGATTTCAAATCTCAGGGCACTAGTAAAACGTTGACTGCTGTTGTGAAACCATACTTCGGGAATGATTTTGTGGTCGAGCAGATGCGGATGCTGGCTTCTACTGCACCGGGGGCGCCTGAGGAAATCTTGAGGTTCGATAGTATTGAACAAGCGCTTGATGCACTGAATGCCTCTGAAGTCAGGGGTTTAATTTAGCGAGCTACGACACAAGGTTTTCCTCTGCATGTCTAATTAGTGTCGCAGCGACGCAGTGGGGTTAGGTAGCCGCTCTGCCATTGTAGTCGAGCAAATTCACCTTGGCGCCATCAGTGTCTGCGTTTTAAATTGAGGCGCTCAAACGCTCAGGCGTAACTGACTTGCGCACATACAGTGGATGCCGTGGGTATCCTTGCGAGGTGACTCCGAGGCATTTGAGCTGAGGTATTCGTTTCAGGACGTACTGATCGCGCTGCCTGAAGCCCCCCTCATTGCCCCAGGCCGCGATCACTGCATTGGATTCACTCGCCAAGCGACGTAGCCAATAGTTATTCCTGGGGCCGACTGGATCGAGCGCACGCTTCAGGTCCTCCGGGCGCGTTGCTCGCCAAGCGAAAAGATTGGCGACGATCACGCCCCCGTAGCCCCAGCTGTGCGCGAATCCCATGATGCGACGGATCGTGGGGTCATCCACTTGGGCATCTGCGGTAGAGGGATTCAGCCCAATGAATAAGCAGTATTCGCCGGATGCGTCCCAGGTCCGGCTTAGCCAGTAGCGGTATCGCTTGCATCGCGAAAAGCCTGCGCCTCTGCGGATGTCTCCATCGTCCGCAATCAAAGCTGTTCCAGCGCCTGATTTTCATGACGGTAGATGCCAACTCCATCTTGCTCGCAGAGTCTGACTAGTGCGTTCGCGACGACCTTGGCACTGATGGCGCGATAGCGGTGCAAGGACCCACGCAGCGCAGGGTTGATCAGTGGACTCAGCCGCTGTAGCCACTGCTCTACAGTCCTTTTTTCGCTGCGCTGGCCAAGCAGCAGTCCGGGCTGCACAATGTCCAATCGCGAAAATCCCATTGCCTCGAGATCGCGCTCTGTTTCGCCTTTTACCCTGGGATAGTAAGCAGCCGCGCGAGCGTTGGCGTCTACCGATGTCACGACTAGAAAGTGATTAACGCCGGCTCTCTGCGCGCTGATAGCGAAGTTGATGACGGCGTCATGATCGACTGCGTAGAAAGCAGTGCGACTGCCCGCGGTTTTTAGCGTGGTCCCCAGAGTGCAAATCGCCGCATCAGCTGTGGGTAATGGGATTGGCTCGCTGAAGTCGGTGATGACTTCCTTGCCTGCCCGACCCAGAGAACGCCGCCCTACAGACGTAACTTGATGGCCAGCGCCCTCGGCCGTATCGAGGACATGACCGCCCACTAATCCGGTCGCTCCCGCTAGCAATAGCTGCTTCATGACGATGGACCTGTGGCCACCGGTTCGACAGTAAATTCATCGCTGAGATTCGATGGTACGTAATACCACCGATCTTCAGAACGTGCCGCCAGTCCAAGCCGCGCCAGTTTGTTGAGCGCATCGTCAATTTCAAAGTCGATTTCGGCACCTAGTTGGTCAACGAACCACGCCTCGATCTCTTGATCGAGCGCGGCTTCCTCTATCCCATCGGGATGTTGCATTAAAAAACGCAGCGCCACCCAAGCTTCTTTGCATTCCGAGTCTTCCGCATCATCGAGGATTCGCAGCAGAACACCGGCGTTATTGTCCAAAAGCTTAAAATATAGATTTTGCGTCAACGCCTGACGGAATTTGGCTTTTCGGTTGCGGTAATTCGAGAACTGTTTCCAGATGTAACCTGCAACTGCCCCAAGTCCGGCGCTGATAATCACTAGCCCTTGCTTATCGAGGGTGACGGGCTGCGCACTCAAACCAAGCCAAAACCCGAGTAAGGTACCCAGCAGTAACAACGGCGTGCCCAGCTTTGTGAAGGCGATCACGGCACCGCTCGCCAGCGCGGGGACGCCGATCAGCAGTCGATCTGATAACCGCATGGCGACCTCGGTGTTGGGAAACAACATCTCCAAATCGGCTTCGGGCACATTTTGGAATAGCTTGATCATGACCCTGCCCGGCGCCTGATTGGGCTCACCTATAGCCTCGACATCAGCGAAGCAGAGATAGAGCAGAACCCGGTCGTAGTTAAGAAAGGTCACTCTGCGTTTGATGAGCCCGCCCACATAAGAGATGGTTTCTTCACGGCGGTTCACGCCTCTCGCAAATAGCAGGACCTCAGAGAACGCCTTCATATCGACCTTGAGACGGATTTTAAATAGTGATGCGCTGCGGAAGGCTCGCTTCAAGTCACGCTCGGTGAGTCGTTCATAGTTTGCGCGGTTGAGCAGCTCGGTGAGCCGCTCAGTCAAAGCGCTGGTGTCGCCGATATTTTCAAGTGTGCCGATGCTGCGCGTATCCGCGTCCGGGTCATACGGCGAGTAAAGGGATTTGATCTCTTGTCGCAGCTCGTGAAATTCCGCGGCGAATACCCGCGTGATACGTGCGGTCCCGGCATCAAACTCGTCGCCGTGGTTTGCGTGATCAGAGCTGGGCCACTCGTCAAGCGAGCATAGCCGCATCAACAGATCATCGCGCCGGAAGGGGATGAAGCGCAGCCTCGGTGCTTCTATTAACTCAGGTGACGTCGGAGTATGCGGCATGCGGATCCTTTGTTTTATGGTCATTTGACGCGCGTTGACGCCCGCTTGATCAGCGAACTCAAATATTACCGTCAGCCGATGAAATTCGCATGAGGCGTTCGTTCGCAGCAGGACAAGTGCCGATGCTTCGCGTCTTGTCCGCGGATGCCTCGGTACTGATGTAAGTTCTGGTAGCGTTTCTGATCTGGTACCCGCTAGGAAGTGCGGTGGCGCGCCGCTGCGGGCTAATCAGCAGATAGCAATGGGCGTCGACTCGCTTGCCCACCCGCGCCTTTCATTGAACAATGAGGGGTGAGCCAATTCCGCCCCTCAGTTGCCGCCGCTATCGTCATTGCCAACATGATTGGCACGGGCGTGTTCACCAGTCTCGGTTTTCAACTGCTGGAGATCCAGTCAGTGCCTGTGTTGCTGGCGCTGTGGGCAGTGGGAGGCGTGGCGGCATTGTGTGGTGCGCTGAGTTATGCGGAACTCAGTGCGGCACTTCCCAAATCGGGTGGCGAGTATCATTTTTTGACCGAGATCTATCACCCGTCTGCGGGTTTTATCTCAGGTTGGGTGTCTGCCACCGTGGGCTTTGCGGCGCCAACTGCGCTGGCGGCGATGACGTTCGGCAGTTATCTCTCCGCAGTATTTCCGGTGCTGTCGAAGACATGGCTGGCTACGGGGCTGATCGTGGTGTTGGCGGTGGCGCACAGTCAGAATCATCAGCGTTCGGGTGGCACGCAATC
>JAZBOZ010000185.1:0-5946 GCA_036351405.1 Halieaceae bacterium
CTTTTCGCAACTCACGCTTGAGTATCTTGCCGTTAGGGTTGCGGGGCAACTCATCAACGACAATCACATCAGTCAAACGTTGCTGCTTGCCGACACGTTTATTCACCCAATCTTTTATCGCTTCAGGGGACGCATCCTCTCCTTCGCGGAACACTACCAGCGCGACTGGGGTCTCACCCCAACGCTCGCTGGGCAAACCAATGACCGCCACGTCAAACACAGCGTCATGGTTGGTGACAACAGCCTCGATGTCCTGAGGATAAACATTCTGACCACCGGACAGGATCATGTCCTTCTTGCGATCCACGATGTAGAGGAAGCCTTCGCTGTCGATGTAACCGATGTCACCCGAGCGCAACCAAACCTTTCCGTCAGGATCCGTAAAGGTTGCCGCTTCGTTGGCATCGTGACGATTCCAGTACCCGGGCATCGCGATACGACCCCGCGAACAAATCTCACCCGACTCACTCGCGCCCAATATTTGATCGTCGTCACCGACAATACAGATATCAGTGCCGATAAGTGGCCGTCCTACGCTGGCCCAGCGCCCTTCTGCATGCTCGGTCTCCAAGGTCGTGATGATGCCTTCAGTAAGCCCATAGAGCTCGATGACCCCACAATCGAAGCATTCAAAAATATCGCGCTTGAGCGCCTCACGTAGCGGCGAGCCGCAGCTCATCATGGCCTGCATAGAACTCACATCAACGCGATCTCTGCGCGCAGCGGCCTCTATGACCCGCTGGAATTGAATAGGCACCATCGCCGTATGAGTAATGCGATCAGCCTCAACCCGGTCGAGAAACGCGTCTTCACTGAATCGAGACTCCACGTAAATACACCCGCCTGCCAGAAGCGTCGACAACATCGCCACCCAAGAGATATTGCTGTACAGACCGATTGTCAGCAGCGTGCGCGCACCACCGTGGTATCGCAGTGCAATGGCAAGATCATAGGCCCAATCACGACGTCCCCGATGATCGTGGGCAATACCCTTGGGCAATCCAGTCGTCCCGGAGCTATAAATGATATTGATGAGATCATCTGGCTCAATCGTGACCTCAGGCCGCTTTGTCGACTGGTCTGCCGAAACGTCGGCCATGGACCGCCAACCATCAAGACTGGGCGTTGGTGCGATCCGAATGGGCATCTGCTCAAGACTCCCGGCGATATTGTCGAGGCGAGACAACCACTCGTCGGAGGCGATGACCGCCGTCACACCCGCATCGTTGAACATGGCCACGGCAGCGTCATCGGATACAGACACATTGAGTGGTACGACAACACCGCCCATCGCGATGGCACCGAACATCGCTTCCACCATCGGCGAGCCGTTGGCCATCAAAAGGCCAACCCGATCACCAGGCTGCACGCCCAATGCCAGAAGCCCGTTGCCAAAAGCATGAATACGCTCGGTGAACTCTCGCCATGTCCAGCTCGCGGTATCAGTCACCACCGCAGGGTCGGGCGCTCGCCACTTGCCGTGTAGCGCAAGAATTTCGGGCAACAGCGGGGCTGAAGTCGCAAAGCTCATGCGAACTCTCCTTGATAAACAAAGGCCCCGCTATGGGGGCCTTGGGAATCAATCAGAACTGGTACTGAACGGTACCCGTGATCGTGCGAGGGGCTGCGTAGAACACCGTGGTGTTGTTCTCTAAACCCAACGACGAAGGACAGGCGTTCTCTGGCCCGGTGCCTGCACCGAAGCAGTAACCTGAAACCCGAATCTCTTCATCGGTGAGGTTCTTGCCAAACAGTCCGAGGCGCCACTTCTCACTGGGGCTGGTCCAGAAGATATTGGCGTTGAAAACACCAACAGCATCCTGATCGATCTCAGGGTTGGCAATCTCAAATTGCGTGACATCACCTTTGTACGAGTAATTGACGGAGAACCGCGTGGAACCACCGGCGATCTCAGTGTCGTAGTTGAGTGCCGCGAACACCATTTGTTCAGGCGTATTCTGCATCTCTCGCTGGTCAGCGACGTTTACCCCGTTGACGATGAACTCATCGAACGAGGCATCAAGGAAGCTGGCTGCGAATTGGGTGCTCCAGTTCTCAGTCAGCACTACGCTGCCTTCGATCTCGATACCGCTGATCTCGGCCTTACCGGCGTTGGTCACGGTACCCACAAAACTATCGTTCACACCGTCACCGTCGGAGTCCACACCCACGGAGCCCGGAATCTGCATGTCGCTGTACTCGGACCAGAATACTGCGACATTGGTAACCGCGCGCCCATCCAGCCAGGTGGATTTGAAACCCATCTCATAGGAATCCAGCTGTTCCGGATCGAATCCCGCCTCAACTTCTGGCGTTGCGAAGTTAGCACCGCGCGGATCGAAGCTGCCCGCCTTCCAGCCCTCTGAATAGTTGACGTAGAGATTCACGTCTTCATTCAGCGCATAAGAGACGTTGATGCGCGGAGATGTGTCTGTATAGGTCTGCTCAGCCTCGTAATCGGAGGTCACTGCCAGCTCAAACGCTGTGGTATTGCCAAAGAATGGCGACTGCAGTCCGAGGTAGGTGCCACGGAAGATATCAGCAGTTCGAGTGTCTTCGGTGTAACGCAGACCGAGCGCCACCGATAGCTTTTCAGTGACGTCATACGTCACATCACCAAATACCGACCAAGCCTTGGTATCCACGACGCCGCCGGTGTAGGCCGTCACACCCAACTGTCCCAGCACCACGTCGAAATCATTAGCTGCAGTGGAGTCCTGATAATAGACGCCAAACACACCTTTGAAACGATCGGTGTTCCAAAGCGCCTGGAATTCCTGCGTAAACTGCTCGTTGTCGTAAATCACTGGCGCATCAAAATCCGGCACCGGCAAACTATCGAAGTCGATCACTGATTCGGTGTAGTCCTCGCGATCCGCGGTGATAGAGCGCAGCGTCCATTCATCGTTGAGCGCCCAATCGACGGTGATATTCCAGCCCTTAGCGTCGACTCGGTTGTTGCCGTTGATGCCGGTCGTCGTGCCGACTGAAGGTTCGGATGCGCCAGCGCGGGTATCCCAAACGCTGCTGGGAGACGGCGCATCAATGGTATTCGCCGGGAATGGGCGATGACCGGCTACCGCTGCACTGTTGTCTTCTGTCTCGTCATATGAACCGCGTACGGAAATATTTTCCGACACATCCCACTCGAAGCTCAGCCGCATACCGACGAGATCTTTGTTGTACTGCTCACCACCGGTGAACAGGTTCTCGCCATAGCCAGCGCGCTGAAATGAGCCGACGGTGCCGCCAACGCGGAAATCATCACTGATCGGCACTGACGCGGTAGCCACAAAATCACGCTGGTTGAAGTTACCCAAACCTGCCCGAACGCGGACGTCGAGTTCATCACCCAAGCGGCGAGTCACATACTTGACTGCGCCACCGACGGCGTTACGGCCGTACAGCGTACCTTGAGGGCCACGCAGCACCTCGATTCGCTCGACATCGTAGATATCGAGCAGCGCAGCCTGCGGGCGCGCCAAATACACGTCGTCGATATAGATCGCGACACCTTGCTCAAAACCCGCGAGAGGATCTTGCTGACCCACGCCGCGCATGAACGCGGTCAGCGTGGTATTGGTCGCGCGGGAAGGCTCCAGCGTCAGGCTTGGCACGCTCTGCGCCAGCTCACCGATATCGGCGAGGCCACGCATCGCCAGTTCCTCACCGGTAAGAGCGGTAACCGCAAGAGGTACCTCCTGAAGGCTCTCGCTGCGGCGCTGGGCAGTAACCACCACCTCTTCTACCGCGAGTTTTTCGCTCATCTGAGCAAAGGCCGGTTGTGCGAGTGGGAGTGCCACAGCGGACAGCGCTATGGCCAACGGGGTCTTGGTAAAAGAGCGCAGCATAAAATTCACCTATCTCGGGTTGCGTTGGGCCGCTACGCGTTACGTATTTGGCGGCCTCATTATCGTTAGTCTTCACCGCTCGCCTGCCGTTTTCTTGGAGTTCAACAGGCGTTGAATGGCAAATTATTTCAACAGGCGTTGAAGTGTCAACCCCCGCAGAGAGAGAAAACTCATCGAATACGTCCAATGATTTGCTGGGACAGCACCCCCCAAAGCAGTGCTGCAAAGATCCCATAAGTCGCGGAAACGGCCGGATTGGCAACACCCAGAGCGAGATGCGCGACAAGATGCGTCCCGAGACCGAGCAACGCAGCCGGTGCTACGACCCACAACGAGACATGACCTTTGAGCATCACCCCGAACAACACAGGCACAATTGACGCCGCAGCCAAGCCGTACACGCCTTTCTGGGCAAACAGACCAACCACCGGCGGCGGGTTCCATGCCAAGGCCAAGCCCAATATGCCCACGCCGACCAGCACATAACGCGACAGCTTCAAACCGTGATGCTCGGCGAGTCCCATCGGCTTCAAGATATCGGTCACCACCACCGCCGACAGTGCAACCAGAATGCCATCCAGCGTACTCATCCCGGCGGCCAACAGGGCGACGAAGATAAACGTGAGAATCAGCTGGCCTGTGGCGTCACCCGAGAACTCCTGAATCAAATACTCACGCACCACCATGTCCTGGGTCTCGATGTCATAGCCGGCCAGCCGCGCATAAAAACCGATCATCAACATCAGCATAAAAACAGCGCCTGCAAGAACGGTGGTGAGGATGAAAACATTGGCGTCTCGCTCGCTGCGCAAATAAAGAATCTTGGTCAGGATGTGGGGCTGCAGCATCAACGCAAAGGTGATCACGAACCCACTGACAAACACCGAGAAAAAACTGAAGTAAAGACTGCTCTCAGTATTAAAAACTGCGGCGTAATCGGCTCCGAGTGCCTCAAGTTTTTCCCAGGGGTCGGATCCCAAATAGTGCAAGCCGTGGAAAAACAGACCGCCAGCCACAGCCAGCATCAAAACACCTTGCAGGGTATTGGTGTAAGCGTGGGCGTAAGTGCCGCCCATCAGCACGTAAGAAAAAACGAACAGCACCACCAACACCAGAGCCGTCTTTTGCTCCACCGGGAACAAGCCACTCACCAACAAACTGCAGCCTACGAGTATGAGCACCACGAAGGTGATGGAGAGCAAATTGATCAGAGCAAAAAAAAGCCCGAGCGACCGGCTCTGGTAGCGCTGATAAATCCACTGTGGAATCGTCAGCGAGCCCTGCGCCTCCCCCACTCGTAAGAAGCCCCGTGTGAGCACAATGAACGCCGCCATAATGCCGAGCGACCCGGCGATACCAAAATGCACGTAGGCCGAAACACCGTGGACATAGACGAACCCCGGGTTGATGACAAACGTCGCGGTCGAACTGATGGAAGCCGCCAACGTAATACCGACCAGCACGGGACTCATGTCCTTATTGCCGATCGCAAAACCCTCGGCGCTCGAGGTCTTACGCATCCCTACCCAGGACAGCCAGTAAACCAGCAGCGCATAGCCACCAATCAGCAAATATTTGAATAGCGTCGCGTCCACGGCGATCTCCTGTTATTTTGGCGCATCCTATTCAACGATTGTTGAAGACGCAACGCAGAGGACCGAGGATGACCGGCAACGCCTCCAAAAGTGAAAAAATTCTGGACGTCGCTGAGGCGCTATTCGCCGAGCGAGGATTTGACGGGGTGACCCTGAGGCAGATCGCGATGGGCGCAGACGTCGACGTAGCGCTGGCGAGCTACCACTTTGGCAAAAAGATGGATCTGTTTCGGGCGGTATTGGAGCGCCGAGCGCCCGCGCTCAACAGTGCGCGACGCGAAGCGCTCGAGTCGGCGAAGGAAGCTGCGGCGCCGGAGCCACCCGAGGTCGAAGCGATTGTTGAAGCCTTCCTACGTCCGCTTGAGATTGCCCAGGAAACCGGTGACGCCGGCTGGGCCAACTACCTGGCACTCATCGCCTACATCAACAACAGCCCCTACTGGGGACATCGCATGATGTCCGCCCTATTCGATGAATTGGTGGCCGAGTTTGTCGAAGCA
>JAZBOZ010000186.1:0-3636 GCA_036351405.1 Halieaceae bacterium
CAGTTATCTCTCCGCAGTATTTCCGGTGCTGTCGAAGACATGGCTGGCTACGGGGCTGATCGTGGTGTTGGCGGTGGCGCACAGTCAGAATCATCAGCGTTCGGGTGGCACGCAATCGCTGTTCACCGTCCTCAAAATTGCGTTGATTCTCGGCTTCTCCATTGCGGCAATTATGCTGTCAGACGCGAGCCACGCCGTCAGATTGCTACCTGCACAAGGTGACGGCGCGCTGCTAATGTCCAGCGCCTTTGCGGTATCGCTTATTTATGTTAACTACGCTTACTCCGGTTGGAATGCGGCGACGTACATTACGGGTGAATTGGAGCGACCGCAGCAGTCTGTGCCTCGAGTCTTGGTGATGAGCACCTCGCTGGTCGCGCTGGCCTACCTGTTGCTCAATTTCGTGTTTTTGTGGGTGGCGCCGATGGAGGCAATGGCAGGTCAGGTCGAGGTCGGCTACGTTGCTGCACGCTACGCGTTTGGCGAGTTGGGCGGCACCATTATGGGGCTGATGTTATCGCTGCTATTGATCTCGACTGTGAGTGCGATGGTGTTGGCGGGCCCTCGAGTGTTGCAGCGTATTGGTGATGATTTTTCCGTCTTCCGCGCATTGAGCCGGACCAACCGTGATGGCATCCCTGTGGTCGCGATCCTGACGCAAGCGGGTATCGCGCTGTTGTTTCTGTGGACGGCGTCTTTCGAGCGTATTCTGGTGTTCTCGGGCGCGACGATGGCGCTGAACACTTTCTTTACCGTGCTGGGGGTGTTCGTGTTGCGGTATCGTCAGCCGTCACTGCCGCGGCCTTACAGAGTGTGGCTGTATCCGTGGCCATCGCTGGTTTTCCTTGCGATTACCGGTTGGACGCTACTTTATATTGTCCGTGAGCGTCCCATCGAAGCGGCTATAACGGTGGGTATCGTGCTATCCGGCGCGGTGTTCTATGTCGCGAGTGCGAGGCTGAGTGACCAGAAAAATTGACCAGGCAAGCGTGTAGGTGCCGTGTCAGCTATTGCATAGCGCCCCGCGTCAGGAAGATTTCCCGACGAGGCTCACGACTGTCCAGCCAGCTCCCACAACTTGTTTTAAACGCGACTCATACGCCTCCAATTTACCTTTATCGCTATACGCAAGCAGCACAACCCGATTTGGATTTTCCTGCAGGAACTGCTCGTAGGCGTAGTCCTCAGTGATTCTCGTCGTTTTAATCTCGGCACCGCGGCTAATGCTGCTTAAAGCACTTGAGAGACTGACATCCGCGGGGAAGAGACGTCGCCCGGGTAGTGAATGTGAGGGCGAGTGTTTGTCCTTACCGTCTTTCTTCTGGTCATCCTTGGATGACGCCTCACGCGCAACCGGCAAGTAAAAGACGTTTTGCCGCCCGAACTGATGGGCAAAATAGGTGCATGCGAGCTGGTTCATCTCAACACTGCGCGACATGGCAAACAGCTTGCCGATGCCCGAGAGCTCCAAAGTCCGTTCTGCATGATTCGACATGGGATTGCCGTAATAAGTAGGCACGCCCGCCATGCGCGCGGCCCGCAGGCTATCCCAATCACTGTGACTGATGACGACCCGAAAACCGGCGTCGATCAGAACCTTGGCCAGAGCCTGTGAAAAGCTGTTGGCACCATAAATCAATACGCCCTCGGGCTCGGGTTCAACCACACCTAATATCTTGGCAAGCGGTCTCGCTGTCAGACTTTGCAGTACCACCGTGCCCGCAATAACCACGAACGCCATCGGTACAAGCAGCGCGGCATCGCTGATGCCTGCTTCTTCAAGTCGCAAGGCAAAGACGGCACTGATCGCAGCTGCAATGATGCCGCGTGGGCCCATCCAGCCGAGCAAGTAGCGCTCTGACCAAGTCAGCGAAGTGCCCATACTGCAGATCATGACTTTGATGGGGCGTCCAATAAATTGAATGCCGAGCATCACCGCTAGCGCAGGCCAGCCCACCGCTTGCAGTTGTTCGATATCCAACCGGGCTGCGAGGATAATGAACAAGCCCGAAATCAGCAGAATGCTCAGGCTCTCTTTAAAGTCGAGCAACTCGCGGATATGCAGCCCTTTGGTGTTGGCGAGCCAGACACCCATGACGGTCACTGCGAGCAGTCCTGATTCTTCGGCAAAGGTATCGGCAAGCGCGAACACGCCAAATACGACGAGTAGCGTCGCGACGTTATGCAAAAAAGAGGGTAGCCAGTAGCGACGTAGGGCCCGCCCCCAGAGGTAACCTGCGGCTGCGCCCAGCAGCAGACCCGAAGCCAGCATCCTCACCAGCAGCGCACCCACCTCCATCCAGGTATTGGTGAGCTGTGTGGCGATGATCACGGTAAACGTTAATACCGCGAGCATGGCACCCAGCGGGTCTACCAGAATCCCTTCCCAGCGCAATACGCGCGCCACTGCTGGAGTTGGGCGTACGGCTTGCAGCATTGGCATGATCACCGTGGGACCCGTGACGGTCATGATGGCGCCGAAAAGGGCGGCAACCGACCACTCCAAGCCCACAAACCAGTGGCTGAATGCAGCAACAGCCACCCAGATGATCACTACGCCCCAGCTAATGAGTCGTGATACCACCACGCCGTGGCCGCGGATATCCTCAAATCGCAGCGTGAGGCTACCTTCGAAAAGGATGACGGCCACCGACAGTGAAATGAAAGGAAACAACAGATCGCCAAACAGAGCGTCTGGATTCAACAATCCTGTGCCGGGCCCCATAATGAGGCCAAAGGCGAGCAGGAACAGAATCGCAGGGACGCGAATCCGCCAGGCTAGCCACTGGGCGGCGAGTGAGAGGACGCCAATCGCGACCAATAAGGTCAGAACATGATGAGACATAGCAGCTGGGCAATCCTTTGCAAAGAAGGTGTCATTGAGTGGGAGCCGCGAGAGCGACACTTTTCTTTTCTTTCATGATCACGCGCTAACGTGGTGCAATTTTCGGCGCCGGTCAACTTGTTAAGCCGTGGCTCAACGTGTTTGATTTGGCGGGCCAACGCTGGGACGAAGGCTGCGGGGAGGTTCTGGGAGGATAGTGTCATTGCTGCAAAGCCGAGAATTTTTCAGCGAGCTGGGATATTTGCGGTGTCTTTGTTGATGTCCGGCTGTCTCGGATTGGGCCCCCAACCTCCGCGAGAGCCGGTTTATGCGATGAAGGACACCAGTGCCTCACGGCTTGGCGTTGCTTTGTCACCGCAATTGGCGCGACACCCCGGGCAGTCCGCTTTCTATCCCTTGGGCAGCGGTGTCGACGCGCTGGTGGCTCGCCTCGCTTTTATCGATATTGCTGAGGTGAGTGTCGACGTACAGTACTACCTGTTTCACGATGATGACTCGGGCAGGTTGTTGATTCACCACCTGCTGAAAGCAGCAGATCGTGGTGTCCGTGTACGCATTTTGCTCGATGACATGGACATGAATGGTCGTGACGAGGGGCTGGCTGGGCTGGCGCTTCATCCCAATATCGATATACGACTGTTCAATCCGTTTCCCTCGCGCTCACTCCGCTACCTGAATTTTTTGACGCACTTTGGCACGGTGACGCGGCGGATGCATAACAAGTCGTTGGTCGTTGATAACCAGACCGCCGTCGTTGGTGGGCGCAACATTGGCGATGAATATTTTGAGGC
>JAZBOZ010000187.1:0-12563 GCA_036351405.1 Halieaceae bacterium
AAAATGGAGCAAGGCGTCCATATCCAGCTTTTTTCCTGGCCGACTCAGGTCATCGAGGTGCTGCTCCGCCAAATAAACCAGCGGGTGCACCGCCGTGACATTAATACCCCGCAGTCGTGCAAGATCGCGCGCGGAGAGACGACCCGCTCTGGTCAGCGCTTCGGCCATCGAAAACACATCGAGCCGGGATTCGGGCGGTAGTTGTAAATAGTCACTCATGGGTCAGAGTGTACGTCTTGTGCCATGGGGCGGGTAGCGAGTACGGCTGCCCAATCACAACAATTGCCGCGTCTTCCACGACTGATTGGTTTAGGCTTGGCGCACCTCGACAGATGATATTTTTAACCCTGTGAACTCCGATAACCCGCAACTGACCTGGTTCCGCAACATGGCGCCCTATATCAAAAGCCATCGGAACCGGACCTTCGTGATTTATCTCGGTGACGGCGCGCTTGATAGCCGCACGTTGATGTCGTTGGTTCACGATTTGGCGCTGCTGCAATCGCTGGGAATTCGTCTGGTCTTGGTGCACGCGACGCGGTCGGCGATTGAGACAGAGCTTGATCGGCGCGGCATCGCAGGGACGCTACATCGGGGAATCCGCGTGACTGATCACTCGGTGCTGGAGATTGTTCGTCAGGTCACCGCGGCGCAACGCGTTCAGCTTGAAAGCCTGTTATCCATGGGGCTGCCCAATTCACCCATGCGCGGCGCACGACTGCGGGTGATCAGCGGTAATTTCGTGACCGCGCGACCACTGGGTGTCGTGGATGGCGTGGATTTCATGTTCACCGGTGCAGTTCGGCGTATCGATGCCGGGGGCGTGATGGGCGCGCTGGAAGACAATGCCATCGTATTGCTATCCCCTCTGGGTTTTTCACCGACAGGAGAGGTGTTCAACCTCGCGGCGGACGAACTGGCCACCGCTGCAGCCAGTAGCGTCGGTGCCGATAAATTGATCGTAATCGGGCGGGCCGAGGGTCTGCAGCAGCCCACCGGCGAGTTGATTCGCCAGTGCACCGTTGATGAAGCTGCAGCACTGGACCTTGCAGCGCCCGAGCAACAGAGTGCCCGTGATATGGCATGCCGTGCCTGCCAGCAGGGTGTGCCACGAGCACACCTGATCAGTTACGCTCACGATGGCGCATTGTTGGCAGAATTGTTCACGCACGATGGCGTGGGTACGCTGATTTCTCATGAGGACTACGAGCAAGTCAGATGCGCTGGCATGGATGACATCGGTGGTGTGATCGACCTGGTGCAGCCGTTGGAAGAGTCCGGTGTGCTTGTCCGCCGCTCAAGAGAGCGACTGGAGCAGGAAATCGACCGGTTCCGTGTACTGGAGAGAGATGGCCGAATCATCGCGTGTGCGGCGCTATATCCTTTCGCGGAAGCCCAGAGCGCCGAAATTGCCTGTATTGCAACTCACCCGGATTATCGTGGTCATGGCAGAGGTGAGCGCTTATTGCAGATACTGTGTGACGAGGCGCGGGCGCTAGGCCTTGAGCGAGTGTTTGTACTTACGACCCAAACCACGCACTGGTTTGTCGAACAGGGATTTCGCGAGGTCGGCCTTGATACGCTCCCGGATGAGCGGCAGCGCCTCTACAATCTGCAGCGCAACTCCAAGGTGCTGGAGCGTCCCTTGGACAAATAAGACCTCGAGACGCCTTTGGGACACCGTCGGGACGCTCTTTGCTTACTTGGCAACGCCCCAAACTTGGTTCATTTACTCCACCACTTCGGTCGAGTCGGCCGGTGGCACCTCCAATATCAGCGCCTCAAAATCGGCTTTCAATTCAGCGAGACGCTTGCGGAGACGACGATCCTGACGTTCCGTCCGCGTATTCAGTACCTGAGCTACGAGGTCGAGCGTTATTCGCGTATTGGCATCCAGCGCTTTTTGAAAAACAGCGTTGCGCCCGTCGCGTCGCCCCGAGGCTGCCTGCCTGATTTGCGCCTGCCAATCCGCATCGCGACGGCTCAGTATATCGCCTGTTATTTGAATCCAGCGTGCCCGATCCTCCAGCCACGCTTGATCCAGACGGCTGTAACGGTCGGCGCTTTGCTCAATCTGACTCCGCTGCTCGGTGGTCAGACGGCCGAGATAATCTTCGAAGTTGTCTTCCAGCCGCTCAATGAGCGCTTCGCGATACTCGGCATCATCACGAGACAAATACTCTTCCTCGGACTCGGCCTGCTCGCGTTCAAGATTGGCGACGAACTCGGCCAGCTGCTCATCTGATAGGGCGTCACCGATGCGAAGCATACTCTCGAGCGCCCGAGCCCTAAGCCGCTCCAGCGCCGCCCTAAAGTCATCGGCGAGGCGCTGCAGCTGGGCAACGTCAATGTCCTGGTCGAGCGCGGATTCCGCCTTTACCAGTAAATCAACATAACGCGGGAGCTCGGTGCGGCGGTGCCAGACAAAAAACTGTTCGAGTTCTTCATCAAACAGTTTCGACTGCTGGCGGTCGAGATCGACGTAGTCATCGACATACCAGGCGATGATGGTGTCGAGTCGATTGTAAAAGAACTGGGTACTCGAACACCCTGCCATTAGCAGGGTGATGAGCAGCAGGCTAGCGCCAGACCGGAATCCGGCTACTGAGCTGGGTGTGCTCTCTTGGCGTGCCTTGAACGGAGACCACCCGGTTGCGACCCTCCGCTTTGGCCCGGTACATCGCATCATCCACCTGAGCAAGCCAATCTTCTGTCGAAGCCACTGATGAAACATCACATACTCCGATACTGACCGTAACCGCGCGTTGCGGGATCAACTGTAGTGACTCAATGCCCAGCCGCAGCTCTTCGGCAACCTTGGCTGCAGATGCGGAACCCGCTTCCGCCAGCAGCACCATAAACTCTTCCCCACCATAGCGAAAAACCATATCGACACCGCGGAGACGATCCTCGATATGTGTGACCACAGCTCGCAGCACGCGATCCCCCATACCATGGCCAAATTGATCATTGATGCGCTTGAAGTGATCAATATCGATCATCAACAGAGTAGACATTCGACTGTAACGGTGGAAATCCGCAATGCAACGATCGGTTTGCGGCAGCAAATAATGTCGATTGAAAGCGCCAGTCAGTGCGTCGGTTAAGGCAAGATCGGTGAGCTCATGGGCCTGATGGGTCATGAGACGCATCACCGACAGTGACAACAGCCAGGTGGCGACGAGCGCCGTGTCCTCGGCGAGATCAAAGGTGAGGAGAAACTCACCACGCACCAGCACGATGGCCGCAAGTGTCAGCAGTCCAAACAGCAAAGCGACCCGCGTTGGCAACAAGGCAGAAATCGCAACCATCAACGGAAACAACCACAGCGAGTGATGGGTGGCGCCTTGAGCCACGGCGCCTACCAATAGCAACACGGCGGCACTCAGCGTTAACACGGGAGGCAGCAGTACCGCACCGGCCAACACCAATCGGATGAGTGTTGCCAGCTGGGTGAGCACCGTCGCAACGGCAAGGAACACGAGCCAGCCGCTCAATTGGCCCAGAAACAAGCCCTCAAGCGCGATCACGCTGGCAGAGAACACCATCAGCAGCAGCATGCCGCGATAAATCGTGTCGCGATTCCGAAGAGATGCCTCCTGTCCTGAGTCACCCACCAACGGGATCAGGTCAGAGTTGAGCAGCGCCATCCAAAAGGCCCGCCTGCTCTCGGCACCCATTGACAGTGGGGTGCTATCGCTTTGCTCTGAACGCATGCCGTGTCGTCGCGCCTCGTTAACGATGCTACTCGCATTGAGCCGCATTGTGGCACAGCCAGAGTTAGCCGGTAACAGCCGGCACCTCAGGGGATATGTAAACCCGCGATATCAGGCGGCGTGCTGAACCAGCAGCCCCCGGGCATCGATCGCCGATAGAATCGCCGCCAGCGATGCCTGCACGATGTCGTGGCTTCGGCCCACACCACAGCTGCGCTCACCGTCGACATTGAGCTGGATGTAGCAGACCGCTTCTGCATCAGCTGACTGGCCGAGCGTGTGCTCACTGTACTCAACCAACACGATTTGCTGACCGATCTGTTGCTCCAAGGCATTGACGAAAGCGTCAACCACACCATTGCCCCGACCCTTCAAAGTCACGGTGTGCAAAGGATGGGTCAGAACGGCACTCAAGGCGTCGACACCGTCATCGCGACTCAGCTGATAGCTACCCAATTGCCACAGGCGGCCGCCTTGCAAGTAGGTCTCCTCAAACAACTGCAACAAATCCGCTGAAGACACTTCGGTCTCGCTTTTTTCGGCGAGCTGCTGCACTGCGGCGCTGAAGTCGATTTGCAACCAGCGGGGTATTTCCAACCCGTGATCCTGCGCCAGCACGTAGGCGACACCACCCTTGCCCGACTGGCTGTTGATACGGATTACTTCTTGATAGCTGCGGCCAATATCTGCAGGGTCTATCGGGAGGTAAGCGACATCCCACGGTGCATCGCTGTCCCGTTTCGCCAGGCACTTATTGATGGCGTCCTGATGACTGCCGGAAAAAGCGGTGAATACCAGCTCTCCAGCATAGGGGTGCCGGGGGTGTACCGGCAGCTGGGTGCACTCTTTCGCCACCGCGATCATCTCGTCGAGGTTGCTGAAATCGAGCTTCGGATCGACACCCTGGCTGTAGAGATTCATCGCCATCGTGACGATATCCATGTTGCCGGTGCGCTCGCCATTACCGAACAACGTGCCCTCGACGCGATCAGCGCCGGCCATCACACCGAGCTCTGCAGCCGCAACGGCGCAGCCCCGATCGTTGTGGGTATGCAAAGAAATCAACAAGGAATCGCGGTTCGCCACGTGGTCGCAGAACCACTCAATCTGGTCCGCGTAGACATTCGGCGTGCTCATCTCAACCGTTGCCGGCAAATTGATAATGACGGGGTTTTCGGGCGTCGGCATGAGTACCGCGTTAACCGCGTCGACTACATCGACGGCGAAGTCCATTTCGGTACCAGTGAAGCTTTCCGGGCTATATTCAAAGACCCATTCCGTCTCTGGCTGGGCTTCAGCCGCGGCTTTCACCAGCTTGGCACCTTCAACGGCAATACGGGTGATGCCCTCGCGATCCAATCCGAATACGTATTCACGCTGGACGGTCGAGGTCGAATTATAAAAATGCACGACCGCACGACGCGCGCCACGCAGTGCATCAAAGGTCTTGGCGATCAACTCGGGGCGAGCCTGAGTGAGCACCTGTACCGTCACATCGCTGGGAATACGGTCCTCTTCGATCAGCTTTCGCAGAAAGGCGAAATCGTGGCTCGATGCCGAGGGAAAGCCCACTTCAATCTCTTTGAATCCGACTTTCACCAGCAGATCCCAAAGGCGCAGTTTCTGCTCTGCGTTCATGGGCTCTACCAGCGCCTGGTTGCCGTCGCGCAGGTCTACGCTGCACCAATGGGGCGCCTGGCTCAGCACCTGATCGGGCCAACGGCGGTCCGGTTTGGCGAGCGGCGTGAAGGGCCGATATTTTGAAAAGTTGAAGGGTCGCGACGTCTCGGTCATGACCAACTCTCCCTGCGCGAAGGCGCACTTTTAATAAGAAGGCGAGATGATAACGCAGCCATATCGGTGATTTCGCGCAAATATGCACAATGGCACACCCAATATTGGTGCCTTACACTACATAAAGCTTTTTATTTGAGATTAATCACTCACCATGGACCTGGACCGCATCGACCGCCGTCTATTGACACTCCTGCAGGACGACGCATCACTCAGCAATCTGGAGCTGGCTGAGCGGGTTGGGCTCTCGGCCACTCCCTGCGCCCGACGGATCAAACGATTGGAGCAGACGGGCATTATTCGTCAACGTGTAGCGCTGCTCGACGCCGAGCAGCTGGGCCTTACACTGACCGCGCACATCGGGGTAACCATGGATCGGCACACCCCGGAACGCTTCGAGGCTTTCGAGGCGGAAATTCAGACGTATCCAGAAATTCTTAACTGCAGCGTAGTAACCGGGCAGAGCGCCGACTATTTATTGACCGCGGTCGTGCGGGATATGCACCACTATGAACAGTTCCTGCTCGGTCGGCTCACGCGCATCCCCGGCGTGGCCGGGGTGCATTCGAGCTTTGAGCTCAGAAAGGTAGTGTCGAGAACAGCGCTTCTGCTCCCTGAGGAATAACTTAGCTGTTTTCCTTTTTAGCCTTGATCGCTGCCAGTTCTTTTTGAACCAAGTAGTCGACCACCTTGAGCATGCCTGACTGGCCGTCGGTGTTGCGAGTCTCAATCCGGTACTTGCCGGCAACCATCATTGACGGCGTGCCGGAGATTCGCGCAGATCGCGCATGGGACTCTGCCCGACGAACTTGGCTATTCACACCGAACGAGTCATAAGCGGCATCAAATTCTGCAGGATCAGCACCATGCGAAACGAAGAAAGCACGGAGCTCAGCCTCACTGCCGAGGCGCTTGCGCTCGAGATGCATCGCTTCAAAAATTTTGAGGTGTATTTTGTCCTTCATGCCGAGCGCCTTGGCAATGAAATACGCCTTGGCATGGACTTCCATCGGGCCACGCCGCCAGATCGACGGTGCACCCTCCAAACGAACGCCCTCAGGTAACGTTTTCTCCCAGGCATCGAGCATCGGCTCGAAGCTGAAGCAGTGACCACAGCCGTACCAGAAGAATTCGGTCACCACGACCTCGTCCTCGTCACCAACTTTGATGGCCGGAGTGATCAGCTCGTAATGCTCACCTTCACGATAGACCTCTTCGGCATACGACACCGAGCTGGTCAGGGCAGAAAGCCCTATAACGATCGCGGATACCAGTGTAAACATGCGGGTCATTGAGGACGCTCCCCTTACTGCTTCAGGCCCGAGGCGTATGCGGCGACGGCTTCGATTTCCAGATCACTGAGTTCGAAAGCAGTGGTACGCATGATTTTGCTGTCCCCGTCATTCACGCGGCCCGTGGGATCTTCATAACCCTTACGGAACATCTTCAGCTGCTGAACAATGTACTCGGCATGCTGGCCCGCCAGTGCGGGGAAGCCTGCAGGTGCGTTGCCCTTACCCGTAGGGCTATGACAACCCACGCAGGCAGCGACCTTGCGCTCCATGATGCCAGACATGTAGACCTTACGACCCAATTCCAACAGATCTTCATCGGCCACCGAGCCGCTACGCGGCTGGGCGTCAAAATAGGCTGCAATATCGGCCAGATCCTGATCGCTCATATTGTCAACCTGACCCGCCATCGACGCCACGGGTCGGACCCCGTCACGGATGTCCTGCATTTGCTTGAGCAGGTATTTTTCCCCAAGCCCGGCGAGCTTGGGGAAAGTGGGAACAGCACTATTTCCATCGGCGCCATGACAGGCTGCGCAGCTGGCCGCTTTTTGTTCGCCGGCCGCGGCGTCGCCTTTGAGAACCCCTGCGCCCTGCGCCAGTGCAATCGGGCCAAAGCCGATTACCAGGGCAGCGGTGAGGCGAAGCGCTTTACGTGAAAACATGTGATAACTCCCTGTGGTCTTGAGCCGTATTACTTGGCAGTAGACATGTAGGTAATGAGTTCCTTGAACTCTTCATCGGTGCAGTCGTTGCACAGGCCCATCGGAGGCATAGCGCCTTTACCGTTCTTCACTGAGGCCACGAGTGCGTCCATACCTTGCTCCATACGCGGGGCCCAAGCTTCGGCGTCACCGGTCTTGGGTGCTCCAGCGACACCGGCCGCGTGGCAGGCGTTACAAGCGCGGTTGTATTTGTCCATGTTGGGCTCGGCCACGGCAGTGGTGCTGGCGGCGAAAGCCATGGCGATAGCTGCCGGTGCGGCAACCTTACGCAGTACGTCACGTGATGTCATGTCATTCCCTCTGGGGCAGCCTTGCTGCCAGTAAACCAATTAACCGCACTTCGGGTGCGGCATGGCATTATAGTCGCTCACGCCCAGCGCACAAATTCCCAATCATGTCTGAAAATGCCGACCCCAAGCCTCTGCTCGCACCGATCAATTTTCGTGCCGCGACCTTTTTGCAGAGCGCCAGCAAGATCGAGAACGCACCCGCCGACTCAGGGTCCGAGGTGGCCTTTGCCGGGCGATCCAACGCCGGAAAGTCTAGCGCAATCAATACGTTAACGGACAACACCAAGCTGGCACGCACCTCCCGCACCCCCGGCAGGACCCAGCTAATCAACTTTTTTAGCCTCAGTGAGAGCCAGCGGCTGGTGGATTTACCCGGTTATGGCTACGCCAAAGTGCCGCTGAAGATGAAAAAAGAGTGGAACCGACAGCTCGAGCGTTATCTACAGCAGCGACAGAGTCTGCGCGGCCTCATCATGCTCATGGATATCCGCCACCCACTGACCGAGCAGGACAGCTTGATGCTCGGCTGGGCGGTCACTGCGCACATGCCTGTTCATATTTTGCTTACCAAGGCTGACAAGCTGAAAAAGGGGCCTGCGAAAGCGTCGTTGTTGTCGGTCCGCGCCAAGCTCGCGGACATGGGAGATCTGGTGTCTGTACAGCTGTTCTCGGCCCTCAAACGAGACGGACTCAAAGAGCTTGAGCGGCAGCTAGCCACATGGCTGACCGATGACAGCGTGTTTGAGGAGGAAGAGGAAAGAGCGGAGGAAGACGGCGCGCCCGAGAGTGAGCCCTTGAGCTAGCGCTTGCTTACCCAAGCTCCTGAGCTGGCTCCGGAATCAAAAACGGGTCGCCATCACAAATCAGCGTCTTAAATCAACGCAGCCTGACCGGTCGGCTGGCAGCCTCTCTGATTCACGACCCCGCGTTTAGTGCGCCGCTTCCCAGTCGGCACCCACCCCAGTCTCCACCAAAAGCGGCACATCGAGGTCGGCAACACCCGCCATCAGGCCAGGCAGCGCCTCGGTCACGGTATCCACAGCTTTGTCGGCTACCTCGAGCACGAGTTCATCGTGAACCTGCATGGTGATCCGCGCATCGACGCCGCTTTCCGTCAGCCAACCATCGACGGCAATCATCGCGAGCTTGATGATATCGGCAGCTGAACCCTGCATTGGCGCATTGATCGCGGTCCGCTCTGCGGCCTGCTGGCGCTGTTTATTGCGCGCATTGATCTCGGGCAGGTACAGCCTGCGACCAAACAGGGTCTCGACATAGCCCCGCTCGTGAGCCAATTCCCGGGTGCGCGTCATGTAATCAGCCACACCGGGATAACGCTCGAAATAACGATCGATGTATTGCTGAGCCTCCTGGCGGCCCAAGTGCAGCTGTTTGGCCAATCCGAACGCTGACATGCCGTAGATCAGGCCGAAATTAATGGCTTTGGCTTTGCGGCGCTGGTCACCCGACACCTCGTCGAGCTCGACACCAAAGACCTCAGCCGCCGTGGCGCTGTGCACATCGAGGCCCTGAGCAAAGGCATTGAGCAAGCCACGATCCTGGGACAGGTGCGCCATAATGCGCAGCTCAATTTGAGAGTAGTCCGCTGCCAGCAGCCTATAGCCCTCCGGCGCGATGAAGGCGCGGCGGATACGGCGCCCCTCCTCGGTACGAATCGGGATGTTCTGCAAATTGGGATCAGAGCTGGACAAGCGCCCGGTCGCTGTCACCGCTTGGTGATACGACGTATGGACACGTCCCGTTCGCGGATCGATCATCTCGGGCAGCTTGTCGGTGTACGTCGACTTGAGCTTGCTGAGACTTCGGTACTCCATCAGCACCGCCGGCAGAGGGTAATCGAGAGCCAGCTCGGCCAACACGTCTTCGGCGGTCGAGGGCGCCCCCTTGGGGGTTTTTTTGATCACCGGCAGTTCAAGTTTTTCGAACAAGATTTCGCCCAGCTGTTTGGGTGAACCCAAATTAAAGGGCTGCCCAGCCAACTCGTGTGCACGCGCCACCAGCGCCTGCATGCGCTCACCAAGTTCAGCGCTCTGCTGCGCCAGCGTTTCTCGGGATACCAATGCACCGTTGCGCTCAATGCGCGCGAGCACCGGCACGAGAGGCATCTCCACTTCGCGGTACAACTTCTCGAGACCCGGCTCAGCCGCCAGCCGCTCGCTAAGGGTTTGGTGGAGCCGCAGAGTGACATCTGCGTCTTCAGCCGCATAAGGGGCCGCCTGCTCGAGGGATATCTGGTTGAACGTCAGCTGCTTGGCACCCTTGCCGGCGATCTCCTCAAAACCAATGGTTCGTTGGCCCAGGTATTTGAGTGCCAGGCTATCCATATCGTGGCGGGTACCAACCGAGTCCAGCACGTAGGACTCCAACATCGAGTCTTCGGCGATGCCGCGCAAAGCGATATCGTGATTGGCCAGCACGTTGCTGTCGTATTTCAAATTTTGGCCGAGCTTGGGTCGCTCTGGGTCTTCCAGTAAAGGCTTGAGCTGGGCCAGCACCGCCTCGCGGTTGAGTTGCTCAGGCGCACCCGGATAATCGTGGGCCAGTGGCACGTAAGCTGCTCGCCCCGGCTCCACAGCGAAGGACACGCCCACGACCTCAGCCTGCATGTAATTAAGGCTGGTGGTCTCGGTATCGAAAGCAAACAAAGGCGCTGCTTTTAACTGCTCAATCCAGGCGTCGAGTGTGGCTTGATCGAGCACTACATCGACGTCGAGCGGTGGCGCCTCAGGCTCCGCGACTTCCGCACCGTCGACAGCCGGGTCCTCACCAGACAGCAGCGCATCGAGCCAGGTTTTAAATTCAAGATCCCGGAAAAACGCCAGCAAGGCTTCCCGGTCCGGGAGCGATGACTGTAAATCGGTCTCAGACAGCGCCAGATCACAGTCGGTTTTGATAGTCGCAAGCTGGTAGGAAAGCTCCGCCTGCTCGCGCTGTTCGGCAAGCTTCTTGGCGAGACTTTTCGCGCCGCGCACGTCGAGGTTGGGTACCTCTTCGAGTCGGTCGTAAATCTCGGTCAGACCCCCGAGCTGGGTCAGCAGCGCCAGAGCGGTCTTTTCACCGACGCCGGCGACACCGGGAATGTTATCCACCTTGTCGCCCATCAACGCCAAGAGATCGATGATCAGCTCGGGCGGAATGCCAAACTTCTCGATGACACCCGCGCGATCCATAACGGTATTGTTCATCGTGTTGACCAGCGTCACGTGGTCATTGACGAGCTGTGCCATATCTTTATCGCCGGTGGAAACGACAACAGAACGCCCTTCCCCAGCCGCCTGTACCGCCAGCGTCCCGATCACATCATCAGCTTCGACACCTTCGACACAAATCAGCGGCAAGCCCATGGCGCGGATCATGCCGTGGATCGGCTCGATCTGTTCGCGCAGCTCTTCCGGCATCGGCGGCCGATTAGCCTTGTACTCCGAATAAATCTCGTTGCGGAAAGTCGGCCCTTTTGCGTCGAAGATGACCACTACCTGATCATCGGGGTAATCCGCGACCAGCTTTCTGATCATGCCGATAACGCCCTTGGCGGCTCCGGTATTAAGACCTTTGGAGTTGGTCAGGGCCGGTAACGCGTGGAAGGCCCGAAACAGATAAGACGAGCCATCCACCAGAATGAGACGCGAATTCGCCATGGGCTCAGTGATCCCAATGCCAGCGAGCTGAGCGATAGGTCACTTTCATCTTGGCCATATCGAGCGGTGCCTTGAAAAAGCCGTGATAGTCGCCGCGGGGATTCACCAGAGCGACGTTGGCACTGTGCTCGACCTGGTAACTACCATCGTCCATGGTGACTTTACGGAATGGCGCGTTGAACTTCCGCGTAAAACTCAGAATATCGCCGAAATCACCGGTAACACCCACGAAATCGGGGTGGAAATAAGGGACATAACTCGCCAGCTGCTCGGGGGTGTCACGTGCCGGATCGACCGACACCATCACCACCTGCGTGTCTGCAGCCTCGGTGGCCTCGAGCTGGCGGTGGAGTTCGGCAAGGAACGTCATCGTGGTGGGGCAAATGTCGGGACAATGAGTGAAACCGAAAAACAGCAGCGTCCACTGCCCCTCAAGATCTTCGGGGGTAAACGGTGAGCCGTCCTGTGAGATCAGTGAAAACTCACCGGGATCGCGAGGCGTCTCAAATAAATACAGTCCGTTCGCCTGCATTTCCGATTCGGTCATCACCCGTGGCTGCTGGATGCGATACACAAAGCTCACTACAACGACCAAAATGAAGGCGACAACACCGCCGACAGTCATCCAGACGCGTTTGCGTTGACGGTTGCTCACAGCACACCTCCCAAAATCCAGTGGTCCAGCAACATGGCAATAAACAGGACCAACAGATACGTAATCGAGTATTTAAAGGTCGCCATCGGCGCTTTTTCATCCCCCAGCCAGATCTTGATGGACCAGTACATAAAGACCGCACCCAGACCCAGCGCTGAAATCAAATACAACCAACTGCTCAGACGCGTTGCAAACGGCAACAGGGTGATGAGCAGCATGATGATGGTGTAGAGCAAGATATGCAGGGCAGTGAAACGGACACCGTGTGTCACCGGTAGCATGGGGATGCCCACTGAGGCGTACTCTTCTCGCTTATGAATGGCCAGCGCCCAGAAATGGGGCGGCGTCCAGGCGAAGATGATCAACACCAGAAGCAGCGCGTGGCCGTGTATCTCGCCGGTGACGGCCGTCCAGCCAAGCAGCGGCGGTGCA
>JAZBOZ010000188.1:0-33106 GCA_036351405.1 Halieaceae bacterium
ACATAGTCGATCGCGCTGAATATCTGGTCATTGGCGAGAAACTCCCGCTGCACGGCTTCAGCGGCATGGATCATTGGCTCCGGACCGCAGTTGTAGCAAACGACCTGCGCGAGCTCCTCTTGAGTCATGCCTGCCAGGCGTTCACGAAGAGGTTCGGTCACCCGGCCGGCAACCCCCGCACTGCCGTCGTCGGTGGCGACCGTCACATCGGCAATCGCCCGGCATTCATCAATAAAATACAGCCGCTCGGCACTGCGGGCACCGGCGAAAATCTCTGCCGGTCGCTCGTCGGTACCGAAATCCCGGGCGACCTGATAGACCGCCGCCAGTCCCGTGCCGCCGGCCACGCAAAGAATCTTGGCGTCCTCTGGCGGCGCAACGGGTACACCGTGAGGCCCTCGGATATAGGCGGTGTCGCCGGGTTTGAGTTGGCAACAGGCCTCGGTGAACTGCCCGACATTGATCACGGCCAGCCGCAGCGGGTCGTCGGTCAGGCAAGAGAAGGGCTTTTCACCGACACCGGGTATCCAGACAAACACGTACTCGCCCGCCTGAATATTGATTTTGCGATCGAACGTCACCACGTTGATGTCGTCGCAGATGCGTTGGTTTTCGACCACCGTCGCCGGTTCGAAGTGCATGTCGATGTCGTAACGGACCAATCGCTCCGCCCGTTCGGTGTCATGCTCGAGGTCGTGGCCGAGCGCCGCGAAGTACGCCACCAGATCCGGCGTATCCATGCCAGTGAGCGCAGAGCCTACCCCGAGGATCGTGGCGCCTGCAGCACGCGCGGCACGGCAGTCGGCGGCACTCGACAGCCCACCGCAACCGATAATCGGCTTGTCGGTCGTCTCCGATAACGCCCGCAGACACTTGAGCGCGATAGGCAATACGCCTTTGCCTGACATACCGCCCATACCATTGCTCAGCACCGCGTGGCCGTGCGATTCGGTGTAACCAGGCCCCACTGTGTTGATTGCACATAAACCGTCGGCGCCGGCTTCGAGGGCGGCGCGGCCAATGGCGGCGATATCGTCGGCGTTGGGGGTAAGTTTCGGGATCACCGGTACATCGACGGCGGCCTTTACCGCGCCCACGATCTCCGCCACCAGAGCAGGGTCCTGACCCATCGCCATGCCGTAACCCTTGGCGTGGGGGCAGGACAGGTTCAGCTCGATACCATCTGCGACGGGCGCGAGTTTTTTTGCGACCTCGACGAATTCATCGACATTGCCGCCGAATACTGAAACCAGCAGAAAGCGATCCTCCGGTACATTCAGCGTCTGCAGCCCTGCTAATGCCTCGTCGACGCCCGGGTTGGTCAGGCCAACCGCATTGACGAAACATCCCGGCGCGTATTGGCTGTAAACCGGCTCCCGGTTGCCGGCACGCGGTACCGGCCCAATGCTTTTGGTGGTGATAACGCCGATTTCGGGAATCTCGTCGATGATCCGCTGGATGATCGAAGGCGCCGTGGTGACGATGCCCGAGGGGATGGTGAACGGCCCGCTAATGCGTTTGCCGAGGAAGTCGATGCTCAAAACAGTGCCTCCGAAGAATGCCGCGATTATACGGCCCGGTCAGGCCGAGAGCCATGCACCTCGCTTATACGGCTATGGGTTGAACCCGATTCAGGTGCCGCAGAAGGTTCGCTGCACTATTTCCTCAGGCTCCGGAGGTCGTGCCAGCTCGAGGTCCTCCGGGTGCCATTCCCAAGGCTTGCTCCAGCGGCTGCTGAGCTGTTCGAGTACGGTTGTGTCGCCCTGTTCGGCAGCGGCAATCGCCCGCGCTACCTGATGGTTGCGTGGGATCACGCTGGGGTTGTGTTGGCGCATGGTCGCGTTGAGGTGTTCAGGGTCGATGGTGCTCTCGCGCCTGCGGTTATGCCAGTGGTCTGTCCAGGCCTGAAGGCGCGGGCTCGGTGTAAACAGTTCGGGGAGCGGCGTCTGGTCCACGCTGTCATTCGCGAACTCAGCCAGCCAGCGGAAGGCCAGCGTGTGGTCTAGCCCGTCGTCTGACAGTATTTGATAGAACGCGTCCACCAGTTTGCGATCGTCATCGCGCCAAACATCAAGCCCGAAGCGTGCCGCCAGCAGGGCACCGTGGGCCTGGAAATAGTAGTTTGGGAAGGCGTCGACTTCGGCTTGGGCAATGGCGAGTGCCTGCTCCTGATCTGCAGCCAGCAATGGCAGCAAGCACTGGGCGAGGACGCTCAGATTCCAGTGAGCGATCTGCGGTTGGTTGGGCCAGGCGTAGCGACCGCCGGTATCGATCGAGCTGAAGCGGGCTTCCGGGTCAAAGCGATCCATGAAAGCGCAGGGGCCATAGTCCACGGTCTCGCCACATAGCAGCATGTTGTCCGTGTTGAGCACGCCGTGGACAAAACCCAACACCTGCCAGCGCGCTACCAGCGCGGCGAGCGCCGGTGTGTAACTGGAGAGCAGCACCTGTGCCGTGGATACCGCGGGGTCTGTTGAACGGGCCCGCTCGAGCTCGGCCCCGTAATGTCGCTCGGTAACGTAGTCAATCAACGCGTCCAGTCCGTCGCCTTGGCGCGTCATTGCAAAGTACTGCACGGTACCGATACGCAGATGGCTACTCGCCACGCGGGTGAGTATGGCGCCTGGTTCCACGGTTTCACGGAATACCCGTTCTCCGGTGCTGACCGCCGCCAGCGCTCGGGTGGTTGGCACGCCCAGCGCATGCATCGCTTCACTCAGTAAGTACTCGCGAACCACAGGGCCCACGGGAGAGCGTCCATCTCCGCCTCGGGAGAACGGTGTGCGCCCCGCACCTTTGAGCTGGACATCAAAGCGTGCCCCAGCATTGCTAACCCACTCACCGAGCAGCACGGCCCTACCGTCCCCGAGCTTGGGGTTGTAACTGCCGAACTGGTGGCCGGCGTACGCCGTGGCTACCGGCTCGCTGCCTGAGAGCAATCCGTTGCCGCCGAGTGACTGCAGCGCCGTGTCGGTGTTGCGCCACTCAGCGGGCCAATCGAGGGCATCGGCCAGTGCCGTGTTAAAGGCGAGCCACGCAGGCTCCGCGACCGGGGTGGGGGGCTGCGGTGCCGCGTAATCGGCACCCAGCGCGGCGTAGCTGTTATCAAAACCCGCCATGGTCAGCGGGCTGTCCAGGCGTTACACCAACCGTTGTCGCTGACCTTGCGCCCACCGAATAACTGGCAACCACCCTCCGGGTTGCGCATAGCGCAGCTGCTGCACCGTTGCGGTGACTTGGCGTCCTCACGCGCTTTCTTCGGCCAGCGTTTGACATCGACTCTGCTGTGATCGGTGGTGTAGCCGAGCGCGATGGCGCTGGGATCTGCCGGGTCGAGTCTGCCTTGGGCGCGTGCGTCCATTGCGAGCAAGGGGACGAGGCTTGCGGATGCCGCCCGGAGTAATAGCCTCCGTCGTGTGAGTCCGCTGCGGTGTTGAGTTGGCGGCTGGTCGCGCATGGGCATCCCTCAGTTGTTCAACAAGTTCTTGAGGAACTTGCCGGCCTTCTTCTCGAGCTGGCTCTTGGCCTCATTCTTGAGTAATTGCTCGGCGATACGATTGACATCAATGCGGCACCAGTCGCCGGGTTTGCCGCTCAGGTTCCCGCGACAGGCAATCGGCCAATCAATCTCCGCATAGCGCTCCACGACGCGGCAGTTCGGGTCGAGTTCCTCCAGCTGCTTGTCGATACGTGTATCGAGCACCATCGCGAAGTCGAAACTGTCGAGCGCGACTGCGCCATCTCCGGACATGGTGAGTCCGGGTGAGGCGAGGCTGAGATCATCGAATTCGGCTTTGCCATCGTCAAAGTCGATACCCAGCGCCAGTTTGGATAGCGGTGTTTTGGTCGGCATCTTTTGGGTCAGCGGCTTTTGTGTCACCTGCGAGATGGCGTTACACATCATGCCCTGCATCGATATCTGTTCGATCACCACGTCCTGGCCTTCAAGATCAAAGTCACCGTCCAGACCGAGTTTGAGTGCTTCCGCGGTGGCGCCCCGGCTGTCCACATCCCACGCCATGTCGACGCGGCCGGAGACTGCGCCGGGGGTGCCCAGTGAACTCATCAGCGAGTCGAGATTGATGCCCTTCATGCCGCCCTCAACCGCGAGCTCGGCCTGCAGTCGCCGGGTGTTGAGTGTGGCGCGCGTGTCGAGCTGCCCTTCATGAAGGGTGCCGCGCAAATATTTGATGTCAGCGATGGCATCCCGCACCCGCATGGCAAGCTGTGCATTGCCGATGGTTTGCCCGGCCGTGGTGAGCTCTCCGGCGTTCATCTCCAAAGCCAGATCCAGCAGCTTCAATGGACCTACCGGCAGGGGTACGGGTGGCAGTGGTGTGGTGGCGGTGCGGGTGTCCCCGCCGCTATTGGCGGAGGGTGCGGACGCTTTGCTGTTAGTCCCGCCTGCGCTGGCTGGCTGCATCCGGTCGAGGTCGAGGCGCTCGGTTTCCAGACGCACATCGATCTGCGGGCTCTCGAGCGCGGCGTAACGCAGGTCACCCTTAACATCGCCGCCGGGCAGGGCCGCATCTAATTGGCCTTTAAAATCCAGCGGTGAGAGGGTGAGCTTGCCGGTGAGCGTGGCTTTCACGGGCTCCGCGAGTGCGCCGGCAATCACGGTTTCGAGTCGGTCGATACTGATTTGACTCAGATCGCTCGGCACCCGCACGACACCTGTCATATCGAGTTGAATGGGTACGCCGGACTCGCCGCTTTGCACTGTTGCTGCCGTGTCGATACGTACCGGCTCGTTACGCGTGTTGATATCGCGGACAGTGAGTCGCTCCAGCAACAGCTTGTTCTCCAGCCGGCCCCGCGCATCGAGCAACTCCAACGTAATGTCGGTGATCGTGAGGTTATCTGCGGCGATCGCCACGGCTACGCTGGTGTTGGTCGGCGTCAGCAGCTTCTGGCGTTGCGCTTCGCGCTCGCTGCGAAGGGTGCGGCCCAGTCGCTCCCAATCTCGATCCGACATGTCGGGTAGTGGCTCTGGCGTGGGCGGCAGTGCCTGAGGTGCTGTAATTTTGGCGTGCAAGCCGTCGACACGCAGCTCGCCAAATTCCGGCGTGCCGCGCAGAGTGGGTAGTATCGAGAGCCCCAGTGAGAGTTCGCGGAGCTTGGCATCGATGGCCTGCTCGTACTCGGTGCGCGCGGGCAGAATCAGTTGGGTGTCGTTCAGCTCCACCGCGAGTCGGGGGAATAGCGACAGTTCGCTGTCGCCGGCTACGATCAACTCGCCGCCGGTCTTATCGCGGACTGCCTCTTGGGCCAACGCGATCAGAGCGGCTTCGTCGATAAACATGGGCACCAAAATCAGTGCCAACAGGATGAGGGCGACGAGGCCACCTAGCGCGATCAGTACGAAAACCATGCTTGTCTCCTTCGGCTCAGATCTTGGAGCATAGCATCCGGGTCGAAGTTCACTCGCTGATGACGACAGCCCGGATCTTTTACTCGCCGCTCGCGGCGTCCGAGATTTTTTGATACCGGCGTTCGACATGGCGGTTTAGGATGCGCTGCCGCTCGCGCGCTACCAGAGGGACGGTCTTCAGTGACCACAGCGTATCCCGGGCGCGACGATAGCTGTCCTCGAGATCGACAATCGGCGCTGGGTAGTCGATCTCGTGCAGGAGTCGCTCCATATCGGTTATCAGCCACGGTTGGTGTAGCAGTGGTGTCGGTAGCGACGCGAGCTCCGGTACCCACTGACGAATAAAAACCCCCTCCGGGTCGTGATCCAGCGATTGTTTCACAGGGTTGTAAATGCGGATGGTGTTGATACCCGTGACGCCCGCTTGCATTTGCATCTGTGGGTAATGGATGCCCGGTTCAAAATCGAGAAACAGCGAGCCGAGCCAGGTCGCGCCGGTTTGCCAATCCTGCCAAAGATGGTGGGTGAGAAAACTGACCAGCATCGCGCGCGATCGAAAATTGATGTAGCCGGTTGCGATGAGGCAGCGCATCGAAGCGTCGATCAGCGGGTAGCCCGTGCGACCCTGCTGCCAGGCTTCCAGTAGCTCAGGATCGCGATTTCTGGGGTGCGGGTGAAAACCGCGATTAATGGATTCAAACTCCATCCGGCACTCCATCTCGAACTTCTGGATGAAATGGCAGTGCCAGTGCAGGCGGGACTCGAACGCATCCAATGGCCTCTGCCAGCCACCGCGTTCGCGCCGCGCTGCCAGGGCTTGAAAAATCTGCCGAATACTCAGGTTGCCCCAGGCGATATGCGGTGACAGTCGTGAACAGTGCCTGCGGCTGGCGCCGGGCTTGGAAATCGCGCGTTGGTAACCACCCGCTCGCTCATTGAGAAAGCTTTCCAGAGTGTGCCAGCCAGTCTGCTCCCCGCCGGGCTGGAAGTCCGGGTGCTGTTGTGTCCAGTCATTGATACGCGAACAGCGAGTGTGTTCCAGCGCTTCAGGCAGTGCGATTGCACGGTTCTTGAGCGCGGCCAGGTTGGGGTCATCAACCGGTTGCAGCATGAAACGGTGCCAGTCCCGATTCCAGTGGCGGCGATCGCGTCGCCCGCGCTGTACCCCATTGCTTTGGTATTCATGCCACTCGACGCCAGCCTCCTGACACCATCTGGCCACCGCTTTATCTCGGTCAAACGTGACGTTGAGCCCGGTCTCTTCATGACTGAACAAGCGACCAATCCTGCAGTGCGTGTGAAGGGTCTGGAGCAGCGTCAGCGCGTCACCCTCGAGGATATGCACTTGGGTACCTTGGGCGGTCAGCACGCGGTTCATGTCCGTCAGCGACTGCGCGATAAAGTGCCAATGCCGGCGGCGGTAGTGCGGGTCGCACAGCAGCGCCGGCTCGACGAAATACAACAGCAGAACCGGGCCGCCAGTCTCAATGGCGGCTTTGAGTGGCGCATGGTCGCGCAGGCGCAGATCGCGCTTGAACCACACAACGTTGAGGCTCATCGGCGCAGTCCGAGCAGGGGGTTCTCCACCACCTTTCCCGATTTTGCATCGAGCACTTCAACACGGCCGCGACGCAACGCATTGCTGAGCAGGCGATAGGCATCCCGGTCAAAGATGGTTTGGCTTGGCTGCCGCAAGACAGCTCGCACCGCTGTCAGTTCATCGAAGCTGCCCAAGTACGTCCACTGATTAACGAGATGGTATTGCTCGCGTGGTTGCCCGGGCAGTGGGTCGACGTTGCGCTCCCGCAGCGCCAGTGGATCGGCAAAAGGCCAGGCGGCGATCCGGTCGCGGTCAAGCGCGGACAGCAGGCGCGCATTGTGCTGCTCGGCGGACTCTTCGCCCGCACAGGCGCCGTCGCAGCGCTTCAACTGGAACTGAAAGCAGGGTCCCTTGCCCTTATCGAGCCCCATGACACGCAGGCAAAGACCGTGGTCTCGCGCATGCCGACGCAGTGTGGTGTCGGTGTGCCGCTTGTTGTGAAATAGCCCATAGCTGTCAATTGCGCGCTCCGACCACGGGCAGAAGTCGGCGGCTTGCGGTTTGAGAAACCCATCCTGACCCTGCGCCAGATGTAGCGTCCAGAGCTTTCTGACCTGCCGCTGGCGCCGGTTGTACATCGGCGTTTCTGCCTTGATAGCAGCGTTCTCCATCAATAACGCACCGATTTCACCGGCGGTGGCGGTGCAGTCGATCCGCTGCACATCGCTCATCAGACGATTGTGCCGCCCGGGCTTGCGCCCCTCGTTCAAGTGGGACAGCACTCGGGCGTGGATGTCCACGCTTTTCCCGACGTAGAGCAGGGCATCGTCACGCCCAAAAAACCGATAGACCCCGCTGTATCGGGGTAATCGATCGAGGGCCTTACCCCCCGCGGTAATCGTCAGTTCGGATAACTCTGGCATCATAGGCCAATGATCGCGCGACCCACGTCTTTTGGCAGCAACCGTCCACCTTTTGCACCGGTATCAGTGCCGCCCCGGTATGTGCCGCATATGGCGCAACCCAAGGTGCTCGCCATGGGCCTAAAGCGCCTCGAGCGCGAGAGTGTCTGGCTCGATCCGGAGGCTGATCGCGTGCACTGGCGTGGGCACAAGCTGGAGCGTCGCTGGTCCTTGGGCGGGAAAGTGTGGCAGGTATTGCCATCGGCGATCGATGCCGCCTGCGAGTTGGCGGATTGGGTCGCCGACGAGCCGTTTACCCCCGTCACGGCCGCGGGATTGCGGCGTTTCAGGCCCGAGGAGCGGCTGTGGCAGGCGAGTCTGGCGGTCCCTGAGGATCTCGTGGTTATGGTGCCCGACGGTGACACCTACCGGCTGGGTGCTGCCAGTTTGTGCAGCCCGAGCCACTGGCGACTTGAGGAAAAAATCGGTCGCACCATGCGGGAGATCCACGACCCCATCCCGGGCATCCACGATGTACTCAGCCCACGAATTGATCGGTTTTTTGCCACCCAGCGCGAGGACTTCCCGATTGAGCGATACAACTGGGCACTGCAAGACGACGCCGAGCTCTACGCCTTACCTGATCACCGCAGCGCGGCGGTTGCTGCGGATGCGCCGCTTTGGTATCGCGTCGAGCGACAAACGCTGCGTCGTCTACCGGTCAGTGGCGCGTTGGCATTCACGATTCGCGTGTACATGAATCCCCTCGCGTCGCTGCAGTCAATCGACGGCGCGATACCCGCGTTGCTGGCCGCGATCGATGCCACGCCTCCTGCATTGGCCGAGTACAAAAGCTTCGACCGTTATGCGCCGGCGTTGGCACGCTGGCGGGCGTGAGCCTGTGAGTGACTGGGTCAATGAGCGAGTCAATGGTTGAGTCGAACCGATTGCGGTGAACTGCCGTAACTAACCCGGGTAACGGGAGGTAACGATGGGGATTGCACTCAAAGCGCTGCGTGGTCGCGATGACCTGGAGAAGGTCGTGATCGAATCGGTGGATCTGAGTTTATACATCGCCAGTGCGGTGATCGGCGGTGCGGAGTCACTGATTACCGGGCGTGATGGCAAACCGCTGAAAACCCATAATTTGCTGGGTATGCAGCGGCAGCTGCGCGGCGTGGTTAACTGTGAGTTGGTGTTGCGCCAGCGCAGTGCTTACGACGAGATGGTTGGGCACTCCCATCCTGCCGCGGATAACACCATGGAGTTGTCGCTGGGGGATCAACCCCTACCCGAGTGGCTGAACTGAAGCGTTAATCGTCAGGGTCGCTCGCCGAGGTCGTCCTCGTCGATCCGATGCCCCCACTCTCGCTTGGCGTTCAGGTAGCGGAGGTTGCACTCGTCCACGCCGGAGACGTGTTTAACGCGCTCTATGTTGGGTACCCCATGAGCCGTCAGGTCTGCCAGCTTTTTGGGATTATTGGTCATAAGCCGCAGCTTGCGACCCTGGCCAAAGTAGCGCAGCAGGGTCGCTGCATCGCTGAAATCTCTGGAATCGTCCGGAAGGCCGAGGGAACGGTTCGCCTGATAGGTGTCTTCTCCGGTGTCCTGCAACAAATAGGTGGCCGCCTTGGCCCACAGGCCGATACCGCGGCCTTCATGACCTGCCATGTACACCAGATAGCCGCCTTGTGGGTCTTCCGCTAGTCGGTCGATAGCGGCTTCGAGCTGCGGTCCGCATTCGCAGCGCCGTGAACCGAATACATCACCGGTGAGGCAGCTCGAGTGTACGCGCACCAGTGGCGCTTCCGCCGAGTCGGGCTCGCCAATCACCAGTACGCTGTTCACAGCCATGCTCGAGGCGAGCTGGGAAAACAGGTGTTGACCGCCGCGCTCGCGCAGCGTGTCGGCGAGATGCTCGACTTCGTGGAGTTCGGTACTGCGTACTGCTGCATACCAGCGTGCAGTGGGGTGATGCGAGCCACGGGCGAGTGGTAACGGGATTGGTCCCAGCAAATTGAGTGTGCGTCGGCCCGCCGCAGGCTCCGCGTCAGGGTCGATGCGCACGCCGTCCTCATCGATGCGGATCAACTTGTCCTCGGCAATCAGCTGGTCGCGGACCGCCGGGTTCAAATAGGTAAACATGTTTGGATTACTCGTTTTCGACCAGTGCCGGCTGCTGCTGGGTGATGCAATGCACACCACCACCCATGGCAAACAGCGCGCGCCCATCGACGGGGACGATTTCCCGATCCGGGTAGCAGTCGCGGAGAATTTCGCCCGCCTGCGCATCGTTGTGGTCATCAAAAGTGGGGTAGACCACCGCGTCGTTCAGCACGTAGTGATTGACATAGCTATAGTCTACCCAATCCAGCGCGTCCCGGGTCACGGTTGGGGCAGGCAGCGCGATCACCTCAAAGCCGTGATTCTCAATCAGCGTGCGCAAGGGGGCGAATAGCTGGGCGTCCGGGTGGTGTTCATCTTGCTGGTGATGCAGCAGGACGCGGCCACCGGGCACGAAACAGGCCACTATGTCGACGTGGCCGCGGGTGCCGTGATCGAGATAGTCCCGATACAGGCCTCTCGGCAACCAAATGCTGTGCTGGGTGCCGAGCAGCCGATGTATTTCGGCGTCGACCTGGTGCCGCTGCCAGTCCGGGTTGCGGTCTGGGTCCAACTGCACGGTCTGGGTGAGCAGCACATGGCCAGTTTCGTTCACGTGCAGCCCGCCGCCTTCACAAACCAGCTCTGAGCGGATGTAGGTGGCGTCACACCATTCGCTGATAGCGCGACCAATCAGCGCGTCTGCTTGCCAGTCGAAAGCAGTGTTCTGCCCCCAGCCGTTGAACGTCCAGTCCACAGCGACCAGCTGGCCATTATCGATTGCAAAAGTGGGGCCGGTATCTCGCAGCCAGGCGTCATCGAGATCAAACAGGTGTTTTTCGATATCTCCCGAGAGCAGTTTGCCGGCGATCGGCAGATCCTCGGCGTGGCAGAGCATGTGCACGGGCTCAAACCGGGCGATGGCATTCGCCACTGCGGCCCAGGCGTGGCGTACTTGGTCATCGGATACCGCAGCGCCGGGGTAGGCGCCTCGCGGGAAGCCCATCCAGGTCGCGGCATGCGGTGCCCACTCGGGAGGCATGAGCGGGTTCATCGCGGCTCGACTCCGGGGATACCGCCATTTTCAGCCGCGCCATTCGGCCCGCGTGGGTTGCGAATGGGCGCCACCAGAGACTCGTAGGTGTCAGGCCTGCGCGTGGCGAGGAACGGGAACAAAGTCAGCCAGTCCCGACGCTGGCCCAAGTCGATATCAGCAACCAGCACCATTTCGCGGTCGCGAGGTGCCTCGGCGAGAATGCGTCCGAAGGGGTCAACGATAAAACTTGAGCCGTAGAACGACAGGGTGCCCTCATCGCCAAAGCGGTTGGGAACAGCAATAAACAAGCCGTTGGCGATCGCATGGCCAACAATGACCTGACGCAACAGCGGCTCGGTATCAAATGCAGGGTAGTCCGGCTCCGAGCCGATGGCGGTGGGGTAGGCGAGTAAGCCCGCACCGGCCAGTGCATAGCAGCGAGCGACCTCGGGGAACCACTCATCCCAACAGGTCGGCAAGCCTATCGGCAGCTCGCCGCTATCCAGCGTCAGCGTGTGTACCGGATACGGCGTGCCGTCATTGCCAGGCGCAAAGTATTGGTCTTCGTAATAGCCCGCGGTCACCGGGATGTGCAGCTTGCGCGTATGGGCGACGATCTGCCCTGCAGGCGACACAATGATCGCCGTGTTGAGTCCCCGGCCATCGCTGGCGCCGCTGTGCTCGAACAGTGATGCGTGCACGAACAGGTCATAGCGCGCGGCCAGTTCAGCGGCAAAGCGGTGGGTGGGCCCGCCTTCGAGGGGCTCTGCGGTTTGGTCTGCCCGACCCTCCGGGAAGGTATCAGCGGGATAGCGCGACAGCGTCAGCTCCGGCAAGAACACCACCTCGGCGCCGGCGTCAGCAGCGGCGGCCACCCCCGCAGTGAGTTGTTGGCGATGCAGCGTTGCATCGGCGTACCAGCGCATCTGCACCAGTGCGATGCGTTTGATATCGGGCGCGCGATCGCCAGCCGGGCACAGGCTGGGTAATGCGTCCACACGGCGGACATCCATCTCAATCTTCCTCTTCGCGATTCATGCGCCGGCGAATCCAGCGCGCATTGATCCAGACCAATGCCAGCACGGCGGGGGCTGCCATCCCCGTCACTAATTTAGGGTCAACGTCATAACCCGATTTATTGATTGCGCCGAGCACGTAGTTCAATAGACCCAGCGCATAGTAGCTGATCACGAAGATCGAAAAGCCTTCGACCGCTTCCTGCAAACGCAGCTGCATGCGCGCATTACGGCTCATCGCTTCCATCATTTGGTTGGTCTGTCGGGTTTGAATCATGTCGACCATCGAGTTCAACAAATTCACCGCCCGTGAGATGCGCTGCGCCAGCTCATCAATCCGGCGCTCCGCCGCCTCACAGGTCCGCATGGCGGGCTGCAGAGAGCGCAATAGGAATACCGAGTAACGGGGCTGGGTCAGGAGCCGCTCTTCGCGCAACTCCTTAAGTCGCTGTTCGACAATTCTTGAGTAAGCGCGAGCAGCGGCAAAGCGGTAGCTCGACTCCGCAGCGAGATGCTCAACCCGGGCCGCCATCGTGGACAGTTGAGTCAGCAGCGCGGGATGATCGATCTGGCTGGCGTCGCCGGTCAGTTCCATCATCAAAGGCTCGAGCTCGGATTCCAATTGGCTGATCGCCCCCATGGTCTGACGTGCCAGAGGGAGGGCGCTCATTGCCTGCATGCGATAACTCTCGCACTCGAGCACACGCTGCAGTAAGCGGCCGATGGCGTTCCCCGTCAATTCGTGGTCGACGATGATCACGCGGGTGTAGCCATCTGCATCGAGTTTGAAGCTGGTCCATAAAGAGGCGCGTCCATCGGCGACCGGGCCGCCATAGAGCGAATCGCTGCCGAGCTTGTCCCGCATTGTCGCGGGATCCATGGTGTCTCGGGATTCCTTCAGTACCTCAATTTTGATCCCGCAGACCAGATCTTCGCCAAAGATCTGGCGCAGGCCTTTCGGTGCCAATGAGCTGGCCACCTCGCTAAATGCCGGTGTGGCATTGCCCGGGAGCAAGCAGGTCAGACTGTCCGCTTCCGTGTGCCCCTCCCATTTCACGAGCGCACTGCCAAGCTGCACCATATGGTGTCTGCTTTCGTCACTGGGCGCTGGCTGGTCAAACTGTGAGCAGAGCGCGGCTAACGCTTCCCGCCGATCGCCCTCGCCATGCCGACGAAAAACTTCGTGCGTGCAGCGGAACGGCGTTTGCATTTGTGCCGTTGGACGTGCGTGCCATTCGTTGCTCAGCTTGGCACGGCGGGTCAGCGAATGGTGTTGAATATCAGATTGAGACATGGACCAATTCTCTGAGATTAAACGAGGGTACTACTCGACATCAGACCGTGGGCGTTCGGTTCGCGGCCGGGCAGTGCGCCGAGCAGCAGGGATCAGCGGACGCCACTGCTCGGTGGGAATACCGACAGAATCCGCGTAGCCGCGTCATCCAGCGTCGCTTGATCGCGGATGTTGTCCTCGTTGACCCGCGACTGAGTAACGCTGCGCCATACCGACTGCTGTTTTTTGGGGTCGATCAAGTCGACGATGAATGTCCCCTCGTTGTACTCGGTCACCCGAACATCGGTGTCTCGTGCACAGGTGAAGCAGGTGTACATCGCGTAACGATTGTATCGACCGTAGCCCATGGCGATACCCATGTTCATATTGGGGGTCGAGTAGGTACGAACGTCGGTCTTGCTGTTGATATTGACGTGCCAGCTGAGCAGGACATCTGCGGCATCAGGATCTTCCACATAAGTCAGGCCTTTTGCCTGCAGTGCGCGGGAAAGCGCCGTGTTCACCCGCTCTTTTTGAAAGTCGGTCATTTCCAGCGGATTGTCGCCCGATACCTTGCCGCTCTTCTCGTACCAGCTGAATGATTTCACCTGGCTGAAGTCGTAGCCCGGATCGTAATCAACCACCGGCTTGGGCGTTGTGACGCATGCGGTTAGCAGCAGCGTGATGCCAAAAGTGATGAGTCTGGATGCGCGCATAAAAATATCCCCCGAAAACGCCGTCGCTGCATGCGACCGAAGCGGTGAGCATACCAGAGCGATCGATTGGATCAGCGGTTATTGGGCCGGCTTTTGCCTCCGTATCCCGCCACAATCAGCAAGGCTTTCGCTGATGGTTTCAGCATGCCGGCGTGGTGCAGCGGTCAATGATGACAGGGCTTCGTCCCGGGCGGTGCGCCAGAGCAAATAGTCCTCGGGAAGCGCCGCGGCAAGCGCGCTTTCTATACGCTGCACCGGCGGCAGAATCAGCACCTCGCGGCGCCGGAGATCGGCGAGCCATGGCTGCACCCCACCGGCAAAGTATTTGGCGGCGACGGTGCGCAGGCGCTGACTTTTTTCGGTATCCCGGCCAAAGGGGCAGAGCGAGCCCGCTGAGCGCTGTTGATCGACGGCGTCGCTGGCAGCTGACAGTACGCCGGCTTGTAACGCTGCGGCCTGCAGCAGCGCACCACCGTCCCCTGCGCGCAGTTCGCTAAGCAGGGATTCGAGCGCCAAGTTGTCTGCCTGCCAATCGCCGCCCAGCCAGCGTTCTACTCGGTTGGCCAGCTGTGTGAGCGTAGTACCGATGTCGTTGTTGCTCTGTGCCGGATAGTCACCCAGCGCAGCGGGCAGACGCCAAAGTTCCCGCCATTCAGAGTCCGCTAGCAGCCCGTTATAAATGGCGGTTGGCAGGGCCTGTCGCCGCTGCTCCACAAAGGTGGACAGTTGCTCGGCCAAGTCGGGGGCGCTGTCCTTGAGCTGGGCAATGCAACTCGGTGCCTGCTCGAGAAATTCCAGGTCGAGCAGCAACTGTTGCGACGGTGAGGCGTGTCTTCCCAGATGGCTGTTCCGACGACCTACGTTTTGCTGCAAGTCACAGCCGCTGAGTGACAGGAAATCGAGCACCCCGATTTGGCTCTCGGGGAGCGGCAGCGGCTTGAGCCCGGCGGCAACAATTGAGGGTGGCCGACTCGATGTTTCTGCGTCGATCTCAATGTCGATATCCACCGTCCGGGACAAGCGGTTGAGATAATCGATCAGCCGCTCGCGGCCGGTGTCTGGCTGTCCACACCCTGCAAGGATGCCGACAACGAGCGCGGCGGCGAGCCACGCCCACGTTTTTCCGTTCACAGGACTTCGTTGTTCTCCGGAGGTTAGCGCTGTGGGTTTCAGGGGCTGGGTGTCAGTGCTCTGGATGGAGCGCCTTGTTGGCTCGCTCGCGCCACTCCATCAGGTGGCTGAGCGCGCTGTCGGGTTCGGTGCGAGCGCCCCAGCGCGCAAATTCAATCGCGGCCAACAGGTCGATATCCGCAAAGCTGAAAAAGTCGCCAGCCACGAACGACCGGGTTTCGAGTAGATGATTCATCTTGGCGAACTCATCCTCCAGTCGCAGCTTGCCTCGCTCCGCCAGATCAGGAATCTGCGGGTAGGGGCGCCTGCCGGTCAGGGCACGATCTTTGAACGCCGGGTGGCTATTCCTAAACGCTTCGGCGGCGGCCATAAACACGCTGTTGAAGAGCTGGTGATTCCAGTTAAGCACCATGGCTTTTTCCAGCGCCGACACGCCGAGTAAGGGACGTTCCGGATAGAGCGCCTCAAGGTAGTGCGCGATAGCAATTACCGCGGTGATGGTCTGTCCGTCTTCCAGTGCCAGCGTGGGCAGTGTGGCTTCCGGATTGATGGCGACGAACTCGGGGGTGTGCTGCTCGAGTTTGGCCATGTCAATCTGCACGGTCTCAATCTCGATGCCTTTGTAGTCCATGAACATTTTCAAACGCGCGGGATTGGGCGCCATGTCATAGGTGTACAGCTTCATCGGCTACTCCGGTTGTTATCGGTGTTGGCGGTGGAAATCTAGCAGAAGCGGTTCGTCATAGGGTCAAAATGGTCAGTTTCGGTTGCTGTACGCAACGGCTATAATCCGCGGCCAATTAGTGGGAGGTATACCATGCGATTCTTTGCCATTTTGCTGGCATTGTTGCCAATTGCGGCCTATGCCGTCGATCTATCCAAAGAGCAGCGTGCCGAGATTGAAGGCCGCATCAAGCCATTTGGCGAGGTGTGCTTGCCGGGTGACGACTGCGGTGGCACTGCGATGGCTGTGGCTTCTGGCCCTCGCTCGGGTGAAGCTGTGTATAACGGTGCCTGCATGGCATGTCACGCCAGCGGAGCGGCGGGCGCACCCAAAGTGGGTGATGTGGCCGCCTGGAGTGACCGCCTGACCAAGGGCATCGACGCGCTGTACAACAGCGGTGTCAACGGTGTTGCTGGCACCGGCATGATTGCCAAAGGCGGCTGTATGGATTGCTCCGATGAGGAGATCTATGCGGCGGTTGATTACATGGTTGAGAACAGCCAGTAAGCCCCTCTCGGGTGCCGGGTCCTCGGCGCCCTTCATGATTCTCCTCACACTCTGGTAGTCAGCCCGTTAAGCCGCTGTCTTGTGGTAATTTGCACCGCGATGGCGGCCAACGCCATAGTAAAGCTGAGTGCAAGAGTGAGGATGGCATGATCAATCTATTACGTGGCGTGATGATCGCGCTGGTCACTGTGGCGTGTTTGGGTTGTGCCGAAGAGGAGGCCGCCAAGGCTCCCCCTCAGGTTGTTGTGCAGCCGGTCTTTACCCAACAGTACCGTCCTAAATTTACTTTCGTGGGTAGGCTGGAAGCCCGTGACGATGTGCGGATCACCGCCCGTGTCACTGGTTATATCGAAGAGATCGCTTTCCGAGAGGGCGAAAATGTGGCCGCCGGCGATTTGCTTTATCGGCTCGATGACTCCGAGCTCAAGGCGACACTCGCGGGGGCGAGAGCGAGTCTGGCCTCTGCCAAAGCAGCTTATGCCAATGCCGAGCGGAATTTTCGACGGGGCCAAGAGCTGTTGCCGCAGGGCGCTATCTCGCAAGCCGAAATGGACAGCCTGCAGTCAAAAATGCTCGACGCTGAAGCCGGTGTGAGCAGCGCTGAGGCCAAGGTCGCCTCGGCCGAGGCGAATCTCGGCTTTGCGACGATTCAGGCGCCGATCAGCGGGCGAATTGCTCGTTCAATGCAAAGTGTTGGTGATTTGGTGGGGCCGCAATCGGGCCCGTTGACCACACTGGTCAGTATCGATCCGATCGAGGCGCTGTTTTCCATTAGCGAGGCGACTTATATCGCCAAGTCTCGCGATGCAGCTACCGAGGCGGGTGGGTTGCCAAAAATCGAGGTGAACCTGTCGTTATCCGACGGCAGCGAATACCCGGAAACCGGATTGATCGATTACTTCGGCAATCGCGTGGATATCGATACCGGGACTATCGAGGGTCGGGCTGTCATTCCAAATCCTGATGGCTTGCTGGTCCCCGGGCAGTACGTGAATGTGACGCTGATGAATCCGGTGGAAATCCCCGCTGTATTTGCGCCTCAGTCGGCGGTGCAGGTAGATCAGCAGGGTAGTTTTCTGCTGTCAGTCGATAGTTCGGGTGTTGTCGCCCGTCACAATGTCGAGCTCGGTGAAAGGGTAGGCGACTATGTATTGGTGAAGCAGGGTGTCGACGCCGGTACGCAAGTTATTACCCGGGGTCTGCAAATGGTGCGTCCCGGGCTGCAGGTTCAGGTGAAGGCGCTGAATCCTGAGCCCGGGTTGAACGGGACAGACTGATGTTCAGTGCCTTCTTTATCGAGCGACCCAAGTTCGCCATGGTGGTGGCGATCGTCCTGACCTTGGCGGGCGCGATCGCTTCTTATTTACTGCCTATTGCCGAATATCCCCCGATTGCACCGCCGTCCATTTCGGTCAACGCGGTATACCCCGGCGCCTCGGCCGACGTGCTTGAGCAGACAGTGGCCGCACCCATTGAGGATGCGCTGAACGGCGTTGAGGACATGCTTTACATGTCGTCGAGCAGCGCCAACGACGGGACGTATCGGCTGACCATCACTTTCAAGGTGGGTTCAGATGCCGATATGGCGCTGGTGCGGGTTCAAAACCGCGTGAAGCTGGTTGAGCCCTCGTTGCCGGCGGAGGTCAGCGCGGCCGGCCTCAGTATTCAGGAGCAATCCCCGGATATTTTGAAGTTGGTCAGTTTTACGTCCCCGGATGGCTCCCTCGATTACAAGTTCATTTCCAATTACGTGAAGATCAACGTGCAGAGCGCGCTGGCGCGAATCGACGGTGTCTCCAAAGTGAATATTTTGGGGGAAGCCGAATACGCCATGCGAATCTGGCTCGATCCCAGCAAGATGGCAAAGGCCGGCGTGTCAGTCGCCGACGTGCGCGCCGCGCTGCGTGAACAGAACTTGCAGGCGGCTGTGGGTAAAGTGGGTGCGCCGCCCTATCAGTCACCCGTTACCAATGAGTATGCGCTGCAGACTAAAGGGCGTCTGGAAGATATCGAAGAGTTTGAAAACGTTGTCGTGCGCGCGCGTGCTAACGGCGCGGCGATTTACTTGCGTGACATTGCCCGGATAGAGCTGGGTCAGTCGGATTACAACTTTGCGGGCAACACCAACGGTCGGCCCGCGGTGAATCTGGCCTTGTACACCCTGTCTGATGCCAATGCGCTGGATGCCGGTGAGCAGGTTAATGCCGAACTCAAGCGGCTGGCCGCGCGGTTCCCGGATGGCCTCGATTACGTGATCGGTTACGACACAACCCGTTATGTTGAAACAGCGGTGCAGCAGGTGCTGATCTCGCTGTTTCAGGCCGTGGTACTGGTGATCGCGATTACTTATCTGTTTTTGGGGAGCTTCCGGTCGACGCTGATCCCGGCGATCGCCGTGCCGGTTTCTCTGGTCGCCACGCTGGCGGTGCTGGTGCTGCTCGGCATGTCGATCAACACGGTAACGCTGTTCGGTCTGATCCTGGCGATCGGTATCGTGGTCGATGACGCGATTCTCGTTGTTGAAAGCACCGACAGCCATCTCAAAAAAGATCCCGGTCTTACACCCAAGGCAGCCGCAAGATTAACCATGCAAGAGATCACCGGTGCGGTGGTTTCCACTACGTTGGTGTTGCTCGCCGTGTTTGTGCCCGTGGCGATGCTGCCGGGGATTACCGGTGAGATGTATCGCCAGTTTGCGGTCACGATATGCGTGGCAGTCGTGTTTTCTTCGGTGGTGGCGCTTACGCTCAGCCCCGCCCTTGCCGCCTTGCTGATGCGCCGCAAGGAAGCCTCCGATCAGCCGGGCTGGTCACGCCGCTTTGATGCGTTGTTTGAGAGCATCACCGGTCGCTACAACACGGGTGTGCAATACCTCCTCAGGCGATTGCTGGTCATCGGCGTCATTTATTTGCTGTGGGTGGTTGGCGTCGTACTCGGATTCATGAAGACCCCATCGGGATTCGTGCCCTATGAGGACAAAGGCGCCTACTTGGTGGCGGTGCAGTTGCCCGACGCATCATCACTGGCGCGCACCGAAGCTGTAATGGCCAAGGTTGCCGCGCTGGCCGAAGAGGACCCGAGCGCCGAAGTTGTCACTGCCATCAGTGGTTTCTCTCTGTTGTCCGGCGCCATGAGTTCCAACGCCGGGACACTGTTTATCACGCTCAAACCCTGGGCGGAGCGACCGGAGCGTGAGCAGTTGGTGTTCATGATTGCCCAGCGTCTCGCGGCCCGGGCATTGGAGGAAGTGCCCGAGGCACAAGTGATCGCGATCCCGCCGCCGGCGATCAATGGTATGGGGGCGGTGGGCGGCTTCGAGGCTTATCTCGAAGATACCCTCGCACGACCGACACACGAGTTGGCAGCTACCTTGAATATGCTGTTGGTCGAGGCGAATCGCGAGCCCGCCCTCAATAACGTATTCAGCAGTTATCGGGCCAACGTACCCCAGTACTACATCGACATTGATCGCGTTAAAGCGAAGACGCTGGGTGTCAGTCTTGATGAGATCTTCCTGACGCTGCAGGCGCAGATGGGTTCGCTATATGTCAACGACTTTAACAAGTTCGGCCAGACCTACCGCGTCAAGCTGCAGGCGGATGCCGATTTCCGCGATGAGCTGGATGATCTGCAAAGATTCTTCGTGAAATCCACGACGGGCGAAATGGTGCCGCTGGCAACCCTTGCCAAAATCAAGCCGATCCTGGGGCCTGATGTGGCGGCCCGTTACAACCTGTTCCGTGCGGCGTCGGTGCGCGGTGAGGCGGCGCCCGGCTACAGCACCGGTGACGCGATGGCGGCGCTTGAGCGCGTCGCTGAGCGCACCCTGCCCGCGGGTTATCAGATTGAGTGGACGGGGATGGCGTTTCAGGAGCGGGAGGCCGGAAACACTGCGGCGCTCGCCTTCGCACTGGCGCTGGTTTTTGTTTACTTGTTCCTGGTAGCCCAATACGAATCCTGGTCCACGCCGGTCGCGATCATTTTGGTCGTGCCGATGGCGCTGGGTGGAGCACTGGCGGTGATTAACCTCATCGGCTTGCCGCTCAACCTCTACGCCCAAGTTGGACTGGTGCTGTTGATTGGCATGGCGTCGAAGAACGCAATTTTGATTGTTGAGTTTGCACGCCAGCGTCGCGAGCAGGAGGGGCGCACCATCGAAGACGCCGCGCGGGAAGCTGCGGACTTGCGTTTCAGGGCGGTGTCCATGACGGCCTTATCGTTCATTCTTGGCATATTGCCGCTGGTTTTCGCATCAGGTGCTGGCGCCTTTGGTCAGATGTCGTTGGGCTTCACGGTGTTTGGCGGCATGCTGGCAGCGTTGGCCGTGGGGACGTTCTTCATCCCCGCTTTTTACGTGATGGTGCAATCGACACGTGAGCGACTAAAAGCCCGATGGCTGGGTGATGGCAATGGCGGCGATACGGACTAACAACGATGTGCGCTGTTTAGCGGTTCACGGCGGTGGGTCGATAGCCGATCGCCTCGAGTAATGCGGGCTTGCTGACGCGCGGTTCTGCGGCCATATCGGCCAGCGTCCTCGCCACCCGCAAGCAGCGGTGGATGCCTCTCGCTGAGATTTGAAGCTGGTCACAGGCGCCTTGGAACCAGCGCTGTGTTGCGCCGTCCAGTTCACAGAGAGAGAGCACCGCTTCCGCCGACAAAGCGCTGTTGGCGCATCCTTGGCGCGCCAGCTGACGTTCGCGGGCCATGGCAACCCGTTGGCGTACCGTGGCGCTGCTCTCCGCTTCGTTATCGGCGCACAGGATCTCAGCAGCGCGCTGTCGTTCCAGCGTTAAGTGCAGATCGATTCGATCCAGAAGCGGCCCTGATATTCGCAGTTGATAGCGGCTGATTGCGTCCGGTGTACAGCGGCAGGCGGTGTCTTCGCTGCCCAGATAACCGCAGGGGCAGGGGTTCATCGCCGCGACCAACTGAAAGTGGGCGGGGTAGGTGTGCCGCCCTTTGGCGCGTGCCACCATGACCTCCCCGGATTCCAACGGCTGTCGCAGCGTGTCCAGGACGTGCCGTGGAAATTCAGGTAACTCGTCAAGAAATAACACCCCGCCGTGAGCCAGCGTGATTTCACCCGGGGCCGCCTGTGCGCCGCCACCTACCAAAGCCACGGCGCTCGCGGAGTGGTGAGGGTTGCGAAAGGGGCGGCCGTGTCGCAGTGGCAGACCCACATGGTCGGCAATCAGCCAGCGGGTGAGCAGTTCTTGCTCGGTACTCTCGGGCAGAATGCCGGGCAGTCGGCTGGCGAGCAGGGTTTTTCCGGCCCCCGGCGGTCCGACCATCAGCAAATGATGCCCCCCGGCGGCTGCGATCTCTAATGCCCTGCGGGCAGCGTGCTGCCCACGTACATCCAACAGGTCAGGTTGGTCCTCAGCAGGCTCATCAATGGCTGTAGCCGCCGTGGGAGAGAGGGCCTGTGATTTGATCGTGCCACATAGGCTGAGCAGGTCCTCGGCGCCCACGACGCGACTGCCGGGTAACAACGCCAGTGCTGCGGCATTGGCGGCAGGCACGGCACACAACCTTCTGGCTGCGGTGGCCTCGCGCACTGCTGCCATCAATCCCCGGCCCGGCCGAATGCGCCCATCGAGCGCCAGCTCACCGTAGAATTCCCGGTCAATCAGCGCTGCGGCGGGCAGTTGCCCTGAGGCAGCGAGCAGACCCAAGGCAATCGGCAGGTCGAAGCGGCCGCCACCTTTGGGTAGGTCAGCAGGCGCCAGGTTGACGGTAATCCGGTAGTCCGGCCAGTCAAAATGCGAGTTCAACAGGGCGCTGCGAACGCGCTCTCGCGATTCGCGCACCGTGCTCTCAGGCAGCCCTACAACATTAAAGGCCGGCAATCCTGCGCTGAGGTGCACCTCGACGGTGACTTCGGGGGCGGCGAGTCCCGCACTGGCACGGGTCCACAGTGAAGCGGTTGGCATGGCTCATCCTTGAGCAGGGCCGGCCATCCATGGCCGACGATGACAGAAGAGGTATTGATCGGGCGCTTAGGGGTTGTTGGTTGACCCTTGCTCTGCAGCGCTGACGCGGTCACTGAGGGTCGCTAACATCGCCTCGAGTTCAGCCACTCTCGCCTGGGTCTTTGCCAGCACAGCGCATTGGGCATCGAACTCGTCTCGGCTCACAACGTCGAGGCGTGCCAGTGCAGATTGTGCGAGAGCCCGCGCGTTCTTGTCGATTTGGCCGCGAACCGCAGCTTCTTCGGTCATGAAGCGTTCGAATAGGTCTGCCAGTCCGGGGCGGTCATTGCTTTGATTCATGGTCGCTCTATCTCTGGTGCGTGTCTGGGGAGTGGTGTCACTTTATCGTTTTTCCCCGCGAACGCGCACATCTCCGGGTGCCCGAAGCTCACCATTTTCTTCGCACTGTGATAACGCATCTTTTGCACCATTTTGGTGCGTAGAAGTGCGTGTGAGCCGGCCACGTTCCGCTGGTTATGGTACTAACCTACTGAAAAAAAGCGCTTTATTGGGCAATGGTACGCGGCGAGCAAGTGGCATCCCAGCAGCGCCGTCGTGGCGAGGCGGGGTGTGGAGGCGCGCGTCATCCAGTCCGTACTAACCGGGGAGACAATTCCGGGGAGCCCACTCTCTAACGTCGGGTCACGAGTTCCCTCCGTGGCCTGACACAAGTAGTAAAGACTGACACTGCGGACATTGAACGGAGAAAACAATGAAGCTCATCACAGCAGTCATTAAACCCTTCAAGCTGGATGACGTGCGTGAAGCACTGTCACAGATCGGCGTGCAAGGCATCACCGTGAGCGAGGTGAAGGGGTTTGGCCGCCAGAAGGGTCATACCGAGCTGTACCGCGGTGCTGAGTACGTTGTTGATTTTCTTCCCAAGATCAAAATTGAAGTGGCGGTCAAAGCGGACTTTGTTGACCAAACCATTGAGGCCATTACCGGGGCTGCGCAAACCGGGAAGATTGGCGACGGGAAGGTTTTCGTGTCTCCACTCGAGCAGGCGATCCGCATTCGTACCGGCGAAACTGGCGAATCGGCCATCTGACACCAACACTCAGGAGCGTAGAAATTCATGGAAAACGATATTTTTCAGCTGCAGTACGCACTGAACACCTTCTACTTCTTGGTGTGTGGTGCCTTGGTCATGTGGATGGCCGCAGGCTTCGCCATGCTCGAGGCCGGCCTTGTTCGATCCAAGAATACGGTCGAGATTCTGACCAAGAATGTCGCGTTGTTTGCCGTGGCCTGCACGATGTACATGATCTGCGGCTACGCCATTATGTATGGCGGTGATTACCTGTTGAGCACGATTACCGGGGATGGTGTTACCGGTGCTGAAGAGCCCGCGACCTACGCACCGTCCGCTGACTTCTTCTTCCAGGTGGTGTTTGTGGCGACTGCGATGTCGATTGTTTCCGGTGCGGTGGCAGAGCGTATGAAGCTCTACGCCTTTCTGGCGTTCGCGGTGGTGATGACGGGTTTTATCTACCCGCTGGAGGGTAGCTGGACCTGGGGCGGTAACGCGGTGTTCGGTATGTACTCGCTGGGTGACGCGGGCTTCCTCGACTTTGCGGGCTCGGGCATTGTCCACATGGCGGGGGCTGCTGCGGCACTGGCTGGCGTAATTCTGGTGGGCGCGCGCAAGGGCAAGTACGGGCCGAATGGCGAGGTCCATGCTTTCCCGGGTGCAAACCTGCCCCTCGCGACTCTGGGCACGTTTATCCTGTGGCTCGGCTGGTTTGGCTTCAACGGAGGCTCGGTACTCGCGACAGCCTCAGTTGAGAAAGCCAATGCGGTGGCAGTGGTATTCATGAATACCAACGCAGCGGCGGCAGGCGGTTGCATCGCAGCGCTCATTACTGCGCGCATCCTGTTTGGTAAGTCTGACCTGACCATGGCGTTGAACGGTTGTCTCGCTGGTCTGGTCGCGATCACCGCGGGGCCCGACACGCCGAGCGCGCTGCAGGCGACGATGTTTGGTGGCCTTGGCGGCGTGCTGGTGGTGTTCTCGATCATCACGCTGGATAAGCTCAAGATCGACGACCCAGTGGGTGCTATCTCGGTGCACGGCGTTGTCGGTCTGCTCGGCTTGCTGCTGGTGCCCGTTACCAACCCTGATGCGAAGCTGGTCGGTCAATTGCTCGGTGCCGTCACCATCTTTGGCTGGGTCTTTGTTACATCACTAATCGTGTTCTATGCCATCAAGATGGTGGCGGGCCTTCGGGTTTCTGAAGAGGAAGAATACGAGGGGTCGGATATCGCGGAATGTGGTATCGAGGCCTATCCGGAATTTACAACACGCTGAATTCTCTGCTCGGGAGTGTATTTGGGGGCCTTATGGCCCCCTTTTTTTGTCGTGAAAATTTTTATCACAGTATTGTTGGCACTGATTGCCATTGGCGACCACTCGCGCATAATAGAGCCCTATGCAAACGAGTGACGTTTCATGAAACTTGTGACCGCCATAATCAAGCCCTTTAAGATGGACGACGTGCGCTCGGCCTTGGCTGAGGTAGGTGTGCAAGGTGTTACGGTGACTGAAGTCAAAGGCTTTGGGCGCCAACGCGGTCACACGGAGCTGTACCGCGGGGCTGAATATGTCGTGGACTTTCTGCCCAAACTGAAATTGGAAGTTGCCGCCAGTTCTGAACAGGTGGATCGTATCGTGGATGCGATACTCAACTCGGCCGCCACAGGGAAGATCGGCGACGGGAAGGTTTTTGTGTCAGACCTCGAGCAGGTTGTGCGTATCCGAACCGGGGAGACGGGTACCGAGGCACTTTGATCAATCTCCCCTCATAAACCAAGGAAGGTAGTCATGAGATTATTTGCAGCAGTCGCCGTTCTGGCATTACTCAGTGGTTGTCTCAGCGTAGACAGCGATGACGTTATCCACGAGCCCACCACCGGGCAGCAGTTGATCGATTTGAACCGTGCCCACGAGCAGGGTTTGATCTCCGATGAGGAATATAAGCGCGAGCGTCGCGAAATTCTCGAGGACAACTGATCCTGTCAGGCCACTGGGCCTGACGACATCTCCTCCAGCACTATTGGCAGCGCGGACAGGCAGGCGATTGATGCGTCTGCCATCGCGCTGGTTTCACCCGCTGGATTAAACCAAATAGCGCGCGCACCAAAGCGGCGGGCACCCTCAATATCGTGCTCGGGGTGGTCGCCGACGTGCGCCATCTCCCCAGGCTCGACCCCGGCTGCTCTGGCGGCCGCAGCAAACAGGTCCGGTGCAGGCTTGCTGGCGCCCACCTCCTCAGCCCGATAAACCACATCAAAGTATTCGCCCAGTGGGGTTTTCATGACATCGGCATTGCCGTTGGTCAGTGCGCCCAGCTTGAACCGGCGACGCAATATCTGCAGCATTGGCGCAGCCTCCGGAAATGCCTCAACGCGATGTCGTTCTGCGAGGAAAGCGGCAAATGCCTCTGCGGCTGCAGTCGATGCCACCTCTGCAGGCACGCCCGCTTCGAGTAAAACCCTTTCTATGAAGCGCTCACGAAACGCGCTGATATGGTGTTTTAGCGCCGGAGACTCCTGCAGCAATTCACGCTTGAGCGTGCGATGCAGTGGCTCATCGCTGCGGTTCACACGATCACCAAAGTGCGCCTCCAGCCAGTCCCATTGGCAGGCCTCAGCCCGCAGCAGCGCAGGACGCACATCCCACAGCGTGTCATCGAGGTCGAATGTAACCAAGCGGATCATGGCTTTTTACGCCGCTGCGCTCTCGGGTGAGCGGCATCGTAGGTTTTGGCGAGATGCTGAAAGTCGAGATGCGTATAAATTTGTGTGGTGCCGATATTGGCGTGCCCCAAGAGTTCCTGGACTGCGCGAAGATCGCCGCTTGACTCCAGCATATGGCTTGCGAATGCATGGCGTAGCATGTGGGGGTGTAATGGCTGTGCGAGTCGGCCGCTGGCTGCGAGCCGGGCGAGTCGCGATTGGACGCTACGCGGGCTGATACGCCGACCTTGTTGTGAGGTGAAAACGGGGCTTTCGGGGCTATCGATTGGGCTCCCTGTCCGCACTGCAAGCCAGCGTTTGAGTGCGGTCAGTGCTGCTCTGCCAACCGGTACAGTGCGGGTCTTTCGCCCCTTCCCGGTGACCGTTATCAACTGTTCTGCGGTATCGATGTCACCGATATCAAGGTCTACCAATTCTTGTAGTCGGAGACCGGCTGAATAGATGAGTTCGGCGATAGCGAGGTCGCGCAATTCCAGCGGATCGTCGCTTGCTGGGTCGAGCATTGCACTGATGGCATCGGGCTCAATGGACTTGGGTAAGCGCCGGCCCCGCTTGGGAGCGCGCACCCCGGCAGCGGGATTATTTTGAATCACACCGCGAGACACCCAAAACTTGAACAGCGCTCGGGCAGCGGAGAGCGCACGTTGAATCGATGCCGGCGCTTTGCCCTGTCTGTGCAGCGCCGATGTCCATTGGCGAATATCCGACTCGGATACCGCGCCCACCTGCGTGAGTTCGCTCTGCTCGCAGTGCGCGGCCAGCTGCTGTAGGTCTCGGCGATAGCCCGCCACGGTGTGCGCCGAAAGGCGACGCACATCGCGCAGATAGGTTAGAAACTCCTCGATGGCTGTCTCGAGGTGATGGGTCACTGGAGCTTGGCGTTGCGCGCCGTTGCGAGACGAATGATGACCTCAGCCAGATAATCGAGAAACATCGTCCCATCGGCGGCCTGATAGCGCTCGACATTACGATCGCCAACGGCAACGACGCCGAGTAACTGGCCGTCTTGCATCAGCGGCGCAACGGCGGCTGAGCCTTCGGAAACATGCCCTTTGAACAGCGCCGACATCTCTTCACCGCGCAGTACGCCACACAGCGAATGGCCATGTCGAACCAGGGCTGAAATCGGTGCTGAACGCTCTGGGGCGGCGGGCTCTGCGCCATGGATGCGGCCCTCCGCCGCCGGTAGCCAAAGCAGGCAGCTCATGGAAACATCAAAATCATCTGCCATAGCACGCGTGAAGGCCTGCTCCATGTCGACGATGCTTTTCGCCTCAATCAGTTTCAGCACGAGATCACGTGTTGCGATGAACAGCTTGTCGTTGCGCTCGGCATTGTCGCTGATCGCTGCCAGACGCTTGCGCATATCAATATTGCGCTCCCGCAGTAGTGATACCTGACGCTCAACTAACGAAACAGCACCCTCTCCGCCATGGGGGAGTTGCAGGGCTGACAGGAGATCCGGGCGGTTGCGGAAAAAGCCGGGATGATCACGAAGGTAAGCTTCAACCAGTGCTGGATCCAGTGCTTCGGTATCTTCGACCAGCTGGGTCGCGACTTTGTCTGAGCTCATGATTTTTTCACCTTGTTGTGGTCTTTGTGTTCAGCCATTGCGCAGCTTAATCACACCATCAAACACGCTGGCTGTCGGTCCACCGAGCCAGACCGGGGATTCATCGCTTCCTGCCCACGTGACCGTGAGCTTACCGCCGGGTAGTAGGGCTGTCACCGTGGCGTCAAGCCGCTGCGAGCGGATGCCATGAACCACCGCAGCGCAGGCGGCGGTGCCGCAGGCCTGTGTTTCGCCGGCGCCCCTCTCCCATACTCTGAGTTTGATTTCTGTCCGGCTGACCCATTGAGCGAAACCTACATTCGCGCCCTCGGGGAAGCGGGTGTGAGTTTCGATACGTGGGCCTAGGCTGATTACCGGTGCCTGCTCGACATCGTCTACCCACAGTACGGCGTGGGGGTTGCCCATCGATAACACGCCGATGGTGTGGCGCTGACCGTCCACTTCAATGTCGTAATCGAGTTGGCAGCTGTCTGCGGTAAAAGGCACTTGGGTGGGCTCGATGCGCGGGCTGCCGAGGTTAGCGAGCACGCGGCCATCTTCGAGCGTCTCGAGTTGCATGATGCCATCGCGGGTTTGCACGTTAAGGATTTGTTTGAAGCTCAAGCGCTTCTCGCGAACAAAGCGGGCGAAGCAGCGGGCGCCGTTACCACACTGCCCGGCCTCTGAACCATCGGCATTGAAAATTCGATAACGAAAGTCTGCTTCCGGCTGATCGGGCGGTTCGACCAGTAATACCTGATCGCAGCCGATACCCCGGTGCCGATCGGCCAACCTGCGGATTTGCGCGGGCTTCAAGACCACTTTGCGGGTGACTGCATCGATCACGACGAAGTCATTGCCGGCACCGTGCATTTTGGTGAACTCGAGTTTCACGACGGCGCGCCCCCCAGCAGATGCTCACCTGCCCACAGCGCACTGAGTTCTTCACGTTCGCGGATGAGGTGAGCCTCGGTGCCATCCACCATGACTTCTGGCGGTCGCACCCGGGTGTTGTAATTGGAGGCCATGGTGAATCCATAAGCGCCTGCGCTGCCAACGGCGAGTAAATCGCCCGCTTCCAGGCACAGTGGGCGCTGCTTGCCCAGAAAGTCTCCGGTCTCGCACACGGGGCCAACGATGTCCCAGTTTTGCGGTGTGCCTGCGCGCGGGGTGACCGGCTCGATGGACTGCCAGGCGTTGTACAGCGACGGGCGCAGCAGGTCGTTCATCGCCGCATCGACGATGGCAAAGCTGTGTTCACTGCCGGGTTTAAGGTACAGGACTTCTGTAACCAGCACCCCGGCATTGGCCACGATGGAGCGTCCGGGCTCAAGGATCAGCTCGAGTGGTCGACCTTCCAGCCGTTGCTCGAGTGCCGCTATGTAATCTCGGGTGGCGGGCAGCTGCTCATCGCGATAGGTCACACCGAGCCCGCCGCCGATGTCGATATGGGAGAGCACAATGTGCTCGGAGGCTAACTGGTCCACCAGCTCAAGCAGGTGGTCCAGCGCTTCTACGAAAGGTGCAGTTTCAGTGATCTGGCTACCGATGTGGCAGTCGATACCGACCGGTTGCAGGTGCGGATCAGTGGCGGCGCGACGATACATGTCCAGCGCTGTGCTGCTATCTACGCCGAACTTGTTTTCCTTAAGTCCGGTCGAAATGTACGGATGGGTTTGCGCATCAACATCCGGGTTGACGCGAATGGACACTGGCGCGATCCGTCCCTCTTCGGCGGCAACCCGGCTGAGGCAATCTAGCTCCGGCGCGGACTCCACATTGAAGCAGCGAATACCCGCCCGTAGTGCTTGCCGCATCTCCGCGTCCCGTTTACCCACACCGGAGAAAATCACTTTGCCCGGATCACCGCCGGCAGCGATCACCCGCTGCAGCTCCCCGTTAGAGACGATGTCAAAACCGGCGCCCAGTCCCGCGAGCAACTGCAGCACGGCGAGATTGCTGTTGGCTTTGACGGCGTAGCAAATGAGGTGCTCTCGCGCACCGAGCGCTGTCTGGTAGGCGTTAAACGCCTCGCTGATCGCTGCCTTCGAATAGACATAGAGCGGGGTGCCGAACCGCTCGGCACAGGCCTTTAACGACACGCTTTCAGCATGCAGCACGCTATTGCGAAGAGTGAATGGAGTGCTCATGGTGCGCTTGTCACTGGCTCTGGCGGGGTTTCTGGCTCAGCTGGGCGCAGTGGCCCGGTCTGCCCGCAGCCGGCGCAGAGTGCCACGAGCACCAAGATCGCGAGTTTCTTCACGGGTATTGCCCCAAAAAACGGCCAGTATACCAATGGTGGTCGCTGGATGGCTGAGCCCGTAACCTTTCTGCCATCAGCGTGATAGGGGCGGGCGGTGTGACACGATTGGGCATCAAAAGCGTATGGCGGGCTGGCGCGTTCGCCGTCTGTGGACTGTTTGCGGGTGGTTACGCTGGAACCGCTGTTGCGGCACCCAGTGAACCGCTGTCGATCGTGAACCACAGCCCTTTGGTAGCAAACCGCGCGATCCCGCGGCAGCGCACAGCCCGGGTAAGCGATGGCTTTTCATTTGGACTCGGCACCGAAGTGACCAGTCATTTCATCGAAGAGCGCCAGAGCGGTGAATCGGTGTTCCTCGATGGTGAGACGCAGACCTTGACGCTGGATTTTCGCTACGGATTTGGCGATCGCTGGGACTTGGGCTTGTTACTGCGCCACCGCCGTCATGCTGCGGGTTTTCTCGATGGTGTGATCAACGACTGGCATGATTTTTTTGCCCTGCCTGATGGGGGTCGCAGCCAATTCCCCAAGGAGGTGTTGGCCTATCGCTACACGGGGGCGGTCGAGTCTTACCAGCGCACATCGCCCTCAAGCGGTGTCGTCGACCCCGTCCTTGAAGCGAGTTACTCTCTGGTCGCCCAGCCTGATATGGCGGTAGCCGCGGTATTGGGCGCACAGCTGAAGCATGGCACGTCGGAAGCGCTGACTGGCGCTGGCGGTTTTCAGCAATTTGCCGCCATTCGTTTCAGTGGCGATCATCGCGGTGACTGGCCTCTGACCTGGCATGGCCAGGTTGGCTATAGCTACGCGACCGACAGCGCGCCATTGCCCTCGCTGGCGCAGGAGGGCCTTTGGTTTGCGGGTCTCAGTGCGGATTGGCAGCTGACGCCCGATTGGTCGCTCCTCGTCCAGTTCGACGCCCACGAGGCGGCGTTCGATAGCGCCTTGAATGCGCTGGGCAGTAACGCGGGTTTGCTCAGTCTGGGGCTGCGTTTCCAGGCTGCCCCTAGCTGGCAGCTGGAGGTCGGGTTCAGCGAGGACATCCTGGTGGAGACTGCCCCGGATATCACTTTTTTCGGCCGCTTGCTCTACTTGCCCGGGGATTGACGCGCCTGCAAACGCTCTGCCGCGAGCTGTGCCGCCTCGCGGACGCGCTCGGGTGCTGTGCCACCCAAATGATTGCGTGCTGCGACAGAGCCCTCCAGCGTCAGCACTTGGTACACGTCTTCGTCGATGCTGGGATTAAATGATTGCAGGGTATCGAGTGACAGTGATTCGAGGGTGCAGTCATTGCTGACGCAATGCCCCACAGCCCGGCCAACCACATCGTGGGCATCACGGAACGGCAGGCCTTTTCGCACCAGATAGTCCGCAAGGTCTGTCGCCGTAGCGAATCCTTTGAGTGCCGCCGCGCGCATGGCCTCACTACGCGGCTTGAGCGCGGGCACCATGTCGGCGAAGGCCATCAATGAATCGTGTAGCGTGCGTACAGCATCGAACAGCGGCTCTTTGTCCTCTTGGTTATCTTTGTTGTAGGCCAGAGGCTGAGACTTGATCAGCGTCAGCAGTGCGATCAGATGTCCGTTGACACGTCCGGTTTTCCCGCGCACCAGTTCGGGTACGTCGGGGTTCTTCTTCTGCGGCATGATGGATGAGCCGGTGCAGAACCGGTCGGGAATTTCGACAAAGCCGAATTGCGCTGACGTCCAGATCACCAGTTCTTCGGACATCCGTGACAAGTGCGCCATGGTCAGCGCGGCGGCGGCACAAAATTCAACCGCAAAATCCCGGTCAGAAACGGAGTCGAGAGAGTTGCGGGTGGGTTGATCAAAGCCGAGGGCGGCACTCGTCATCTGTCGATCGATGGGGAAAGTGGTGCCCGCGAGGGCTGCGGCACCCAGCGGGCACTCATTGAGTCGCTTGGCCGTATCCATCAGGCGTCCCGCATCCCGCTCAAGCATTTCATTCCATGCCAGTAAGTGGTGCCCGAACGTCACAGGTTGCGCCACCTGCAGATGGGTGAAGCCCGGCATGATGATGTCGGCCGATGCGGCGGCGAGATCGATGATCCCGTGTTGCAACCGCGTCAGCTGGCCGAGTAATGAGTCGATGGCCTCGCGCAACCACAGGCGAATATCCGTGGCGACCTGATCATTTCTTGAGCGTCCGGTGTGCAGTTTTTTTCCGGCATCACCGATCAGCGCTGTCAGTCGCGACTCGATATTCATGTGCACGTCTTCCAGCGCGACTTGCCACTGGAATTGGCCATCTTTTAATTCCTGCTCGATCTGGTCGAGGCCGCGATGGATGCTGGCGAGCTCTTCCGGCGTCAGTACGCCTGCCGCGGACAGCATGTCCGCATGCGCGCGCGACCCGCGAATATCCTGTTGCGCCAGAATCCGATCAAACCCCACTGAAGCGGTGAAATGCTGTACGAATTCGTCGGTGGCTTCGGCAAAGCGTCCTCCCCAGAGGTCGCTGCCTGCGCCATTACCATCCTGTGCTTGCATGTTGGGGCCTACGTCGAGTGGATAGGGGCAGTTCTTGCGCTGGAGGGCGCAGTTTACCACCGCGAGCCGGGAGACGACCCCGTGCTACCCTTGGGGCAACGTAATGAGAGGTGTACCCGTGTCAAAAATCACCATCGCTACCCGTGAGAGCCCACTGGCACTGTGGCAGGCCAACCACGTCGCCGCGCGGCTGCGGGCACTGCATCCTGAGCTGGAAGTCGAGCTGCTGGGCATGACTTCCCGGGGTGATCAACTGCTCGACAAGCCACTGTACAAAGTGGGTGGTAAAGGGCTGTTTGTAAAAGAGTTGGAGACGGCATTGCTCGATGGCCGGGCGGATATCGCGGTGCACTCGATGAAGGATGTGCCGATGGCGCTGCCGGAAGGGCTGACGCTAGGCGTCATCCTGGAGCGCGAAGACCCGCGTGATGCGATGGTCGGTTTGCCGGGCATGGATGCGCTGCCGCAGGGTGCCCGCGTCGGTACCTCCAGCCTGCGACGTTCCTGTCAGTTGCGCCAGCACCGGCCCGATTTGGAGATTGGATTCCTGCGCGGCAACGTCAATACGCGGCTGGCGAAACTCGATGCGGGCGAATTTGACGCCATCATTCTCGCCTGTGCCGGTTTGATTCGACTGGAGATGGGTGATCGCATCGCCGCGACGATACCGCCCGAGGTGTCGCTGCCCGCCGGTGGTCAGGGTGCCGTTGGCGTCGAGTATCGCGCAG
>JAZBOZ010000189.1:0-3647 GCA_036351405.1 Halieaceae bacterium
GCCCTCGACATCCTCGGTCGCCGCCGTGTTACTGGCTGCCGGGGAGTCTCGCCGGATGGGCGATATCAACAAGCTCAGCCTGGACATTGCTGGCACGCCGTTACTGCGACACGCGGTTCTCACCCTATTGGCATCGCGAGTGACCGAAGTGCTGGTGGTGACAGGACACGAGGCCGAATGGGCATCAGATGTACTGGCAGACTTACCCGTTCGACTCGTCCATAACGCCCAGTACACGTCCGGTCAGGCCAGCTCGGTGATGTTAGGCCTATCTGCGATCAGCGATGGTCATGACAGCATACTGATGTGTCTCAGCGATCAACCCCTGCTGACACCGTCTGACCTGAACCAGTTACTGGACGCCTTTGATAACGTCGGTCAAAAACCCATTTTGGTGCCCCGTTATCAGGGGGTTCGCGGTAACCCGGCGCTGCTTTCCGCCGAACTTCGCCGAAGTATCCTCACCAAGTCCGGCAATCCCGGGTGCCGAAGCTTCATGGATGAAAACCCGCAGCTGGTGGCATTTTGGGAAGCACCCAACGATCACTTCACCCGCGATGTCGACACACCCGATGACTACAAGGCTTTGCAAAACGCCGACAAGACTGCGCACTAAAATCACGCGAAGCCGCAACGCACCCGCCCTGAAATCGGGCGCCGCATCATGAAACAGCCGCGGCTCAATACATCGAGCACGCCATCAAAAGCGTGGTTTATGCCTATTTATCAATGAGTTAGAAAATCTGGCGCGCGAATTGCTCCGAGACTCCCCGGGGGGAGGGTCCACTGCCATCAAGGCAGTGGTCTTCTTTAGATCTTGTTAAGGGGGAATTCACTATGCCATCAACCGCCATCCGCGGCCGAGGTTATAAATCTTGGCGCTGGCCGCCGTACTGATCGGCGCTGCTGCTGCACCATCCTATGCCGGCGATTGGAGCGCCAACGCTTCAATGACCAGTAACTACATCTGGCGCGGCTTGACCCAGACCGAAAACGAAGCCGCTGTGCAAGGTGGTATCGACTATGCCGACGACAGCGGCTTTTACATGGGCACTTGGGCTTCAAACGTCAACTACGGTGCCGGTGACGTCTACTCCTACGAACACGATATCTACGCAGGCTATGCCTTCGAGTCCGGGGGCATTACTTGGGATTTCGGTTATCTGTATTACAACTATGACTCCGCCGCACAATTCGACTTCGGCGAAGTCTACGGATCGGTTGGTATCGGTGGCTTTGGGTTCTCGTTATACATGCTCACCAACACCGAGGCCGACGAAATGCCTGGCCAGGACTTCGGCGCCTTTGGCACCTACTACGCCTCCGCCGATTACGGTTTCACTTTGAACAACGGCGTCGATGTAGGACTGCACCTCGGCTACCACGACGGCGACTTTGCTGAGGCGTTCAACGGCACCGACGACGGGTATTTCGACTATGCCGTGAGCTTCGCCAAAGAAGGCTTCACGTTCACGGTCACTGATACCAACGCCGGTGGCGCTGCTGCGATGGGTGGTTATGACAATGACTCTGTGAAGTTCGTTGTCGCCTACTCTGTCGACGTGACGATGTAAATTTGAGGAGGTACCGGCCCATGGCTGGTACCTCACCGCACAACCGACTCTCTGAAATCGCTGATTCGAACCAGCGCAACAAACTGCCCCACAGCCAGCGGATCAGTCTTACTATTCTGTCACCGCGTGCTTGGTGCGCACGAAAATAGCGACGATTGCTGTGGTCACCAACCCCATGATGAGTGCGCCGACTGCGCTCTGCATCATGTAGTTACTCAGGTTGAAATAGGCTTCCGCCTCTTCCCGGGTTTGGTGGTACCCAGTCGCCACGGAATAGGCGATCACATTGTCGAAATAATCCGGGCTGATCACCGTACTGATCAACCACTGCGTGACCGGTGCGAGTAAAGCGACAACTAACGAGATAATCGCCCCGCTCAGCATGCCCTGCTGCCAGGTCATCACGCCTTGATAGTCTCGCTGTCGCTTGTCACGGAGCGCGAACACGTAGACCAGGATGGCTGGTATTGCGAAGAGGTTGGTTAATACCATGTGAAGATCAATATGTTGGTCGTGCAGGCCGGCCATGCGCTCACCTAACATCCACAAGAGCATCACCAGCGTAAAGATCACGGCCCATTTAATTTCGGTTGTTATTGTTTTCATATGACACCTCGATCTGCATTGCGCTATTCCCAGCCGCTTTAGTAATAACATGCTGCCACCAGCCTTGCAGCACAAGCCACAATTTAAAAGCCACCAGCCATAAGCCAATTTGGAGAAAACATCTATGCGTGCAGCTATTCCCGTCATTGTAGGCCTGCTTTCCCTTAATGCCTCGGCGCAACACGCACCACCTGCGGAGGTACTGGCCATTCATGACTACGTTGCCAACGTATCAGCTGAGAGAATCGGCAGCGACATCCAAACGCTGGTCGACTTCGGCACGCGACATACCCTGTCCGAAACGGAAAGTGATACCCGTGGCATAGGCGCTGCACGCCGCTGGATTGCTGCGGAGTTTGAACGTATTTCAGCCGACTGCGGCGGCTGCCTTGAAGTGATGATGATCGGCGATACGATCGAAGGGCAGCGCCGCATTCCAGAGCCCACTGAAGTGATCAGCGTCATCGCGATCCAGCGCGGCGAGCTCGATCCCGATCGTTACGTCATGATGTCCGGAGATATCGATAGCCGGGTTTCAGACCCGCTGGACCATACCTCGGATAGTCCCGGCGCGAATGACAACGCCTCCGGGATGGCGGGTGTGCTCGAAGCCGCACGCGTTTTGAGTCAACACAAGTTCGCCGGATCCATCATCTACGCCGGGCTCGCCGGTGAGGAGCAAGGCTTATTTGGCGGAAAGATTGTCGCCGCACACGCACTTGAAAACGGCTGGCGCATCAAAGCGGTGCTCAATAACGACATGATCAGCAATATCTCCGGGATCAACGGCGTCACCAACAACGCCACTGCCCGGGTCTTTTCAGAGGGCACGCGCGCGGTCGAAACACCCGAGGAAGCGCGCCGGCGCCGCTTTACAGGCGGCGAGGTCGACAGCCCGTCAAGGCAAATCGCGCGCTTGGTCGACCGCACCGCCGATCAATACATCCCCAACCTCGACGTCATGATGGTTTATCGCCTCGACCGCTTTGGACGCGGCGGTCACCACCGGCCCTTCAATGAGGTCGGCATCCCCGGGGTCCGCATCATGGAGACCAATGAGCATTACGACCGGCAGCATCAGGATATTCGCGTTGAAGATGGCCGTGCCTACGGTGACACGATGGACGGTGTCGATTTTGACTACGCCCGCAAGCTCACCGCGCTCAATATTGCGGTGATGGCACAGATCGCCGGTGCACCGCCCATCCCCGCAGAAGTCGCCATTGCAGGGGCGGTTAAACCCTCCACTACGCTCAGCTGGAAAATGGCCACTGGCCGTGCCGCCGACAATCTGGCGGGCTACAAGGTCCACTGGCGACTCACCGATGCACCACAGTGGACCCACAGTCGCTTCGTGGGAAAAGTCTCTGAATTCACGCTCGAGAACGTAGTGATCGATAACTACTACTTCGGCGTTTCCGCGGTGGCACTCGATGGCTCGGAAACACCGGTCGTTTTCCCCGGCCC
>JAZBOZ010000190.1:0-23443 GCA_036351405.1 Halieaceae bacterium
CCCGAGCCTGCCTGCACACGGATGTGCGCTTTTTGGCGGTCTGGCCAGTGTCTGAGCGGGGTGAGCCGCCGGCAACAGGGCGTACCACCCAGCGCGCCCGAAGCAGTTCACCCAAACCGTGCACCCCCGAGCCTGCCTGCACACGGATGTGCGCTTTTTGGCGGTCTGGCCAGTGTCTGAGTGGGGTCGATCGCCTCGGTTTTGCGCGGCGGTGAGTACAGCGGCACTGGCCGGTTTAGATGACTGATGGCCTCATTGTGGTCCGTCTGCGTTGAGGTATGGTGACCAGCCATATAAACAATGAGCGGCGAGGCGTGGTGTATGAAAGCAGCGGTTTGGGCACTTGTGTTGCTGTTTCCGTCCCTCTGCTGGGCGGCCAGCGAGGCTCGTTCGTCAGATGCGGGAGAGATGGGCGAGCTGGTCACTGCTGATTGGCTTCACGCTCACCTTGATGACGACGATTTGATCGTTCTCGACAGTTCGGTGCTGGTGCTTTTAGACGAGAACCAGCAGATGAGCAATGTCAGCGGCTATCAGGATTTTCTTGAGGGCCACATTCCCGGTGCGCGATTTGCGGATCTGCTGGTGGCTTTATCAGGGACCGAAGCTCGGCTCGCTATGCCGACCCCGCAGGCTTTCGCTACGGCACTTGGTGAACTGGGCATTCGCAATCAAGACAAGATCGTCGTGTATAGCAGCGCCATGCATGTCTGGTCGGCGCGCCTTTGGTGGATGCTCAAATGGATAGGGCACGATCGCGTCGCCATTCTCGACGGCGGCCTCACGGCGTGGCGGGATGCGGGCTATCCTGTGGCCAGTGACGAAGTTTCGACGACGCGAACGCAATATCAACCGCGGGTCCGTGCGGAGTTAGTGAGCGACCAGAGCGCCGTCCGGGCGGCGATCCAATCACCAGAGATTCAACTGGTCGACGCACTGCCTGCAGCACACTATCGCGGGGAGTTTTCGCTCTATGGACGCGCCGGGCACATACCTACTGCGGTCAATATCTCTGCGACTGAATTAACCGATGCCCATGGGCGCTATCGACGGGGAGATGAGCTATCGGTATTCGTCGATCTACCGCGAGACAAGCCGGTTATTACCTACTGTGGCGGCGGTGTTGCCGCGGCGGCAACCGCCTTCGCACTGCGACAGGCCGGGGTTAAAGACGTCAGTGTCTACATGGGGTCACTGCAGGACTGGCTGTCCAATCCTGACAACCCGATGACCACAGACCCCTAAAGTCCACGGTCCAGGGTTTAAAGTTCAAAAAAGCTTAGAACAGCGGCGATTAGGCCGCCGGATGTTGGCTCAGCGAGACAGCATCCGGCACTATCGCCCGCTTTCCCAATGCTCAACCACCCGAACGGGATGCACGCTTGCGCTCGTGCTCCTTGAGCAGCTTCTTGCGCAATCGGATGCTCTCCGGCGTGACCTCGACCAGCTCATCGTCTTCGATGAATTCCAGCGCCTGCTCCAGCGTATGACGTACCGGTGGCGTGAGAATCAACGCTTCATCAGTGCCCGACGCGCGGACGTTGGTCAACTGCTTCGCCTTGGTGGGATTCACCACGAGATCGTTGCCGCGGCTATGCAGGCCAACGATCTGGCCCTCATAGACATCAATATTCGGCCCAATGAATAACCGACCTCGATCCTGGAGGCTGAACAACGCATAAGCGAGGGTTTTACCGTTGACCATGGATACCAACACGCCGTTGGTGCGCTTGGCGAGCTCGGACTTCGCCACCGGCCCGTAGTGATCGAATACGTGGGTCATGATGCCGCTGCCCGATGTCAGGGTCATGAACTGAGAACGGAAACCGATCAAACCGCGGGCCGGCACGATGAACTCCAGACGCGTACGACCATTGCCATCGGGGGTCATGTTCTTCATCTCGGCACGACGCACGCCGAGCTCTTCCATGACGCCACCCTGATGCTCATCCTGGCAGTCGATCACCAGATGCTCGTAGGGCTCGGAGAGCTCGCCGTCGATGACCTTCTGGATCACTTCAGGGCGTGAAACACCCAACTCAAAGCCCTCACGGCGCATGCTCTCGATTAACACCGAAAGGTGCAGCTCACCACGACCCGATACGATGAACTTGTCCGGGGAGTCGCCCTGCTCAACCCGCAGCGCCACATTGTGAATCAGCTCACGATCGAGCCGCTCTCGAATATTGCGCGAAGTGACGTACTTGCCCTCACGACCCGCAAAGGGCGAATCGTTGACCTGGAAAGTCATACTGACAGTGGGCTCATCCACCGATAGGGGCGGCAGCGGCTCTGGGGTATCAGGGCTACACAACGTGTCAGAGATATTGAGCGCATCAATCCCGGTGACGCAGACGATATCACCCGCCTCGGCCTGCTCGACCTCCACTCGCTCCAGTCCGTGATACCCCATGACCTGAAGTACGCGCCCGTTGCGGCTATTGCCGTCGCGATCCACCACGGCCACGGTGGTGTTGGGCGTCAATGTGCCGCGGGTAATACGACCCACACCGATCACACCCACATAGCTGTTGTAATCCAGCGCGCTGATTTGCAGCTGCAGCGGGCCGTCAGAGTTCACTTCCGGCGGAGAGACCTTATCGACAATCGCCTCGAACAACGGGGTCATATCGTGGGCCATGTGCTCATGGTCTTCACCGGCAATGCCGTTAAGTGCCGATGCATAAATAATAGGGAAGTCGAGCTGCTCTTCCGTGGCGCCGAGCGTGTCGAACAGATCGAACACCTGATCGATCACCCAATCCGGGCGCGCGCCCGGGCGGTCGACCTTGTTGACCACAACAATCGGATTCAAACCGCGCTCAAACGCCTTGGAAGTAACGAAGCGGGTTTGCGGCATGGGACCATCGACGGCATCAACCAGCAGCAGCACCGAATCGACCATCGACAATACGCGCTCAACCTCACCGCCAAAATCCGCGTGTCCGGGAGTGTCTACGATGTTGATGCGATAGTCGTTCCAGCGAATCGCGGTGTTCTTGGCGAGGATCGTGATACCGCGTTCTCGCTCCTGATCGTTGGAATCCATGATGCGCTCAGCACCGGCGTTTTTACGATCCAGCGTGCCGGATTGCTGCAGCAAACAGTCGACGAGAGTGGTTTTGCCATGGTCGACGTGCGCGATGATGGCGATATTTCGCAGTTGGCTTATCAAAGTGATGGTCTCTGGGTCATTCGGTGAGAGGGCCTGAGTTTCAGGCGCGCGGAGTGTACCAGAGCAAGGACCGGCACCCGCCGCGAAGGAGATGTAAATAAGTCCACTCAAGGCGCACCGTGAAGCAGCGGCGCCGCACCAAAACAAAGCATTTGCCGGCATTGCGCACCGCTTCGGTGCGATTAGCGCTCAGACAGCGCCACTCTGGACCGCAAAAAAAGCAAGATAATCTAATCAAAACAATTAGTTAAAGTGCCTCGCATCCAGCGCTCGCCTTTGGCACACGGCTTGCTCTATTGTAGACACCTGAATAGGAAAGCCAGAAGGCCATCCGCACTCACCGGTGCGCCTGGGCCGACTCTCCCGGCAACAACAAACCCTCTCAAGGAGGCAAAAATGTCCGAGCGCACGCTCAACCTGATTAAAGACAACGATGTTCGCTGGGTAGACCTGCGATTTACTGACAGCCACGGCAAAGAGCAGCACGTCACCATTCCCACCAGTGAAGTCGACGAAGACTTTTTCGAAGACGGCAAAATGTTCGACGGCTCATCAATCGCCGGCTGGAAGGGCATTAACGAGTCCGACATGATTCTCATGCCCGATGACAGCACCTCGGTTCTCGACCCGTTTACCGACGATGCCACCGTCATTCTGCGCTGCGACATTGTGGAACCCTCCACCATGCAAGGTTATGAGCGTGATCCCCGCAGCGTTGCCAAACGCGCCGAGGAATACCTCGCGTCTACTGGCATCGGCGACACGGCTTTCTTTGGCCCAGAGCCCGAATTCTTCGTGTTTGATGACGTCAAATGGCACGCGGACATGAGCGGCGCCGGTTACACCATCAACTCGGAAGAAGCGGCATGGTCCTCCAGCCATCACTACGACGACGGCAACATTGGCCATCGCCCCAAAGTCAAAGGTGGCTACTTCCCGGTACCGCCGGTCGATTCGCTGCACGATATCCGCGCAGCCATGTGTTCTGCCATGGAGCAGATGGGACTCGCCGTTGAAGTGCATCACCATGAGGTGGGCACCGCAGGTCAGTGCGAAATCGGCGTTCGCTTTAACTCGCTGGTCGCCAAAGCCGACGAAGTCCAGATCCTGAAGTACTGCGTCCACAACGTGGCCCACGCCTACGGCAAAACGGCGACCTTTATGCCCAAGCCGCTAGTTGGCGATAACGGCTCTGGTATGCACGTGCACCAGTCCATTTCAAAAGACGGCGACAACACTTTTGCCGGTGACGGCTATTCGGGCCTGTCTGATACCGCGCTTTACTACATTGGCGGCATCATCAAGCACGCGCGCGCCCTGAACGCCTTTACTAATGCGTCGACCAACAGCTACAAGCGATTAGTTCCCGGTTTTGAAGCACCGGTGATGCTCGCCTACTCGGCTCGCAATCGCTCGGCATCAATCCGGATTCCTTTCGAGGCATCCCCCAAAGGCAAGCGCATCGAGGCACGATTCCCCGACCCGACGGCCAACCCTTACCTCGCCTTCGCTGCCATGCTGATGGCGGGTCTCGATGGCATCCAGAACAAGATTCATCCGGGCGAAGCCGCTGACAAAGACCTCTACGACCTGCCAGCTGAGGAAGCGCTCAATATCCCAACGGTGTCCTCAAGCCTTGAGATGGCGCTCGACGCACTCGACGCAGATCGCGAGTTCCTGACCCACGGCGGTGTGTTCACCGACGACATGATCGATGCTTACATCGACCTCAAGCGAGAGGAAGTCGAACGGCTGAACATGACCACCCACCCGGTCGAATTCGATCTCTACTACTCGGTTTGATAGCAACCGCCCTCCCGAGAAAGCCCGCCCCAGTGCGGGCTTTTTCATCTCTACCAAGGGTGAGAAGAGGGTTTTTGCACACAACCAATCATGAACTCGTTAACCACAGCCATGGGTGACGCCGACGAGGATAGCGGCACTGTAGCGAGCATAGACCTGCTCGCGACGGGTGTCGTTTTGCTCGACAAGGACCTGCAGATTTGCCAAATCAACATGGCAGCGGAGAGCCTGCTGGAGGTCTCTGCGGCACGGGCCACCGGTTTGCCGTTCACCGAGCTTCTGAGCGACGCAGAAGGCTGGCAGGAGCTATTAGCTCACGCGCTGGGTGAGAACCTACCGATGGTACAGCGCGATATCCCCATGCTGTTGCGCAACGGAACCGAACAGAAGATCGACATCATCCTCAGCCCTTTGCTGCGTCCCGACGATCGCAAGCTATTAATGGAGTTCACGCCGGTAGACCACTTGAACGCCATCAGCGAAGGAGAAAACCTGTGGCAGTCACAGCTCACCCTGCGAGCCATGGTGCGCGGCCTCGCTCATGAAGTAAAAAACCCGCTGGGCGGGATTCGCGGTGCAGCGCAGCTGCTGGAACGGGAGTTACCCAGCCCTGAACTGCGCGAGTACACCGACGTCATCATGAGTGAGGTGGACCGGCTCAAGGCACTGGTCGATCGATTACTAGGGCCCAGAGAGCAACTCAATACCCAGCTGACCAACATCCACGAGGTGATACAGCGAGTACAACGTCTTATGGAGGCTGAAGCAGGCGACGAGCTGACGATATGTTGCGATTACGACCCCAGCCTCCCGGAATTCAACGCTGACCCGGCTCAGTTAACCCAGGCATTGCTCAACATTGTCCGCAATGCTTGGCAAGCAACCGGAGATCACGGCACTGTGATTCTGCGTACCCGGGTACGTCGCCAATGCACGCTGGGTGGCCGTCGTCACAGGCTGGCATGTGCGGTAGAAGTCATCGATGACGGCCCGGGCGTGCCGGAAGACATGTTGTCGCAATTGTTTCTGCCCATGGTCAGCGGCCGCAGTGACGGCTCGGGTCTGGGCTTATCGATCGCGCAACTCATCGCCAATCGCCACGGTGGTTTGGTGCAGTGCACCAGCGAGCCGGGCAACACCTGCTTCACCCTCCTGTTACCGATGGAGATCGACCAACCATGACTGCCGCACACAACATTTGGGTTGTCGACGATGACCGGTCGATCCGGTGGGTCGTAGAGCGCGCGCTGACGCAGGCGGGATTTGATTGCCGCACCTTCGACAGCGCGGACAATTTACTGAAAGCCATCAGCAGCGACTCGCCGGATATCGTGATTAGCGATATCCGCATGCCCGGTACGGACGGTCTGGCCCTGTTGAGCAAACTGCGCGAGAGCCATCCCAATGTCCCGGTGATCATTACCACTGCCCACTCTGATCTCGACAGCGCCGTATCCTCTTACGAGGAGGGTGCCTTTGAATATCTGCCCAAACCTTTTGATGTCGACGAAATGGTGGCGACGGTAGCCCGAGCACAAGCGCAACTGGCGGAAAAAACACCGGCTGCCAATGGCGAGCAAAGCAGTAGCAGCGAGATCATTGGCAACGCCCCCGCAATGCAGGAAGTCTTCCGCGCTATTGGACGACTGTCCCAAAGCAACATTACGGTATTGATCAACGGAGAATCGGGGACCGGCAAAGAGCTGGTAGCCCGCGCGCTGCACCGCCACAGCCCGCGTCAGCACGCGCCGTTCATCGCGCTGAATATGGCGGCGATACCCCGAGAACTGATGGAATCGGAGCTTTTCGGACATGAGAAAGGTGCCTTCACAGGCGCGGTAACCCGGCGCGAGGGCCGCTTTGAGCAGGCCCATGGCGGTACGCTGTTTCTCGACGAAATTGGCGACATGCCGGCAGAGACGCAAACACGTCTGCTGCGGGTCCTGGCCGATGGCGAGTTTTTCCGGGTCGGTGGTATGACGCCAGTAAAGTCCGACGTCAGAATTATCGCCGCGACCCATCAAAACCTTGAAAAACTCGTTAGCGAAGGCGGATTCCGGGAAGACCTGTTCCACCGGTTGAACGTAATTCGCATCAACCTCCCCAGTCTCGTTGAGCGGCGAGAAGACATTCCGAAGCTCATGCAGCATTTCCTGCGCTCGGCCAGCCGAGAGCTGGGCGTCGAGACCAAAGCGCTGTCAAAAGAAGCGGAAACATTCCTGACCAAATTGCCCTGGCCGGGCAACGTGCGACAGCTCGAGAACACCTGCCGTTGGCTGACGGTCATGGCCGCAGGTAGAGAAATACTGCTCAGTGATCTACCCCCGGAGCTATCTAACGCCATCGCCAGTCAGCGTCAGGAGTCGCGGGATGACTGGGCGGGCTCCATGGCGCGCTGGGCGCGCACCAAGTTGGCCGCCGGAGAGACCGGGGTATTGCGTCAGGCGATCCCGATGATGGAGTCGATTCTGATTTCAGCTGCCCTTGAACACACGGGCGGCCGTCGCGCTGAGGCCGCCGCACTGTTGGGCTGGGGCCGCAATACCCTGACCCGCAAAATCAAGGAGCTGGAGCTGGCGGGGCACCGCATCGACAGTGCCTAACGCCAAGTCCGATCAGTGGGTAGCGGGCTCTTCCGCTGCCGCAGCCTGCTGTTGTGCCTGCTGCTGCGCCATAGCCTGACGATACATCGCCTCAAAATTGATCGGCGCCAGCGCCAGCGGAGGGAAGCCGCCCTTCATCACCAAACCATCGATCGCTTCACGTGCGTAGGGGAACAGGATGTTGGGTGCCATGATGGCCAGCAACTGACGCATCGCCTCACCTTCGACACCGGTGATGTAGAAAATGCCGGCCTGCTGAACCTCGACCAGGAAAGCGGTTTCGTCGTCAATTTTCGCGGTCACAGTCAGCGTTACGATGACTTCGTAGTTGTTTTCCTCATCAACCTTGCTGCTCTTGGTGTTGAGGTCGACATTGACTGCCGGCTGCCACTGCTTGCGGAATACACCCGGTGTTGAGGGCGACTCGAACGAAACGTCCTTGGTGTAGATGCGCTGGATAGTGAATTGCTGCACCGGTGCTTCGGGCGCTGCGGCCTGTTCTTCTGCCATGAGTTGGCTCCTTGTTAATAAATGCGTTGTGAATCAGCTAGCGAGCAGTGCGTCCAGATCACCGCGGCGCTCCAGCGCATGCAGCTCGTCGCAGCCGCCTACGTGTGTCTCGCCGATCCATATCTGCGGAACGCTGGTGCGCCCCGCCTTGCGCGCCATTTCCTGGCGCAGCTCGCGTTTGCCGTCGACTTTGATTTCCTCGAAGGCCACGCCTTTTTTATTCAGCAGTGACTTGGCGCGGATACAAAAAGGGCACCAATCAGAGCTGTAAACCACGACTTTTTTGCTCATTCGCTGACTACCGGCAGTTTCTGGGCGTTCCATTCCATCATACCGCCAGTCATGCGCTGCGCACGCTCAAAGCCCTGCTCGCGAAGACGCTTGGTTGCCCCGGCAGCGGACTGGCCGATGCGGCAGACGACAATCACAGGCTTCTCACGATGTGCCTCAAGCTCTCCCACTCGCCCCGTCAGGCTGGTGAGGGGGATGTTGATCGCATCGGCGATATGGCCCTTCTTGAACTCACCGCCATCGCGGATATCGAGAAAAACCCCGCCCTCACTGTTGACCAGATTGATGGCCTGCTGGGTAGTCACTGACGGACCCGCCTTGCGAGACTCGTGGTAAAAAAGCATGAACAACGTGGTGGCCAAGGCCCCCACCAGCACCCACTGCTCAGCAAGAAATTGCATTAAAAGATCGAACTGCACGGAGTATTTCCCGGAGGTTTTCGCCAGCACCGAAGCGCCAGCGCGTCAAATAGGCAGCGGAGTATAAGGCCTCAGCAAGACAGTCTCCAGCGTCAGGATTCCGCCTCGACGACCTCCTGATGCTCGCGAAAGGCAATCGCCTCATCGCGAACGAATTCAGCGACGCTGACCGGGTCCTGATGGATAACGATATCGGCCTTGGGCCACTCTGCGAGCAGCCGCGCCTCGACCGCATCGCAAATCACGTGGGCTCGACGCAGTGGCATTTCATCCGGCAACTCCAGATGCAACTCAATGAACTCGGTGCGGCCCGATCGGCGGGTCCGCAGATCGTGCGCACCGCAGACTTCCGGGTGGGCACGCACATTGGCAAGGATCGCCTCGCGGACCTCCTGAGGTAGCTCGCGATCAAGCAACTCATTGAGAGACGCCTGCAGAATGTCTCGCACCGACACCAGCGTGTAGCCGGCAATCAGCAGCGCCAAAAGCGGGTCGAGCCACACCAACCCCGAGCCCATCGCGGACACCGCGAGGACAACCAGCACCGCGGCATTGGTCAGTACATCCATTTTGTAATGCAGCGAGTCGGCACTGATTGCCGTCGAATGGGTTTGTCGAATGACCCAGCGCTGGAGCATCACCAAACCCAGAGTGGCGCCGATACTGATCATCATGACGGCGACACCGACGGGAACCTGCTGTGGCAACTCAGGCGCTAGAAATCGACCCACAGCCTCTTTGATGAGAAATAACCCGGACAGCAAAATGAACAGACTTTGACCCAGCCCGGCAAGGGCCTCGGCTTTGCCGTGCCCAAACCGATGGGATCGGTCAGCGGGCACTAGCGCGTAACGCACAGCGAGCAAGTTGATCAGCGATGCACCGCCGTCCATCATTGAATCGACCAGTGACGCCAGCACTGATACCGCTCCGGTGTACCACCAGGCGAGAGCCTTGATCAGGACCAGCGAGAGCGCCACTGCCACTGAAGCCAGAGTGGCAATGCGCAGTAGTCGCGCTTCGTGCTCAGTTGCGGTCAAGTGGACTCCCCCTTTTATCCACGTGATGATGGTCGCGCTTCAATGCGCGTCATCAAGCGTCGCCACTATAATGACCGCAATCCGAATTGACAGCTACCACAGCGAGGAGCACCAACCCGTGGAGAAAACCACCACCCTGCTCGTGATTCTCGACGGTTTCGGCTACCGCACCGATACCCGGGACAACGCCATCGCCGCAGCCAATACGCCCGTATGGGATCGCTGGTGGCGCGAGGCGCCCCACACTCTGATTTCGGGATCGGGGCTTGATGTCGGCTTACCCGAAGGCCAAATGGGGAACTCGGAGGTCGGCCATATGAGCCTCGGCTCTGGACGCATCGTCTATCAGGCAATCACACGTATCGACAAGGCGATCGCCGACGGGGATTTCGCCAAAAACCCTGCCTACATCGGCACCATTGACCAAGCTGTCAGCGCTGGCAAAGCCGTTCACATCATGGGCCTGCTGTCTCCCGGTGGCGTACACAGCCACCAGGACCACATCTTTGCTGCGATCCGCCTCGCCGCTGATCGCGGAGCTGAAACGATTTATCTGCACGCCTTCCTTGACGGCCGGGACACCCCACCCCAGAGTGCACAACCGTCGCTCGAAGCAGCCGATCGATTGTTTGCAGAACTCGGCAAAGGGCGTATCGCCTCGGTCCATGGACGATATTGGGCCATGGATCGAGACCACCGCTGGGATCGGGTGGAGAAAAGTTATCGCCTGCTGACCGAAGGCGCTGCGGAACATCATGAAGCGTCAGCCATCGCAGCCCTCGATGCGGCTTACGCCCGGGGCGAGAACGACGAATTTGTCGCCCCCACCGCTATCGGTGAAGCAGTCGCGATGCAAGACGGCGACGCCGTCTTGTTTATGAACTTCCGCGCGGACCGGGCTCGTCAGCTGAGCTACGCGCTGACAGCCGATGACTTCGATGGTTTTACGCGTCACGCGCGACCTGCCATCCATCTGGTCACTACCAGCGAATACGCCTCGAACATCGACTGCCCGGTCGCGTTCCCACCGGAACACATCAGCGACAGCCTTGGCGAGGTGGTAGCCGCGCACGATCTGACACAACTGCGTATCGCCGAAACCGAAAAATACGCCCACGTCACTTTCTTTTTCAGCGGCGGGCGCGAGGCCGAGTTCCCCGGCGAGACACGGACACTGATCCAATCACCGGATGTCGCTACCTATGATCTCAAGCCCGAGATGAGTGCACCGGAGCTCACCGATGCACTGGTAAAAGCGATTGAAGCGCACGAATACGACCTCATCGTGGTCAACTTCGCCAACGGCGACATGGTCGGCCACACCGGCGACTACGCGGCAGCCATCAAAGCGGTAGAAGCACTGGACAGCTGCCTGGGACGGCTCGAGACGGCCATACTCGCCAATGGTGGACAGGCACTGGTCACCGCCGATCATGGCAACTGCGAGCAGATGGTCGACTACGACAGCGGGCAACCCCACACCCAGCACACCACAGAGCCCGTACCGCTGGTCTATATCGGGGAGCGCAACGTTGAACTCGCAGCGCAGGGCGGCATCCTCGCCGACGTGTCCCCTACCATTCTCGACATGATGGGGCTGGACAAGCCTGCGGCGATGACCGGCCGCAGCTTGCTGCAACACTGATTACGTTACTCGGATTGCGCCACTCGAACCAACAGCGCAGCAGGACCTCACTCGTGCGCCAGCTTGCACTACTGATGCTGCTTCCAGCGCTCGTGCTGGCACAGGACAGCAGTCGCGAGCAGGCCACGGAACAGCAACTCGATGCGCTGCGAGAGGAAATTCGGGAAGTTCAACAGCGGATCGCCTCCCAGTCGACCCAACGGGATGAACTCCAGCAGGCGCTGCGCGATGCAGAGATTCGCATTGCGGATAACGACCGACAGCTGGAGAAACTGCAGCGACAAATCGATGAAGTCGTGGCCGCGCTCGAAACCCTTGAAGCCGAGGCGAAGCAGCTTGAGCAGCAACGAGCCGATCTCGAGACACAGCTCATTGAGGAGATTCGTAACCTGTGGGCGCTGCGTCAGGGCGGTGGAATCAAAGTGCTGTTGGGGGATCAAGGTCCGGACCGAACCGCGCGGAACCTCGCCTACTACCAGCGCTTGTTGGGTGCCCGTACCGAGTCGATCGCAGCTTATGAGGCGCTGCTGGCCGATCTTGAGCGCAACCGCGCGGCGCGACTCACGTCCCAGAAAACCCTGGTAGCACGGCGCGCCGATCTGCAGCAGGAACAACAGAAAGCCGCGGCATTACAGCAAGAGCGGCAAAAAACACTCGCAGCCATCGAAAAGTCTCTCAGTCGTGACAGCGATCGGGTCGCCAAGCTTGAAGCCGACCGCGAACGTCTGAGCCGGCTGCTCGATGAGTTGCGCAGCTCTATCGCCGAGTTGGATACACCCGCCTCGTACAAGCCTTTTGTTCAAGCCAAAGGAGAACTCCAGTTCCCCGCCAAAGGCAGGCCAAGCAACCGATTCGGTGAACAGCGCAACGCTGGCAGTCTACGCTGGCGCGGCTGGCTAATTCCGGCGCGGGAAGGCAGTGATGTCCGCGCGATTCACCATGGACGCGTCGTCTATTCCGACTGGCTGCGAGGCCAAGGCCTGCTCATGATTCTCGACCATGGCGACGGCTGGCTGAGTCTTTATGGCCACAATCGGAGCTTGCAGGCAGAAGTCGGCGATTGGGTACAGCCGGGCGAGGTGATCGCACGCGTAGGGGCCAGTGGCGGCGCGACGATGCCCGCGCTTTACTTCGAGATCCGCAAGGACGGTAAGCCCGTCGACCCGGGACGCTGGGTTACGCCCTAATCTCTCGCTGCAATCGGGTAAGATGCAGGAACATGTTGTTGAGACTGATCCACGCCATGCCACTTCGCTATTCACGACTCGGCGCGCCATTGCTTGGCGTCCTCCTGTCCGCCACCTTGCACGCCCAAGTCGAAGACCAAGGCTCGGCTGATGAAACTACAGCCGACGCTGAGGCGATCGTCGCGCCGCATCCAATGCCCACCGAGGACAGTCTGCCGCTCGAAGAGCTGAAACTTTTCGCCGATGTGTTCAACCAGATTCGCAGTGGCTACGTCGAAGAAATCAGCGACAGCGAGCTATTTGAACTCGCCGTACAAGGCATGTTGTCCGGCCTGGACCCCCATTCGGTCTACCTCGAGAAAACCGACTACGAGGATCTAAAGACCACCACGGAAGGCGAGTTCAGTGGTATCGGCATCGAAATTGGCCGGGAACGCGGATACATCAAAGTCATCGCCCCAATTGACGGCTCTCCGGCCGCCGAGGGCGGTTTGGAAGCCGGTGATGTGATCCTCAAAATCGATGGCGAATCGGTGAAAGAAATGACCATCGATGAGTCCGTGGAGCAGCTGCGCGGCCCCATTGGCAGTGAGGTGATACTCGAAATTGGTCGCCCAGGCACACCCCAACCCTTTGATGTGACTCTGAAGCGCGATGTCATCAAAGTGGCCAGCGTGCGCAGTCGCGAGTTGGCGCCCGGATATCTTTGGCTCAGAGTCTCACAGTTCCAGCGAAATACCGGGAACGACCTGATCGACCTGATCGACGCCAAAAAGGCAGAGGGCGAGATCAAGGGCGTAGTGATCGATCTGCGCAACAATCCCGGTGGTGTGCTGGGCGCGAGCGTCGATATTGCAGGTGCTTTCCTCGATGGTGGGCTAGTGGTCTACACCGAAGGGCGGCACCCGTCTGCAGCCGACCGCTACGAAGCCCCGGCCGGTGACATTCTCAATGGAGCGCCGATCGTCGTACTGATCAACGGCGGCTCAGCCAGCGCCTCGGAAATCGTTGCCGGCGCACTCCAGGACAGGCAGCGCGGCATCGTCATGGGCTCGAGGAGCTTTGGCAAAGGCTCGGTACAAACCATATTGCCGATCTCGGAGAATCGCGCTGTCAAACTCACCACGGCGCTGTATTTCACACCCTCAGGCCGATCGATTCAGGCGGAAGGCATCGTGCCCGACATGCTGGTCGATCGCGGCCGTTACACCGCGGACTTCAGCGGACCGCGCGTTTCGGAAGCGGATCTCGCGGGCAGCCTGAGCGCCCGCTCGCCTCACCAGGAAGAAGAAACCAGCGAAGAGCTCGAGCGTCTGCGTGAGGAGGATCACCAACTCTACGAGGCGCTGACGGTTCTGCGCGGCTTTGAGTTGCTGTCCCGGCGCGACAGCAGCCAGTGACCCGGCACGTGCGAGCCACACCATGGCTCTGGGTGTGGTTTTTGTGCCTGGCATCGGTCAACGCCAATGCCGCCTGTCCACGCCCCGGCGAGTCTCTACTCGCCGTGATTATCGATGATCTTGGCTACTCTCTAGAGCGGGGCGTCGCGGTGGCGGAACTGCCCGCTCCCATCACGCTCTCGATCATTCCCGGCACGCCCCATGCAGCCACCCTTGCAGCACTGGGGACTAGCTGGGGAAAAGAGCTGATGGTGCACATGCCGATGACCTCCAGTCATGCGCCGGTGGCAGATCCAATGGTCCTGACCGAGCACCTCACCGATGACAGCTTCGACTTGCTGATTGACCGAGCCCTCGCCTCCGTGCCCGGCGCTCGCGGTATGAACAACCACATGGGCAGCGGTCTTACCCGCAACCGGGAGGTGATGGCGCGATTTATGAATCGCCTGAAACACTGGCAGCTGTTCTTCATCGACTCGCGCACTACTGCCGACACGGTAGCGGCGGACGAGGCCCGGGAAGCCGGCATACCGCATGCCTCCCGATCAGTATTTCTCGATCACGAGCGAGGGTTTGAAGCCGTGAGCCAACGTATGGCCGTGGCTGTGGCGAAAGCGCGGGAGAACGGGTCAGCGATTGCTATCGGGCATCCCCATTGGGAAACACTCGAAGTGTTAACCAACGCACTGCCCAAGTTACCCGGCGACGTAACGCTGGTGCCGGCTTCAAGAATCGCCGACTGCGACCAACATCAACGTCTGACCTCGATCCCACGGGAAGCCATGTAATCCTTGGCATCGTGGATGCTGTATTCGCCAAAGTGGAAAATGCTGGCGGCCAACACCGCATCAGCGCCACCCTTCAGGATACCGTCCGCCAGATGTTCAAGATTGCCAACGCCGCCCGAAGCAATCACCGGAATGTCTACCGCATCGGTGATTGCACGCGTGATAGTGAGCTCGAAACCGTCACGGGTGCCATCCCGGTCCATGCTGGTCAGTAGTAGTTCGCCAGCGCCCAGATCCGACATGCGTTTCGCCCATGCCACCGCCTCGATACCGGTGGGCTTGCGGCCGCCGTGGGTGAAGAGCTCGTAACGCGGTGGCTCGCCGGCTGCCGACACCCGCTTTACGTCGATCGCAACGACGATGCACTGGCTACCAAAACGCGCAGCGGCATCAGCGACTAATTGCGGATTGTGGATAGCAGCCGTATTGATACTGACTTTGTCTGCACCAGCGTTGAGCATCGTGCGGATATCGTCAAGGCTGCGTATACCACCGCCAACGGTCAGAGGGATGAACACCTCTCGTGCAATCGCTTCTACGGTATGTACCGTGGTTTCCCGCTCTTCGTGGCTGGCGGTGATATCAAGGAATGTGAGTTCGTCTGCGCCTTGATCGTTATAGCGACGGGAGATTTCCACCGGGTCACCAGCATCGCGGATACCCACGAAATTCACGCCCTTGACCACGCGTCCCTGATCCACATCGAGGCAGGGAATGATGCGTTTGGCGAGACCCATCAGTCGAAACTCAGGAAGTCGTCGACCATTGTCTGAGCCTCGGCAAAGTCGAGGGTGCCCTCGTAAATGGCACGACCGGTGATAGCACCCACGATCCCCTCACGCGCGTGATGGACCAATTTGCGAATATCATCAATGTGGCTGACACCGCCGGAGGCAATCACCGGCACTTTGGCCTGCTGCGCGAGTGCTACAGTGGCCTCGACATTGACGCCCTGCATCATGCCATCCCGGGCGATATCGGTATAAACGACCGCTTCAACACCTGCGTCGGCGAAACGTTTGCTGACCTCAACCGCAGAGACATCGCTAACCTCCGCCCAACCGTCGGTCGCTACCCAGCCATCGCGCGCATCGACACCCACAATGATGTGGCCCGGAAATTCTCGGCAGGCGACATTCACAAAAGCCGGGTTACGCACCGCCATAGTGCCAATGATCACGTAACTCACGCCCGCCTTTAAAAAGCGTTCGATGGTTTCCAGATCGCGGATACCGCCACCTACCTGAATCGGCAAATGCGGGTGTGCGGCAGCAATGGCCTCGATCGCCCCAGCATTAACGGGCTCGCCGGCGAATGCGCCATTGAGATCCACCAGATGCAAACGCCGGGCGCCTTTCTCAGCCCACTTGGCGGCCATAGCGACCGGGTCATCAGAGAATACGGTGCTGTCGTCCATCGCGCCCTGACGCAAACGCACGCACTGTCCGTCTTTCAAATCGATCGCGGGTATAACTAGCATTGTCCATCCCAGCTCAAAAAGTTTCGAAGCAATTGCAACCCGTGGTCGTGGCTCTTCTCAGGATGAAACTGCACGGCAAAGAGGTTGTCGCGACTGAGCGCAGCACAGGCTTTGACGCCATAGTCAAACTGACCCGCCACCAACGCGTCCTGCTGCGGATCTACCCAATAGCTGTGCACAAAATAAAAACGCGCCCCATCAGGTATGCCGGCCCACAACGGGTGCTTACGGGTCTGCTGAACGCGATTCCACCCCATGTGAGGGACCTTGAGGCGTTCACCGTCAGGCCCTTTGGGATGATCAAAATGACGGACGGTGCCGGGGATGAGGTTCAGGCAGTCGACGCCATCGTTCTCCTCGGAGCGCGACAACAAGGCCTGCATACCCACGCAAATCGCCAACACCGGCTTGTGGCCGTCACCCAGCGCGTCCAACAACAATTGATCAGCGCCGAGCCTGCGAATTTCAGCCATACAGTCACGGATCGCACCTACGCCCGGGAACACCACATGATCGGCGCTGGCGATATCGGCCGTGTTATTGGTCACCAGCACTTCACCAGCACCCGCATGACTCAGCGCGCTGGCCACCGAGTGGAGATTTCCCATGCCGTAATCGATAACGGCGACGCGTGGTTTCATGGGCTCAGAGCACACCCTTGGTCGAAGGCGTCGCGCCGGCGAGCGCAGGGTCGGGCGTTGCCGCCATCCGCAGCGCGCGCCCAAACGCCTTGAAGACCGTCTCTGCCTGATGGTGTGCGTTGTGGCCGCGCAGATTGTCGATGTGCAGCGTCACCAGCGCGTGATTGACGAAGCCCTGGAAAAACTCGAGGAACAGATCGACATCGAAACTGCCGATCACCGCACGGGTAAAGGGCACTTCATAGGTGAGGCCGGGGCGACCGGAAAAATCGACCACCACCCGCGATAACGCCTCATCCAACGGCACGTAGGCGTGTCCGTAGCGCTGAATACCCGCTTTATTACCGAGGGCCTTGGCGAAAGCCTGACCCAGCGTGATCCCGATGTCCTCCACGGTGTGGTGGGCGTCGATGTGCAGATCGCCCTTGGCGTGAATGGTGAGATCCATCATGCCGTGGCGCGCGATCTGATCGAGCATGTGCTCGAGAAAAGGGACACCGGTATCGAACTCGCTCTGGCCACTGCCATCGAGGTTAAGTTCAACCCGAATCTGGGTCTCCAGTGTGTCGCGATTGACGCTGGCGCGGCGGTCGGTATCAGTCATGATCAGCTCCGAGGGTCGGCGGCATCGGACTCAAGTCCGAGGGGCACGCTAAAATCGGGGCGCATTGTATCGAAAACACCGTCGGGAGATCACAACGTAAACCATGAAGGATTTCGCTGATCGTCTGCTCCGTTGGTTCGACCAACATGGGCGCAAGGACTTGCCCTGGCAGCAAGATATCTCTCCCTACCGCGTCTGGGTCTCCGAGATCATGCTGCAACAAACCCAGGTGGCCACGGTCATTCCCTATTTCGAGCGGTTCATGGCGGCGTTCCCCTCGGTGCAGCATCTGGCAGACGCGCCCGAAGACGAGGTGCTGCATCTTTGGACGGGATTGGGCTACTACGCCCGCGCTCGCAACCTGCATCGCGCCGCACAGTTAGTCGTTACAGAACACCATGGCGTGTTCCCCAACACGGTGGAAGAGCTCACCGCCCTGCCGGGCATCGGGCGCTCTACGGCGGGTGCCATCGTCAGTATCGCTTGCGGGGGTCGCGCAGCGATCCTCGATGGCAACGTGAAGCGCGTGCTGGCGCGGCACGATACGGTCGCGGGCTGGCCGGGCCAGACGGCCACCGCGCACGCACTGTGGGACCTGGCCGAGCGCTACACGCCCGAGAGGCGGGTAGCTGACTACACCCAAGCGATCATGGATCTCGGCGCGACGCTCTGTACCCGCAGCCGTCCGCAGTGCGGTGAGTGCCCGGTGGCCGACAGCTGCAAAGCGCTCGCCGACGGCAGCACCGCGGACTATCCCGGGAAAAAACCCAAACGCGAGATCCCCGTCAAAGCCCGCCATTATTTGCTCATAGTCAATGCGCAAGGTGAACTGTTGCTGGGCAAGCGTCCCGCCAGCGGGATCTGGGGTGGACTCTGGTGCTTCCCGGAATTCGACAGCGAACACGCTGCGCGCGATTGGTGCTCGGACCAATGGGGCCGGGCGCTGGAAATGAGTGCCGCGATACCGCCCATGCAGCACACGTTCACCCACTTTAAGCTCACCTTGATACCGCAGGTGATCACAGTGCCAACAGACGGCCCGCTTCCAATCAGCGAGAGCAGTAAGTTTGCCTGGTTTAAGATGAACACGCCGCCCAGCGTGGGATTACCGGCGCCGGTTGCGAGCCTGATTGATCAGTTGCGACACTTGTCTACCCAATGCCCAGGAAATACCCCATGAGCCGTACCGTATTTTGCCGACGCTATCAGGAAGAACTCGAAGGGCTTGATCGCCCCCCACTGCCAGGACCCAAGGGCCAGGAGATCTTCGACAATATCTCCAAGAAAGCCTGGAGCGAGTGGCAAGCCCAGCAAACGATGCTGATCAATGAAAAGCATCTGAACCTGATGGACCCAGATACTCGGAAGTATCTGCAAACCGAGATGGAAAAGTTTTTCGCCGGCGAAGCACACGATACCGCAGAGGGCTACGTCCCTCCGTCAGAGTAACCTCCATCGGAGCCCTTCATCGGCGTAGAGTGACCCTCTAGACCTGAAACCGCGTATTTCCTACCAACTCCAACCGAGACACTGACCTCATGCGAATTCTCCCCTGGTTGATCACGGCCGCAGGTTGCGCAAGCGTTACCGCAGCATTGGCCGGCATCAAATACACCCAGATCCAGTCTGCGATGGCCATGGCGGAGAATTACCCACCTCCGGTGGAAACCGTGGCAGCTGCCGAGGTCACAGCTGAGGATTGGGCACCCGTGCGTCGACTCACCGGCACGGTGCGAGCGCCTGAATTTGTCAGCATCGCCGCCGAAGCCGCCGGGCGAGTGATCGCACTGCCATACGGCGCTGGCCAGAAGGTGCCCGAGGGTGAGGTAATCCTGAAACTGTTCGACAGCGACCTGATCGCCCAGAAGGAGTCGCTTGACGCCGATCTCGCTCTGGCACAGACCCAACTTAAACGGATTCAGGAGCTAAAGCGCGATTCCCTTGCCTCTCAGGATCAGCTAGACACGCTGCTCGCCCGAATTCAGTCGCTTCGGGCGCAGATCAGTGCGCTGGACGCACAAATCAGCCGATTGACCGTCCGCGCGCCTTTCGAGGGCCGCCTTGGCATTTACACGCAGACCGTCGGTGATTTGATGCAGCCGGGTGATGTGCTGACAACCCTCACAGGTACAACGCCCGAGCGCTGGGTCGACTTCAAAGTACCCCAAGGACTCGCAGAGGTCGCTGTGGGTGACACCGTGCGACTACTCAGCATCGACGGCTCATCACTGGGGAATGCCGAGATCATTGCGGTATCCGATGCCTACAACAGCACAATCCGCGCCTACGACGTCCGCGCCGTCACCAACAACACACTGCTGCGCCACGGCGAAATGCTGCAAGTACAAGTACAGGCGGGGCGACGGCGCCAAGCGCTCTGGGTACCCAACCGCTCCGTGCGCTGGGACGTAGACGGCCCGATGGTCTTCGCGCTGGTACCTGCACCCGAGGATGGCCACTCACCCTACGTCGCTGAACTTCGCCGGGTGGAACTGCTCGATGAAAACAACGGTTTTGCTGTGATTACGGGTGACCTACGAGCTGGAGAGCTGATTGCCTCGGCCGGTGCCTTCAAACTCAGTGACGCGGCTGCGGTCGTCGTCGCTGGGGAGGATTCCGCCGAATGAAACACCCCGAAATGCAACCCCGCTGGACCGACCTGTTTGTTAATCGCCCTGTTGTCGCCATTATCCTTTCGGTCGGGCTGTTACTGACCGGTATCCGCTCCGCCATCGATCTACCGGTTATTCAGTTTCCGGTGATCGAAAGCACCTCGCTTGAGATCAGCACCTATTACCCGGGGGCGAGTGCAGAAACCGTTCGCGGCTTTGTGACAGAGCCCATCGAACGCGTCGCCAACAGCATTCCCGGGGTCGACTACGTGGAGTCCACTACGACGGCGGGCAACAGCCTGGTCACTGTATGGCTACGGCTGAATGAAGACAGCACCACTGCTCTCGCCGAACTCTCGACGCGGCTCAGCCAAATTCGGTTTGAACTGCCCGAAGGCGCGGAAGACCCATCGATTGCTGTGCGCCGCGCAGATAGCCCTTACGCCAGCTTCTACCTGGCGGTTGAAGTCCCCGCAGGCCGCACAGGGGCCGAGGTCACCGACGTTGTCCAGCGGGATCTGCTGCCACGCCTCAGCTCGGTACCCAACGTCCAGCGCGCAGAGAACAGCGGCACCCCGCCGGCGATGCGGATCTGGCTGGATACCTGGCGGATGGCAGCGCTGGGCGTGGATGCCAACGATGTGCGCGATACCCTGCAGCGCAACAATGTACTCGGCACGCTGGGGCGCTCACAAAACAGCACCCAACAAATCGACCTGCAGGCCAACACTACGGCACGCACGGCTGAAGACTTCGCCAATATGCTGATTCGCAGCGAAGGCGGGGTCGATCTGCGGCTGGGTGATGTCGCGCGGATCGAAGAAGGCTCGCTGGAAGTCTCGCGCATGCCTCGTTACGACCAGTCAGAGGTCGTCTTTATCGGTATCTATCCAGTACCGGGTGCATCAGAAATCCAAGTCGCGGATGCGCTGTACGAGGAAGTCGCCGCGATAAACGAGACACTGCCTGAAGACCTCAACCTGATCATCGCCTACGACGTCACCACCTACATGCGCGATGCGTTGCGGGAAATCTTCACCACGCTTGGCGAGACCATTGTGCTGGTCGGGCTCGTGGTCGTGGCGCTGATGGGCTCGCTCCGAGCTGCGCTGGTACCGCTGTTAACGATCCCGATTTCGCTGTTGGGCGCGATTGCCGCGATGTCCCTGATCGGGTTCTCCCTCAACCTGCTGACGATTCTCGCGATTGTCTTATCGGTTGGACTGGTGGTTGATGATGCGATCGTGGTGGTCGAGAACGTGGCACGCAATCTGCGTGAGGGTATGAGCCGCAAGCAAGCGGCGCTTGCTTCTTCCCGGCGTCTGCTGTCACCGATTATTGCCATGACGATCACGCTGGCGGTGGTCTACGCGCCAATTGGCTTTTTATCGGGGCTATCGGGCGTGTTGTTCAGAGAGTTTGCTTTCACGCTGGCCATCGCAGTGCTGATTTCCGGGATCGTGGCGATCACGCTGTCGCCCATCATGAGTGCCTGGGTCTGCCCGGATCATGGCCACGAGACGGCCACCACCCGCTGGGTGAACCGTCGCTTTGACCACACCGCACGGCTCTACGCCTCGGTCGTACGTTGGTCGCTGCGATGGCGCTGGCAGTTGATCAGTGCAGGGCTGTTCTTAAGTTTGCTGACCGTGCCGCTATATATGTTCTCGCTCAAGGAGCTCGCGCCCGTTGAGGATCAAAGCGGTTTCGCCCTGATCGTGGATGCGGCACCGGAATCGACGGTGCCTGACACCCTTGAGGGCTTCCGCGCAGCGGTCGATAAGCTGCATGCCACCCCGGGCGCGACGCACACTTGGCAGATTGTCCTGCCCTCCGGCGGTTATGGTGGCCAGGAGTTTGTCGATCCGAGCCAGCGGGATGCTTCGATCGAGGACATGCTGTTCGGCATCTACGGTGACTTGCAGTCGATTCCCTCGGTGAGCGCCTTCCCCGCGACCGAATCAGGCCTCCCCACCGCAGGCCAATTCGATGTCGAGCTGGTGATCACTGCCAGCGAATCCCCCGAGGAGATGCTCGGCTACGCGAATCAAATAGTGAAAGCGGCGGAGCAGTCCGGAATGTTCCTGTTCGCCGATACCGACCTGCGGATCGATCTGGTACAGGGCGAATACATCATCGACAAGCAGTTGCTCAGTGACTTGGGCATGAGCCTCGGCGACCTCTCTAACCAGCTGGGGCTTCTGATTTCCGAGGGCTACGTCACCCGCTACGACGATGGCGGCCGCGCCTATCGCGTGATCCCGATGATGGAGAAGTCACAGAGTCCATCGCCTGAAGCGCTGCTCGACGTGCCTGTGCGAATCCCCTCCGGCGAACTGATGCCCTTTGGCGCCATGGCCAAGCTTGAGCGCTCCGCTGGCCCCCGCGCGCTCGGCCGCTTCCAGCAAAAGGATGCCTTCAAGATATTTGGCGGCCTGATCCCGGGCACCACCAAATCCCAGGCGCTTGAGTTCCTCGAGAAAAAAGCCGCAGAGATCCTGCCCAAGGGCTACGTCGTCGACTACACCGGCGAGTCTCGGGAGATGCGCAGCGAGGGCAATACACTGCTGGGCGTGCTGCTGGTTTCCATGGTGCTGGTGTTCTTTGTACTGGCGATCCAGTTCAACAGCTTCCGTGACCCGCTCATTATCTTGATGGGCTCAATTCCGCTGGCGCTGTTCGCTGCACTGGTGATCACCTTCACAGGGCTCAGCACCATCAACATTTATTCGCAGGTAGGGCTGATTACGCTGGTTGGACTGGTGACCAAGAACGCGATCCTGATCGTGGAGTTTGCCAATCAGGCGCAAAAAGATGGACTCGACAAGATCTCAGCGATCCAGTCGGCAGCGCTGTCGCGGCTGCGCCCCGTATTGATGACCACCGGTGCAACCGTGCTGGGCCACTTCCCGCTGGTGCTGGTAACAGGCGCGGGTGCCGAGGCACGCAACAGCATTGGCTTCATTCTGGTAGTCGGTATGCTGATCGGCACGCTGTTTACCTTGGTGGTTCTACCGGCGATTTACGCGGCTTTTGCTTCTGATCACAGTGCGGACGAGCAGCCAGAGGAAACGGTGCCCATGCAGGCACACAACCCCGAGCCACCCCACGAAGAAGCGATGGCTTGACCTAGAGGGGCGGCACGGGTTTAATACGCGCCCTTCACCTTGCCCAGGTAGCTCAGTTGGTAGAGCAGGGGATTGAAAATCCCCGTGTCGGCGGTTCGATTCCGTCCCTGGGCACCA
>JAZBOZ010000191.1:0-2227 GCA_036351405.1 Halieaceae bacterium
CGAAAGCGTGGGTGTCGATATTCTTCGCGTGCCGGAGGCGTTTTCGCTCGACGGTATTGAAGCCAAGGTGCGTTGCGTAGCGTCGGCAGTAGGACGCGTTAACGAAGGGGACGAACTCATCGCTTCGCTGAAGCAGCTACCGAACGGCAAGAGCGAGGCGCGTGGCATCGTGACGATCGGTGTCAATGGCGGTTCCCCCTTGGTCGCAGGCCGCAACACATCGGGCGATGGCTTGCTGCGAATGGCAGGTGTCGACAACGTCGTCAATCATGAAGGATGGAAGCCGCTATCACGAGAGGCCATGATCGAGCTGGCACCGGATTTCATCGTGATATCCGAGCGTGGCGTCAACATGGCGGGCGGCCTCGAGAAGCTCATGGCGCATCCTTCGGTGCGACTGACACCGGCAGCTGAGAACAACCGGATCATCGTGATGGACGGCATGGCGATGCTGGGTTTCGGCCCACGCACCGTAACCGCGGCGCGTGAACTGCGGGATTCATTGGCCAGCAGCAGGGAACGGGGTACAGGCTCATGAGCTCAGACACTACCGTTTCGGTCGCAGGTACCGGCGCGACGGGACAGGGCTTGTCGGATTGGTTAACCCGGCACCCAGCTGCCGTGCGCCAGCTCATGCTGGCCATCTTATGTCTGGCAACAGCAGCCCTCGCCATTGGTACGGGTGCTGTTGATCTCCCTCTCGCAGCGCTGTGGCGTTCCGACCTGTCTTTCACACCACTACAGTCGACGGTTCTTCTCGAACTACGTTTGCCGCGTGTGATTCTGGCTGCGGCTGTCGGTGCCGCACTGGCCACCGGGGGAGCAGCACTACAGGGCTTGTTTCGAAATCCACTCGCCGAACCCCAGTTGATCGGCGTCTCCGCAGGGGCGGCACTGGGTGCTATTTCGCTGATTGTTCTTGGCGATCAATTAACCCTCCCCGAAGCCGCGACGCCCTACGCAATTTCCCTCGGCGCGATTGCAGGTGCATTGATCGTGACCGCAAGCCTCTACGCGATAGCCAATCGACGCGGCAGCAGCGACATGACGACCATGCTGCTCATTGGTATCGCCGTCAACGCGATTGCCTCGGTGGGTATCGGGGTTTTCACGTTTATCGCCGATGACGGAGAGCTGCGCTCCCTCACCTTCTGGACGATGGGTAGCTTCGGTGGGGCACAATGGACCACCGTATTGCCCGCTTTATTACTGATTGGCGGCGCTGTTGCCGTGTTGCTGCCCGCGGGTCGCGATCTCGACCGGCTCCAACTGGGAGAATTGGAAGCAGCGCGTCTCGGTGTCTCGGTGACGCAGCTGAAACGGCGCTTGGTCTTTGCCACCGCAATCGGTGTGGGTGCTGCAGTCTCCGTGTCGGGCATCATTGGTTTCGCAGGTCTCGTGATACCCCACATCGCACGCATGGTGGTGGGTGTGCATCATTCAGTACTACTGCCTGCCTCTGCTCTCATGGGCGCTACCCTGGCGATGGGCGCCGATATCGGTTCCCGTACCCTCGTCGCACCCGCCGAAATCCCTGTTGGGCTGCTCACCGCGGCGATCGGTGCACCTTTCTTCCTGTGGTTGGTGATGAGGGTCAAAGCGCGATGACGTTACATGCAAACAAAGTCGCCATTGAGCGCGATGGACGACAGATCTTGAGCATTGAGACGCTGTCATTATCGCCGGGGGAACTCACCGCTGTGGTAGGTCCCAATGGGGCGGGTAAATCGACGTTGCTTTCACTCCTCACAGGAGATGTCGCCCCGGATACCGGACACGTGACGCTGAATGAACGCCCGCTCTCTGAATACTCGCTACCCGAGCTGGCACGGCGACGGGCGGCGATTGGCGCGCCGCCCGACCTCGCTTTCGGATTCACCGTTGCCGATGTCGTCGCTATGGGTTGGTTGTACGGCCGTACGCCGCATAACCGCGCATTCCATGAAGCACTCGCTACCGTACTGGATGCCAATGAACTGGCGGCACTCAGTGACCGAACCTACATGACGTTGTCAAGCGGAGAGCGTCAACGGGTGCAGTATGCGCGTGCCTGTTTACAGCTATGGACTGTAGAGGATATCGGTGCACCACGCTGGCTATTCCTCGATGAACCCACCGCCAACATGGACGTCGCTCACGCCGTGCATTTGCTGAATGCACTTCACCGCAGGGCGCAATCTGGAGATGGCGTAGTGGTCGTGCTGCATGATCTCGACTTGGCAGCACG
>JAZBOZ010000192.1:0-9219 GCA_036351405.1 Halieaceae bacterium
ACGGCCACGTCCTGCGAAAACGCGGGTAACGCTGTGGCAACTAGCGTGAACAATAAGGTTGCAAGGCGGGCAAGTTGCAGCATATCTCGTTCTCTCGATCAGCAGCGGATGGCGACTGTCACGCCGGGGCTAAGGATTTTACAGGAGCCTTCAGGGTACACTGACACTACGACAACACCGAGTTGTCGTCCTTACGTTTATCAATCCTAGAGACGGGAAATCCCAGGTTTGCTGTTCATGACCATTCACGCTTCAACCCTGAATTTGACGCCCTTCGGGGTACTGTCTTGATGCGATTTCTCTCTCTGGGTAGCGGCAGCAAGGGCAATGCCACGCTGGTGGAGGCGGGAGACACTCGCGTGCTCGTGGACTGTGGATTTACGCGACAGGAATGCGAGCGCCGGCTTGCTGAGCGCGACATCGATCCCTGTGATCTTGACGCCGTGTTGGTGACCCACGAGCACGGCGATCATGCCGGTGGCGTGGGCGCAATCGCGCGTGCCTGGCAGTTACCGGTCTACTCAACCCATGGCACCATTTCTGGCAGTCGGCTCGGCAAAGTACCGGTGTTGGTGACGATCGACCCCGGTCAACAGTTTGCCCTTGGCGACATGGTGATCGAACCTGTGGCTGTGCCTCACGATGCGCGCGAGCCTGTCCAGTTTGTATTCGAGTGGCAGGGTAGTCGGCTCGGCATTTTGACGGATTTGGGTTCGGTTTCGCGCCACGTCGTTGAGCGTTTCGGCGGTTGTGATGCGTTACTGCTGGAATTTAATCACGACCTGCAGATGCTCAGAGATGGGCCATACCCGCAGGCCCTAAAGCGGCGAGTGGGAGGTGATTGGGGCCATTTGAACAACGAGCAGGCGGTGTCCTTTCTTGAGGCGAGTGATACATCACGCCTACACACGCTGGTGGTGGGGCATATCAGCGAGCAGAATAATTCCGTCTCGCAGGCAGCAGCGGCTTTGTCAGGCTGCGTAGCGGTAGAGGGCGTGGACATCGTTTATGCCGAACAGGGCAGCGGCTTTGACTGGCTCGATTGCGTCCGGCCTGAGCCCAATCAGTCCGCGTTGGGTGCCACAGCCTGATCGCGACGCAGCTTCCAGCGTCGATTGCTCCAGAGATAACTCTCCGGTTGCTCACGAATCGCCGACTCGGCCAGCTGCGAGTAGGCTTCGATCATTTCATGCTCTTCCAAGCTGCGCGGATCGCGCGTGATTTCATGAAAGACAATGTCGTAATGACCACGCGCCCTGCGGATACACTGGGCGAAACACACGGGGCTGCGCGTGAGTCGTGCAATGGTGGCTGCACCGGTATGCCAGGCTGTGTCTTGATGAAGTGTGGTGGTCCAGTGCTTGCGCTCACGCTGGCCGGGGGATTGGTCCGCCAGCAAAGCGAATAGGCGTACTTGCCGCCGTTTGCGCAGAATGTCCTTGGCTGCAGTGGCAGCGGTGACCGGCTCTGCCCCAAAACGGCTGCGAAGTTCGAGCGCGAATCGATCCGATCCTTGATTGTGCAGGGGCTTGTAAACGGGGTCGATCGTAATGCCCAATTGGATAGCTGCCCCGTGCAGCATCCACTCCCAATTACCTTGATGAATCACGAGCACAACGACCGAGCGTTGGCCCTGGTCAGTCAGCTCGGTGATGAGTTCCGGGTTACGGACCTTCACCCGTGTGGTGAAATCCGTTTTTGACATTCGGTAGGCGTGGACGATTTCCAGTGCAGTATCAACCAGCTGAGCGTAAAACTGTTTGGCGACTGCGGCACGCTCGGCGTCCCCCATCTCGGGGAAGCTGGCGGCGAGGTTTTTGTCGACGGTTTCTCGGCGATAGCCTGCTACATCACGCAGCAGCCAAGTGAGTGGCTTTGCCAATGCATATTTGAGCGAAAGCGGCAGTAGCGCCAGTGCACGATATAGCCAGTAACTCATGACTCGCAGTGCTCAGGTAAGGTCAGTGCGCGTATCGGCAAGGTGCGTGCGCTGATGCAATCCAGCGCAGGGTTGCCCGCCAGGTTGAGCCGACTTAATCCCGTGAGCGCTTCGAGGACACTGACATCAACCAGTGCGTTATCGTCGAGCCACAGGTCATCGAGAGCGGCCAATGGCTGCAGCGCAGTAACGTCCGTAAGTTTGTTGCCGCTCAGTTTCAGTCGCGCGATCGCCGAATAGATCTCTATACCCTGCAAGCTGGTAATACCTGCTGATGTGCAAATAAGGGCCTGCAACTGGGTGGGGCTGGACAGATTTTGGTCCTTGAGCGTTTGCGCGATGCAGGCAGCCAGGGCGGGGTCGGTGACCGCAGCATCGACCGCCAGCGGTCTTGGCGTATAGACAACCCGATCATTCAGCGTCACGTCGTAATCTTTCAGGCTGCCGCAACCACTGAGGCACAGCAAAAAAACCAGAACTATCTTGCGGATCATGGGGGGACTCCGTGTGACCCGCGATTATAATGCGAAACACATTGATATAAGAGGGCAGGGCATGTTGCCGGGGAGTGACCGGGGCGGTCTGAGCGAAGTCAGTCATTTGCCACCGGAATTACAGGCGCAGCTGCGACAAATGGATGTGGTGCTGCGCCGGCAATGGCGGCTCGGCCAGAATATCGTGCTCTGTTGGGCACCCGATCCGCGAGGGTTGCTGACGATCGTCGTGCCGCACTACTTCTTGGGTAATTTCACTGTGGGAAGTGGCGATCCGGCGACCAAGCAGGAAAACGAAGCCTTTATCCGAACTGTGATTGGCGGTTCGCACCTCAAAACTCACCCGGAAATCTTCGCCATCGCCAAACGTTTGGGTGTATCTACCAGCTTCATCAAGCTCGATCGTGCGCTGGGTGACGACCCGGCAGTACTCGCTGCGGCTGATGCCGTCATTGCCCGTTACGGTATCGGTTACACCGAGCAGCGCGCAGTGTTGCTGTTCGATATCGCTGAATTCTCGCTCTACACTCCGTTCGAGCAAGCGAGCCAGCTCAACAGTCTCTCGTATTCCATGAACTCGGCTTACAACAAGCTGCAGCGTGAGGGCGTAGACGTCAACTTTGCGCGAACCACCACGGGCGACGGTTATTACGTCTGGAACCGTGATGTCGGTGCGTATCCCGACCTTGATCTGCTGTCTTTTCTTTTTATCGTACTCATGGATAACGCCATCGCCCGGCGTGAAGCATCTGGGAACACGGTGCCGGTCATTCGCGCGGCGTATCACATCGGCAGCCACTATGAGCTGTTTCAGGCTGAAGGCGTGAACCCGACGCTCTTCAGCTACATCGTGGGCGACGTCACGATTAAACTTGCGCGCATGCTTGATAAAGCCGGTGCGGGTCAGGTTTTGCTCGGCGAGTTCGCCGCTGAGTTACCGGAGCGACGAGGCCACTTCGATGCCAATCACTTTATGCGCGCTGCTCGGGATGAGCTGCTGTCACTGAACAATCTGCAGGTCGCAGGGCAGGGCCTGAAAGACATTCAGTTTCGCGATGCCAGCTGCGGCACCGATACCCCCGCGGAGCTTCGGATCGTCGATAAGCACGGCCTCGAGCAGCACGCGTTGAATCTGCATTGCGATGTCACCCTCGGCAGCGAACGCTTCGAGTTGGGTAAGCCGTTGGTATGAATCCACGGTGCGCGGTGGTGCCAGCGCCCGCGGGTCGAGCAGACCGCGCCCGATTGACAGCTGAAAGATTACAGTTGCCGCTGTTGATGCGTTTAGAGCAAGTCGCTGCGCCGGTGGCATTGGTAGTGAGTGATACCGAGGCATGGCTGCAGCAGACCGGGCCAGGTGCTGCGGGCCCGGTCAGGGTCGATTTCAGTGACCCCGGCATGCAGTATCGGCGCAAGGGCGGACAAAACGAGTTGTTAGGTCGAGCGGTGGGCGTCAAGGCGGCTCGTCACCCGGCTGTCTTTGATGCGACCGCAGGTCTCGGTCGTGATGCTTACGTTCTCGCAGATCTCGGTTGTGACGTTACGCTATGTGAGCGCTCGTCGGTGCTTGCCTTTTTACTCGAAGAAGCGATTGCCGCCGCCGGTATCAGCGCGCAATCCGAAGTCCGAGACGCCGCGAATCGGATGCATTTAACCGCTGGTGATGCGCGCGATCAGGTTATCGAAGTCGGTCAGGTGATCTACCTTGACCCCATGTTTCCCGATCGTCGTTCCAGCGCTGCTGTGCGCAAAGATCTCGCGACATTGCAGCAACTGCACGGTGTCGAGCAGGCTGAGGAGGCGGATGCGATGCTCGAATGGGCGCTGCAACAACCGGCGAGCAGAATCGTGGTTAAGCGACCCCCTAAGGCCCCGCCACTTGCCGATATGAAAGTGTCGCACGCGATCACAGGGAAGGCGGTGCGTTTCGATGTGTTAGTCAGACCGGAGTTTTCAGCTTGAGCAAAATCATGGTGGTGGGCGCAGTACCCGATTGGGTCGAGACTATTGCGCAAGCGTGGGTTGAGCCCAGGACTGGGCCGGGTGTTGGTGTCGTGTCGGTGTCACCGGGTGAGACACCGGTTGATGAACCCGGCCGGCTGCACCGAGTGGCCGATCCCGGCTCAGCGGCGGGGCGTGGGCTGATTGGCGATCTGTATCGCCAGCAGGGTCCGTTTACCGCTGTCTTGCACGTGCTCAAAGACGAAGGGCTTGATGCCGACGGCGCTGAGGGCTTCCCGGCGCGCGGTCTCGATGAAGATTTGTCGCAGCTAAATGCGTCGATCGCGACGTTTTTAACGCTGGCGAAAAGCGCCGTGTCGCTTTCAGCGCCCGATGCAGACACTGAGAACAGCAGGGAATCTGTGCCATGCCTCACGCTATGGGTCACGGCCGATGGCACGAGTCGCAAGCGATCTGCGCTCGCGGAGGGAGCCAGCGCCTTCATGAGGGCTTTTACTGCAGCACTCGGCGACTTACCCGGTGTACGGTTTTTACAAGCTGAGGTAACGGCGCAGGATCTGCATAGCCAACCTCGCTCAGTAGTGACTGCGCTCTTTGAGGGTTTCTGAGCACCAGGACCCATCCATTGAGGGCTTACTCCTGGCCGGGTTGGCTCAGGTTAGCCCAGCAGCAGTCGCGTCAGCACCCCGTGATAGATTTTCGTGAGGCGGGGTATGTCATCTATACGGACATGCTCATTGATTTGGTGAATCGATGCGTTGATGGGGCCGAGCTCAACCAGCTGACAGCCCATCATGGGCGCAATGAACCGACCGTCTGATGTGCCACCGGAGGTCGACAATTCAGGCGCCTCACCCATCACTTCCTCGATGCTGTCACTCACTGCTGACACCAATGCACCGGGTTCGGTGATGAACGGCTCACCACTCAGCTGCCATTCGATATCACAGGGGACCTTGTGGTCACGGAGTACCTGCTCGCAACGCCTGCGGATTTCGACTTCACTGATTTCTGGTGAAAAGCGGATGTTGAGCGTGGCGGTGAGATCGTTCGGGATCACATTGCTGGCACCGGTGCCCGATTGCACGTTGGTGAACTGCAAGGAGCTTGGGTCGAACCAGGCGTTACCGCGATCCCATTCGATCGCGGCGATGGCATCGAGCGCACCCATTGCACGGTGAATAGGGTTGTCGGCGAGGTGGGGGTAGGCCACATGCCCTTGTTTGCCATGCACCGTAATCGTCGCATTGAGTGAACCTCGACGCCCATTTTTGATGGTGTCCCCAAGCCGTTCGCGACTCGATGGCTCTCCCACCACGCACCAGTCGATGGATTCGCCGCGTTCGCGAAGTTGTTGCAGCACATGCACGGTACCTTCAGTCGCGGGCCCCTCCTCATCAGAAGTGATCAGGAAACCGATGCGCCCACCGTGCGCCGGGTGCTCAGCGACAAAGGCCTCGACGGCCACCACCATGGCCGCAAGACTGGCCTTCATATCGGCGGCGCCACGGCCGAATAGCAGCCCGTCACGCACTGTGGGTACGAAGGGATCGCTGTGCCAAAGCGCAAGGTCACCCGTGGGCACAACATCCGTATGCCCCGCAAATACCAACGTGGGACCGTCACCGCCGCGAGTTGCCCAGAAGTTAGAAACCTCACCCGAGGGCATGGGCTCCGCTTGAAAGCCCGCGGCCTCGAGCCGCTCGATCATCAGCGCCTGACAGCCGGCATCTTCGGGTGTGATTGAGGCTTTACTGATCAGCGCCTCACACAGTTCGATGGCGGCGCGACCGTACTCAGTTGTTGGCATGCAGCGTCTCGTTGAGTTCGATAGCGGAGCGATTGGTCAAACACTCGACGGCACCGGTGGTCGAGTTACGGCGGAACAAGAGATCCGAACGGTTGGATAGATCCTTGGCTGATACGGTTTCTACGGGCTGGCGTGCGCCATCCAATACGGTGACTTTGGTGCCTGCAGTGATAAACAAGCCGGCCTCAATGGTGCAGCGATCACCCAGCGGGATACCCAGACCTGCGTTGGCACCGATCAGGCACTCCTTGCCGACTGAGATGACGATATTGCCGCCACCAGAGAGCGTCCCCATGGTCGAGCAACCACCGCCCAAATCCGAGCCGCCACCGACCCATACACCTGCGGAGATTCGGCCCTCGACCATGCCGGGACCTTCAGTGCCGGCGTTGAAGTTGATAAACCCTTCGTGCATGACCGTGGTGCCCTCGCCGAGATAGGCGCCGAGCCGGACGCGCGCCGTGTGCGCAATGCGAACCCCGGCAGGGACGACGTAATTGGTCATCTTGGGGAATTTGTCCACGCTCGATACTTCGAGGACCTCACCGCGTAGACGGGCATCGAGCTGTCGAGCCGGGAGCTCGCGCAGATCGATGGGGCCCTGATCGGTCCATGCCACGTTGGGTAACAGCGAAAACAGTCCGTCAAGCTCGGTGCCGTGTGGCCGCACCAGCCGGTGCGAAAGCAGGTGCAGTTTCAGGTACGCGTCCTCTACCGAAGACGGCACGGTGTTCTCGATCAAAGTTGTCGCGACAACGCGATGCTGGCTGTCCGTCAGTTTTCTCGCCAGCGCCGCCTGTTCTGCGCAGTTGACGCTATCGAATGCTGTGGCCAATTCATGGAGTGCGGGGGCATCCAGAGAGCCGTTCACTTCCCGAACTACAGCCGCCAGGTCGCCACTGAGATTGGCGAGGGGCTGGGGGTAGAAAACATCGAGGGTTTCTCCCAGATGGTTCTGGCTGGCAATGCCCAAACCGAATGCATGTACAGCGCTCATGATGTCTCCTCAGACGCCGAAAGTGGTGGCGTAATCTTCAGCCTTGAAGCCCACGGTCACTCGACCATTGTGCTCGAGAACGGGGCGCTTAATCAGTGTGGGGTTGGCGAGCAATAGAGGGACCACATCGCCGGCTTCGGCTGCGATGCGCGCGTCCTCATCCAGTTGCTTCCACGTGGTGCTGCGTTTGTTGAGCAGCGGGGCGCCCGCTTGTGTCAGCCAGTCCTTTATACGTGCCTCGGAGACTGGCGTCTCGCGAAAATCCACGAAGTCGTAATCGATGCCTTGTGCGTCAAACCACTTGCGCGCTTTGCGCACCGTGTCGCAGTTGGGGATGCCGTAAAGTGTGGTGCTCATCGCTCTACCTCCGTGCGTAGCGTAGCAAAAAGAGAGCCTGCCGCCGCTAATTTTGGCCGCTCGAATATCGCGGGCTCGGTATTTCTCAGGGTTTGTGCAGTTGCTTTGGGTGCTTGCGCAGCGGGTAACAGGTCCGACAGATGTCGCAGACGCGTCCATCGCAGCCGCGGGCGGTGCAAAACTCCCGGCCATAAAAAATAATTTGCAGGTGCAGGTCGTTCCAGCGTGCCTTGGCAAAGGCTTTTTTCAGATCGCGCTCCGTTTCTGTGACGTTACGTCCCCGGCTGAGCCCCCAACGCTGTGCGAGTCGGTGGATGTGAGTGTCGACGGGAAAGCTCGGGACGCCAAACGCCTGCGCCATTACCACGCTCGCGGTCTTGTGGCCCACGCCCGGCAGTGACTCAAGCGCGTCGAAATCTGCAGGCACTTCACCACCATAACTCTCCAGCAGCATTTCGCTGAGGCGGTGGATGGCCTTGGACTTTTGCGGCGACAGCCCGCAGGGCCTGATGATGCCGCGGATCTCTTCGACACTGAGCTGGATCATCGCTGCCGGATTGTCTGCGGCTGCGAACAATGCCGGCGTTACCTGATTGACTCGCTCATCGGTGCACTGGGCGCTGAGCAACACGGCCACGAGCAGCGTAAAAGGGTCTTTGTGGTCGAGCGGCACCGGTGGATTCGGGTACAGCGCCTGCAGGCGCTCATCGATAAAAGCGATGCGCTCGGCTTTAGTGAGGTTCTTGGTAGGTTTCGGGTTCCCAGCAGGCAACGGATTTTTGCTCCCGTTATTTTTTGCTGCCACTTTACTCACCACCCGGCTCTCCCCAGCGCTGCAATGCGCTCAGCGGCTTCAACGCAATCCGCCTGATCCGCGACCCACGCGAGCCTGACATGTCCTGCGCCCGGGTTAATACCCGACACGGAGCGCCCCAAATATTGGCCCGGTAGCACGCTGACATGACAAGCCTCCAGCAGTCGGCGAGCAAACTGCTCGTCATCCATCGGTGTTCTGGGCCAAGAATAGAAGCCTGCAGCAGGCCGGACGACCGGCAGCACCTCAGACAAAATGGGCAGCACGGCATCGAACTTGTCGCGATAGCGCTGCCGATTCTCCCTGACATGGGTCTCATCCTGCCAGGCCGCGATACTGGCCAACTGATGATGCTGTGGCATCGCGCAACCATGATAGGTGCGGTAGGCAAAGAACCGATCCAGTAAATCTGCGTCTCCAGCAACGAACCCTGATCGCAGTCCGGGAAGATTCGAGCGCTTGGAAAGGCTGTGAAAGACGAGGCAGTGCTGGTAGTCCGACAGGCCAAGTTCCGCGGCCGCCTGTAACAATCCGGGCGGCGGTGCGTCTTCATCACCATAAATTTCGCTGTAGCACTCATCGCTCGCGATGGTGAAGTCAAATTCGATCGCCCGTTCGATCAGGCTTTTGAGGCCGTCGATGTCGATCACTGCGCCCGAGGGGTTGCCGGGATTGCACACATACATGAGCTCGCAGCGCTGCCAGTCATCATCCGATACCGATGCAAAATCCGGTAGGAAGTTTGTGTCCCCGGTGGCAGCAATAAATCGCGGCGTAGTGCCTGCGAGAAGGGCCGCCCCTTCGTAGATCTGATAGAAGGGATTGGGACACACCACGCGCCCTGGG
>JAZBOZ010000193.1:0-2261 GCA_036351405.1 Halieaceae bacterium
AGATGCTGGCTGTACGCCTTGTCCAGAGCGTTATCGATGCCGACTTCAGCCGTCCAGCCATCCATGAAGCGATAGCGCGCTGAAAGATTCAGCACACTCCAGCCGGGCGTCTCACGAACATCCAGTCCCTGTCCTGCGATACCGGTTGAGGAATCCAGATCGACTCGCCACTGTGTCGCCTGTGCTTGCAGATTGGCCGTTGCCTCCCAGTCAGCATTGCGCCAATCGAGACGGGCAAATCCTTCCAGCGGTTGGATCTGTGCTAGCGCACGATCGTCCGTGGTGTTTTCGGCGTAAACGTAAGCAGCTCCGAACTGCGCGGTCCAGTTGCGATCGATGGTCCAGGTGAAGCGCGCTTCACCGCCCATAAGTGTCGCGTTGACGTTGCGGTATATGGTCGCGTTGTTGCCTTCCAGAAGGGCTCTGTCACGGAGTACGAAGTCCTCGACATCGTTGTAATACAGCGATAAGTCCGCTTCCAGCGCACCCATTTGAGCAATGGCGCCGACTTCAAGCTGTCGATGCTGCTCGGGTTCGAGGTTGGGATTGCCTACCCAGCGGCCCGAAGGGGTCATGCCGTTGGAGGCAATGTAGCGCTCCGTAGCGTCAGGTGTGCGCATAGACTGCGCAAGACCCGCATACCAGCCGAACTGGCCATCGTCTGCGGTGTGCTCGAGTCGCAATAATCCACCCCAATTGTGGTCGGTGCGCGACTCAGCGCTGGCGCCGTCGTAGTAGATGGCATAGAGCATATTGGGGCTCATTGGCATCCCGGCAGGGTCCAGGTCGGCTTGTCGTGCGTCGGAAGTGACGTGGTCATAGCGCAGGCCCGCAATGAGATTGTAGCCGCCGGCGAGGCCGTGTTCCATTTCGCCGAATACGCCGGTCTGATCGATATCAACGTCCGGCCAGAGCGTGGAATTGAGCATGGGCATCGGCCCGTTATCAATCCAGCGGCGCGCTGAGCGGCTGTTGTTCTGGATATCGACACCCATTTTCCACGTTCGCGGTCCCGTGATACGGGTCACTACCAGGCGTCCGCCGGTCGTGTCCGATGTGGATGGTGCTCGCGCTAGCATGCCGGTGTTATCACGCAATGAATAGTTATCCATCACGTGATCGACCTGCGCCTGATAGGCCTCGAACTTCACTGTAGCCAACGGCCCAAGGTCAGTGGCGGTGTACTTGAGTCGCGTTGTGCGGTTTTCCGACTCGGGGGAGTCCATCCCGGCGCCGGGGAAGAGCGCGTCGTCGGTCCTCTGCAGATCGTAGGACAGTTCTACCTGTCCTGCCCGCTCGAAGCGGTAGCCGAGAATGACGCCGCCGGTGGTTTCGGTATAGCTCGAGCGGATTCGGTCACCGTTTCCGTCGCGATAGTTATCGGCATCGGTGCGACCCGCGATCAAGCGCAGGAAGGCATCCTCACTTCCGAGGGTGACATCAGCCCCCAGTTCACCGGCGGAGTCGTTGTCACGCCAGAATCCGTTGATTTGCCCGCGGATTGACTCGCCGGGTGCCAGAGGCTCGTTGCGGCGCTCGAACAAAATGGTGCCGCCAGGGCCGCCACCGCCATACTCCAGCGTCTGGGTACCACGGATGATGGTGATCTCCTGAAAAGCGGCGGCGCCGGCGTAGGATGTGGGTGGGTCCATTCTGTTGGGGCATCCACCGTGCACATAAGCGCCGTCGAGCAGGATATTGAGCTGTGTTTGGCTCAGACCGCGAATGGCCGGATCAATACCATGACCGCCCATCCTCGAACCTGAGACACCCAGTAGGTCGCGGAGCGCGTCGCCCGTGTCTCTGGCGGGCCGCAGATCACTGTTGGAGAGCGTAGTAATGGCGGCGGGGAGTGCTTGGCCCGTGACCGTCACGGTTTCCAGGCGCTCGTCATTGTTAGCCTGCGCGTGTACGGCACAAGCCAGCAGCGCCAAACTCATGGCGCGTTCGTATTGGATTCGCATTGTGTTTTCCCTGATTAAGCTGATTGATCGCGTTTTGAGGAGCAATCAGACCAGGGGTGGTGCACGTCCACTGAAGGCGGGGTAATTTTCGCTGCGGTAGTCCGGCGTAGGGCGGGGCGCCCAGGCAACCACGCGTGGAACAATCGCTGCGTTGTGATCGAGACCCGCGTCTGCCACGCCGGTTGCGATGATTTCGTGGAGTTCGAGCGCTGGGCACAGCTCATTGCCGCTGGCGCTGCTGCTATCGCCCAGATCAATTTCTATTTCCTGCAGGCCCTGCAGCGTACACAGCATGAT
>JAZBOZ010000194.1:0-12218 GCA_036351405.1 Halieaceae bacterium
ATCTGGGATTCGGTCGCTCGGACAAGCCGCCGCGAACATCCGCGTACTCAGTTCCCGGCCATGCGCAGCGCTGTGAGGCACTGCTGGAATCACTGAACCTGAGCAACGCCGTGGTTGTGGTGCAGGATTGGGGCGGACCGATCGGGCTGACCTGGGCGGCCCGTCACCCGGAGCGGGTCGCCGGCTTGTTTATTCTCAACACTTTCTTCCAGCGTCCGAGAGCGAAAGTGCCGCTTCCTGCGATTTTGCGCGCTTTTAGAACACCGGGCATCGGCGAAATACTGGTCAAAGGCGCACACGCGTTTGTCAAAGGCTTCCTGTTTCAGTCGGGTCTGTATGACCGGTCATGCCTTACTGAGTTGGACAGGGCCGCGTACCTGGCACCGCACCCGGACTGGTCGTCAAGAACCGGAATACTGGCATTACCGCGTCAGATACCGTCGGGACCAGAGGGGCCAATCAGCGACTTCGTCGCCGAAGAGGGCGCAAAACTCGCGGCAGCGTTCGCCAATAAACCGGTGAAAATTGTCTGGCCGATGCAGGACGTCGCCTTCAGTCGGGAGACGCTGGACAAGATGTGGCTGCAGTCATTGCCTAATGCACATGTCATGCGAGTCGACAGCGCAGGACATTTTATTCAGGAGGACGCGCATCACATCGTCATTCCGGAATTGACGGCATTTATCGAGAAGCTACAGTCCCACTCAGGCATTTGATGGCGCCGCAGCCGTAGTCCGTGAGTTGAGACTTCACATGAAGTTGGCGCCGGGCGAAAGGCCGCTGCTGGCCGATTGCGGTCGTTGTGAGCCGTGACTGAGAACGTACGCTAACGGAGAAAGTCCGACATCATCTGACGCTAACTGTCAGTTTACAGAGGGTCTACTAAACTCTAGTGCCGAGCCCGCTCAATGATATCCGTGGTCGAATGGCCTTCGATGTAAGAAAGCACCTTCACCTCACCGCCCGCGGCGACGACCGCGTCGTATCCCGCAATGTCCTGCGGCTGATAGTCGCCCCCTTTGACCAGGACATCGGGCAGCACCTCACCGATCACTCGTGCCGGCGTATCTTCAGAGAACGGGACAACCCAATCGACACTGCGCAACTCCGAAAGCACGCTCATCCGCGCTGATAGGCCATTGATGGGGCGGGAGTCTCCCTTGAGTCGGCGTACCGACGCATCATCATTCACCGCCACAATCAGACGGTCGCCCAGGGCTCTCGCCTCTCGCAGATAAGCAATGTGGCCCGGGTGCAACAAGTCAAAGCAGCCATTGGTCATGACCAGCCGCTCTCCTGACGCCCGAGCCTGGGCAACCTTATCCAGCAAGGTCGCCTCATCCAAAACGTTACCTGCATCCGTAAGCGACTCGCCCAGATCCCGCGCCAGCGCGGTGTTAAGTTCGTCTCGGGTCACAGCGGCAGTGCCGACTTTGCCTACGACGACGCCCGCAGCCGCATTGGCCAAAGCCGTGGACGCAGGCAGCGTTTCTCCCGCGCCAAGCGCGGCAGCCAATACGGAAATAACCGTGTCCCCGGCCCCGGTGACGTCGTAGACCTCACGGGCTCGCGCGGGCAAATGCAAAGGCGGCTCGCCCCGCTGCAGCAATGTCATGCCGCGCTCACTCCGAGTAATCAGCAGCGCATCAAGCGCCAGCGACTCTCGCAGCGCCTCGCCCCGCTCCACCAGCACCGCGTCGTTTTCGCAGCGACCCACCACCGCCTCGAACTCCGACAAATTCGGCGTCAGCAGCGTGGCGCCCTGATAGCGTGCGAGATCCAAACCTTTGGGATCGACCAGCACAGGCTTACCCTGGGCTCGAGCAGCGCTGATCAACGTTTGCACCTGAGACAGCGTGCCTTTGGCGTAATCGCTCAGGACCACCACATCGCAGTCAGTCAATTGTGAGGTGACGTAACCTGTAAACAAGTCATCAGCGTAGTCAGCAAGGCTACGCTCAAAATCCATACGCAGCAGCTGTTGATGGCGGCTGAGGACCCGCAACTTGACGATCGTCTCTCCTGCGCAGGGTGTGACCAACCAGCGTACTCCGGCGGACTCCACCGCAGACCTCAACTCCGCTGCCGCTTCATCCTTGCCAACCAAGCCCATCAAAGCCGCATCGGCACCGAGCACGGCAAGGTTCACCGCTACGTTACCGGCACCACCAGGGCGACCCTCGCAATCAGAAACGCGCACAACGGGTACTGGCGCTTCGGGGCTGATGCGATCGGTACCGCCCGTCCAAAACCGGTCCAGCATCACATCGCCCAGCACAACGGCTTTGACACGAGAAAAATCAGGGGCTACGCGCATATTCGACTCTCTTCAACTCGCGGGCGATGCTAGCACAGCGCTCGCAGCAACTTGCTCTCGTTACACAGGCTCGATCAGCAGCGCTGCATCGGCTGTCATGGCGCGCTCGAGTTCCTGTAGCACCTCTTCAGCGGTGATCCCTGCCAAACAGTCGAAACGCCCATCACAGGTTGGATTCCGTCGGCAAGGCGCACAAGGCAGATCGTGGTAAATCACACGAGCGTTTGCGCGCGTTGTGCGGCGATAAGGACAGGTCGAACCGAATAACGCGACCGTAGGTACACCGAAGGTGATACCCATGTGCGTCAGTCCCGTATCGACACCGATCAGCGCGCTCGCGCCAGCAATAAGTGCAGCGGTCTCATCAAGTCGCGCGGCCCCCACTCGACTCTCAAGCAGCGTGCCGTCAACGATACCGCGCGCTGCCTCTATGTCACCCGGCCCACCGAGCAACAACACGCGATAACCCCGCTCGGACAACCTGTGGGAAAGCTGACGCCAGCCATCATCGCGCCAGTGTTTTTGCGGTCTTGTGGTGAATGGACACAGCACAACGTAGTCGCCTTGCTCCTGTTCCACCTGACGTACGGCCTGAGCCCGATCGCTCAATGCCACCGACATCGCGAAATCGCCGGGGTCGAGGTCCGCCCATTGGGCAAAAGCCAAATATTCAGAGCCGATACGGTCCGAGTTGGGCTTTTTAAGCTTGGCCGTCACCAGGAATCCAGTGGGCTCACCCGAGTCCAATGCCAAACGCTGCGAAGCGCCCGTGAACCAAGCCATCAGCGCACTTTTGAGCAAACCTTGCACATCGAGTACCAGATCAAACTGCTTGGCGCGCAGCTCTCGACGGAATTTAGTGACAACGCGCCACAACGCTCGATACTGCCGTGCCTTCCACAGCGCCTTCCACTCGGCCTTGGGCCATAAAATGACCTCATCCAGTGCGGGGTTCGCTTGCAGCAGCGGCGCGGCTGCTGGTTCTACCAGCCATGCAAGATGCGCCTCGGGCCATCGACGGCGTACCGACATGATCAGCGGTGAAGCAAACACCACATCACCGATCGCACTGAGGCGAATGATCAATACCTTCTTTGCCACCGACTCAGGCCCCCTCAAGAAAATCGAGAGGATCGACGCGCTCGGGGGGCGCATCGCCCGCCCCTTCGATAAACAGCCGGTGCCAAATCGCAAACTGCAGCAGTGTCATCAGCATTCGGGCGCTATCGCCTTTAGCCGACTGGCGCTCGACCAATTGGGCTACGCCTTTGGGATGACACCACGTTTGTATGGCCTCATTCGCGGCTAATACCTGACCCAAGCGAGTCAGGCGTTCACCCTGCCACCAGTCGCGAATCGGCACGTAAAAGCCTCGCTTGCCCGCCGCGAAATGCTCGGCAGGCATGAAGGTCGCGGCCCAGCGCTTCAGAATCTTTTTGCCTTCTCGAGCGTCTCGCTTCAAAGCGTCGGGTAAAGCCCAACCAAACTCAACGACACGCCGATCGACAAACGGCATACGCCCCTCGACACCATGCGCCATGAGCATTCTGTCGGCTTTGGTGAGTAGGTTATCGGGCAAGGCGTGCTGGAGATCGAGTGCCTGCATCTTCTGCAACGCCGACCAACTGCGCGGATAGGAGGACCAGCTGTCAACCAACGGCTGCCGCCACGCATCATGAACGGACAGCAGCGCAGGACCCAGCACCTGCCCGGCTAAACGACCGCGAAGATCGCCCCGGGCTCTAAAGCCCCCGGTACCCGGATACATGAGGCTTTTCAACCATCGCTCGCTGGCACTGGTTCTGTAACGACCGTAGCCGGCAAATACCTCATCACCACCCTCGCCGGAGAACACGACTTTCATGTGCTCACTGGCGCTTTCCGCCAACAGGCTGGTTGGCAGGTTGGCCCAATCACGCATCAACTCGTCAGCGGCCCATATCGTATGCACGAAACGCTGCAGCAGCGCATCGGCGTCCGGTGTAATTACGTGATGACGGGTGCCAAAATGCTGCGCAAGCCGCGTGGCGGTTTGCAACTCGTCGCCCACACTGGAGCCCGGAAAACCGAGCGAGAAGGTATTGATATCGTCGACACCATAACGCCGCATCAGCCCAAGGAGCACGGTCGAATCAACCCCTCCCGAGAGGAACAAACCAATCGGCACATCACTGCGCTGATGCTGGGTAAACACTGTCTCCATCAACTCATCGAGCTGCGCCACCGGGTCATCGGGTACGCTGGGGACGACCTCATCCAATCGCCAGTGCCACCAACGACGCTTCTCGGCACCCTGCTCAAGCAAAACCGCCTCACCAGGTCGAACCCGCTCGATACCCTCAAAGACGGTATCGCGACCAAGACTGTGCTGGGTTTCAAAATACTGCACCAAAGGTAACGGCGCGACGGCCGCAGCACTGGGCAACATGGGCAGGATCGCCTTGATCTCGGAACCAAACGCCACGCCGAAAGGTTGTCGGGACAGATACAGCGGCTTCATGCCTAGGGGGTCTCGAGCTAATAGCAGCTCGTCACGGATCACATCATGTAATGCAAACGCATACATGCCCTCGAGCCGCTTGAGAATCGCCTCACCCCAGATCGCATAGCCGTGAAGAATGACCTCACAATCAGAATGCGTACGAAAATCAGCACCAGCAGCTTCCAATTCGGCGCGCAGCTCAACGTGGTTATAAATCTCACCATTCGCGACGAGCGCGTAGCGACCATCGCTCGTCAATAGTGGCTGGGTGCCACCGTTGAGATCGATAATGGACAACCGCGAGTGATAGAGAATCACCCCCGGGTTGCGATAGACGCCCTCGCCGTCAGGCCCTCTGTGGCGGAGCCGGTCGAAGATTGTTTCCTGTCGGTCGGGCAACCGCGGCTCACGCCCAAACCATCCCGCTATCCCACACATGCTACCGCAGCCTCATCATCTTGTTGTTGCTGCTCACGCGCGAGCACCAGCGCCATCGCAAGGCAAAGCCAGGCAACACTCATCACACGCATCGAGAACAGCGGCAGCGTACTGCCAAGTGGGAAAAACGCCAAAGCGGCACTCAAACCCGGTGCAAGCGTCGAGATCGGCGCGAGTGCAATCCACCGCACCAAACTCGCATAAAACCCGCAGTAAGCGATAAGGCCAATGACGCCGAGATTCGTGGCGACTTCCAACACCGCCAAATGTGGCGACCACCCCTGTGGCTTGTCGGGCAAACCATCCACCGAGGCCAAGTCGGCTGCGGCGACCTCACCAAACCCTCGCAAACCCACACCATTGACCCAGTGCTCCTGAAACACTGACAGCGCGGCCGACCACAAGCTAGGGCGCAACGAAAGCGCCTCATCCCATCGCGCAGGGTCTGCTGCGAAGACGCCCAGCGCATCGGTCCAGCGCTGGTTGAGGTCAGGGTCAATGAACACTGCGGTCAGGGCCAATACGCAGGCCGCAAGCAGCGGATGCATGAATTGCCTCGCCGGCCCAAACCCAAGGCGAGCCCATAGCAGCGCGACGTAGACGGCCCACCCTGTCAACATCAATAAAGCCGATGCACGACTGCCGCTCAGTAACACCGCGATCAAAAGCAACGGGACCGCGACCCAGAAAAACCAACCCGACCGGCCAGCCACGCGGGCAGCTTCAAGAATAAACGGCGACAACACCGCAATCACCCAGCCGTAATCAATACCCAGAAAACCGGTGATACGTTGGCCGTAACGAATATCCTGATACAGCGGCTCTCCCCCGACATTGAAACCGACGATGAACTGCACCATGCCATCGACCAGCAATAGCGATAGCAGGGCCCCTGACCACAACACATAGCGAGACTGGTCGGATTTCGCCAAGGGCCAGCGAAAAATGACGACCCCCATTAACAAATAGCTGAGCATTCTGATCGCTGCACGCATGCCGCGTTCCGGATCAACCGCGTCGGGCATTGCCAACACAATCGGCACAGCGAACAAACTCCACCAGAAGACCCAGCGTCGCCACAAACCTTGCTGCCACAAACATCGACGGCCAGATATGAGCAGGGGCAAACCCAGCAACGCCAGCAGCCAGATCGCCTGTCGGGTCACCGAGCCCACGGCGAGACCTACCACTAGCGCGATCCAAAACACCAGCGCCAACCGTTGGCCTGCCAAAAGGGGGAGTCTCAAGTTACTGGGGTATCCGAATAAATGCAGACAGAGTTTACCTGCGCCACACGGGCTCGTGCACCTTCACCGTGATAACCTGTGCACTTTGTCAGCAACCGTGCAAACCCCGTGTCCCGTCCCCGATTAGCCATTCTCGTCTCCTTCTCAGGTCAGGGAGGGGTTGAACGCATGATCGCCAACTTGGCCACAGCCATGGTCGAGATGGGCATCGACGTAGACTTGCTGCTGATCAAGTACCGCGGCCCACATATCGCTGCGCTACCCGCCGGAGCGAGACACATTCCGCTGCGAACACAACACACCGCCACCAGCGTTTTTGAGGTAGCGCGCTATTTGCGACGCGAGCGGCCTGACGCGCTGTTGGCAGTGAAGCACCGGGCCATCATCGCGGCGCTGCGTGCCAGAAAGCTCGCTCGCACCGACACGCCGATGGGAGGAAGGCTCGGCACCACCGTTTCTGCGGCGCTCGCCAGTAGCAGCCGACTCAGACGGCGCAACTGGTACGGAGCCATGCGTCGATTCTACCCGCAGCTGCAGGCCATCGTTGCCGTCTCCGAGGGAGTGGCGGACGATATTCGCCAGGTTACAGGCTTGAATCTGCCTGCACTGCAAGTCATTCGAAATCCCGTGGTCACCGACTCACTACTCGACCAATCTGAGGCGCCGGTTGATCACCCCTTTTTCCATCAAGATGATGCGCCAGTCATTCTCGGCGCTGGACGCCTAACACGGCAAAAAGACTTCCCTACTTTGCTTCGAGCCTTTGCCCAAGTCTGTAGCAAACGCGATGCGCGACTCGTCATTCTGGGCGATGGTGGTGACCGCGAGGCGCTGATCCATCAAGCGCAGGCACTCGGCATCTCCGATAAGTTTGCGCTCCCAGGCTTTCGCGACAATCCCTGGTGCTGGATGCGAAGGGCCAACGTGTTTGTGCTGAGCTCACGCTGGGAGGGCTCGCCCAATAGCCTGACTGAGGCCATGGCTTTGGGCACGCCAGTGGTGAGCACCGACTGCCCGAGTGGACCGAGAGAACTGCTTGATGACGGGAAAATCGCGCCACTGGTCGCTATGGGTGATGATGCTGCGATGGCGCTGGCTATTGAATCGATGCTTGATACGCCGCCACCCCGAGATACGCTGCGAGCGGCCGTTGCGGAGTATCATGCTGCGACCAGTGCCATGGCGTACTTAAAGGCATTGGGCATTGCTACGGGTCATTGAATTTATGCTGCTGTCACACCGCTATCGCTTTCTCTTCGTTCATATCGCCAAAACCGGGGGCACCAGCGTGCGCGGTGCGCTGCAAAGTTATCGCTGGCGAGACCCGTATTACCTGCCACAGTTCATCGCCAGTAAGCTCAGTGGGCTTGTTAATCACGAGGTGGCGATCAAACTGCCTCGCCACTGCAAAGCGATCACAGCGCAGGAAATGCTACCGCGCGAATTCTATGACTCTCTGTTCAAGTTCGCGTTCGTACGAAACCCCTGGGATCTGCAAGTCAGCTCTTATCACCATATCAAGCGCGAACGACCGCACCTGCTTGAACCCAATGAGTCGTTTGCCGAGTTCTTACGCCGCAAACTCGACCCGGAACGCCCATGGCAGTACCACATCGATACCTCAATCACACCGCAGACCGATTACCTGATTGATCTCCACGGCAACCTCATCGTGGACTTTATTGGCCGCTACGAAAGCTTAAAAGCTGATTTCGATACGGTGTGTGATCACATTGGAATTCCGAGAAAGGAACTGCCTCACAAGCGTAAGGCGACCGATCGGACGCGATACCGGGAATACTATGATGAATCGACCCGCGACCTAGTTGCGCAACACTTTGCAGCAGACATCGAACGCTTGGGTTACGAGTTTTAGCAACCAGCTTAAAGCATCAACGGCCGCGCAAACTCGACCGCAATCAGAGGGCGGCCGCGGAGATAGGTAGATGTCAGTGAGCCAACGCCTGCTCGATCGATGCGGCATTAAGCAGCGAATCCACGGGCGTCGCATCCGCGTGAGCAGCACCGTCAGTGACCTGATAACAGCGGGCAACACCAGCGCGCTTGCCGGCCTCAATATCTGAAGGCTTGTCACCAATCATGATCGATCGATTGAGAGCTAGAGCATGTTCACTAGCCGCACGCAACAACATGCCGGGCTCCGGTTTCCGACACTGGCACGCCCCACGGTAGCCAGCGACGGCATCGACGGGGTGATGGGGGCAAAAATAAACACCCGTGATCTCGACGCCTCGTTCAGCAAACCATGCGGACATTTGTGCGCTCAGCGACTGGAAAGCCTCCTCATCGTAATAACCTCGACCAATACCCGATTGGTTTGTCACTACGATGAGTTGAAAACCTAGCGACTGTAATGTGCGCAATCCCTCAACAACGCCGGGTAAAAATTCAAACGCATCCCAATCAGAGACATAGCCGTGGTCGCGATTAATCACGCCGTCACGGTCAATAAATGCGGCAGGGCGCCCTTTCTGCGACACGGTGGAATCCATCCCCGAGAGATCACTCAACCGGCTTGAGCTCCAACGCGGTTTCCACCACATCGCAGAGCATGTGCCCGATCATGATATGGCATTCCTGAATCCGGGCTGTGGTTGTTGAGGGCACGACCAGACTGTCGTCACAAGCCTCGAGCAGTTCACCACCGCTGCCGCCCAGCAACCCCAGAACCTCGACGCCCATGGACCGACCGGTGCGCGCGGCTGCCAATACATTGCCCGAATTACCCGATGTAGAGATCGCAATAAGTACGTCACCCGGCTGCGCCAAGCCCTCAAGCTGACGGGAGAAAACCGCCTCATAGCCATAGTCATTCGCGATTGCAGTCAAAGCAGAGGTATCGGTCGTTAACGCGATGGCAGGCAATGACCGTCGATCCCCCACGAAACGCCCGACCAGCTCAGCCGCTATATGTTGGGCATCTGCCGCTGAACCCCCGTTACCACAGAGAAAAACCCGTCGACCTGCGGCCAGCGCGGTCGCGACCCGCTGCCCCCAACTGGCGATGCCGGGTGCCAGGGCCGCCAGCTTAGCCACCACACGTTGGTGATCTTGAATATGTTGCTCTACGAGTTCGCGCACGGTGGTTTTCTTCCGACTCATCATGAGATGCGCAGTTTACCTTAGCTCGAGAAGGTTGACCTTCCCCCATCGCTGTGGGACACCTTAGCGATTAAAAACGGAGGACACTCATGAGCGAGCACCACGTAGACCCGACGCGGGAGCAATTCGACAAGTTCAAACAGCTCGACCGTGATCACCCCATTTTCATGCTCAACCAGGTACGGCTGCGAAATCAGGCCTGCTATCCCGAAGACCATCGACTGGTCAGTGCCAACATCACGGGCGCTGATGCGTACCGGCTATACGGCGAGGAGAGCGGTCCCATTTTCAAGCGAGTGGGGGGTGAGATCGTATGGCGGGGCCACTTCGAGGCAGTGCTTACCGGACCTGCGGACGAGCATTGGGATCTGATCTTCATCGCACGCTATCCGACTGCCCATGCTTTTTTGGAAATGGTGACAGACCCGGATTACCGCGTGGCCGTGGTGCATCGGCAGGCAGCGGTCGACACGTCCCGACTGATCCGGCTGTCGATGGCTGAGGCCGGTAAAGGCTTCGCCGTTTGACGCGTAAAGAAAACCGGATGTTCGAGTGAGAGGCGCAAGCGCCTCACTGGCCGTCGTAAATAACACGCATCGCTGCTTCGAATTTCTCGGGCTCCAACGGTTTGATAAGCACGCTGTTGGCGCCCGCGGCAATCAGCGCATCCTGCTCACCGCCAACCATCGCGGCCGTCAGGCCAATGATCGGGATCGTATGACCTGCTTGCCTAATCGCCGCGATCATGTCCAACCCGTCCATATTGGGCATCAAGAAATCAGTGATGATTAAGTCAAACGACTCGGCTTCTACCGCGCGCAGCCCTTTAGTGCCATCCTCTGCCAGCGTCACTGTCATCCCGTAACTCTTGCTGAGCATGCGCTCGGTGACCTTTTGGAGAAGGAGGTCATCTTCTACCAGCAGCACACGTTTACCCGCTAACCAGTCATACGATGGACGCGAGATAGGCTCATTGAGCGCTTCCGCAACCCCCTGTCCACATCGCTCTACTGTCAGCGTGAGCTGGAAGCATGCACCTCCAAAATCGCTGGGGCGATAAACCAATTCACCACCCAACAGTTCGCCCCAAGTCTTGGCAATATGTAGACCGACACCCGTACCGCTCACATGGGTATCTCCTCGCTCGAAAGGCGCAAAGAAGCGAGCGACATCCTGCTCACGGATGCCGCGCCCATTGTCATCGACTCGAATCACCAGCCGATCCTTGTTGCCATCCAGCGCTGTAACATCCACAGATAGCCAGGCACGCGTGCCTGCACTGTGGTAGGCGGCATTCCGCAGCAGGTTGGTCATGATCGCCCGCAACCTAAACGCATCAGCAAAATACCGATCTGCTTCGGGCTCGATAAAAGGCATCTCAAGCGTCATATTCGATGCTGAAAATAGCGCCCGCACCTGTCGCTCGACTTCCTGAATGAGAACAGCCAGGTCGAATTGCACCGGTTGGCTATCAATCAGCTCATCGGGATTGACGGTGATACGCAAATCATCAATGACGTGAAGCAAATGATCCGAGGTACTGCGCAACTCGTTTTTCTCAGGAACTTCGTCTGGCAGTTCACTGACAATCATCTGGGTGGCTGCTGCCGGCGTGCGCAGTTCATGCGCGATGATCTTGAACATGCTGGCCTGTTGCTCGCCGGATCGAATCAATGCTTGCTGCTGTTCATAGAGATCCGTGATGTCGGTGTACAAGGAGCGAGAGCGCAGCTGTTGTTCCCCGTCCTCAGCCAAGGCCACCCTGATTCGATAACGCCGAAACTCGCCCGAAGGCAGTTTAAAGTCGTAATCCAAGGCCTCGGCTTTTTCACCTTTCATCAGGCGTTGGACAGCACGTGCATGGTGGTCGTGAAGAGATTCATAGCCGGGGAACATTTGCCGGATATCACGGGTTCGTAGACACTGGCTCTCGGGCACCGGCTTGCCGTGCATCTGGAAGAATATGGGGTTAGCGTAAACGGTGCCGGTAACTGTATTGATCTCGAGGAGACCAAGCCCTCCGAATTTCGTGACATGCTCCAATCTGGCTAATGCGCGCGACACTTCTTGGTCTTTAGACTCCAGTGCTCGGCGGCTCATCAATTGACGCCAAAAGCCCGCAGCGATCCAGGCAGCCGTCAGATAGATGATAAAAATCAGCGCGACGCCTTGGAAACCGGCGAAGATACTCGTCGCATAGAGCGCAGCGCTAGGGATGAAAAGGATACTAATCGCGTAGGCGCTATTACGTGCGACATGCAAGGCTTCGTCCGAGGCGTGGCTTCTGAAGAGATAAACCCCCTCAGAAGTCTCGACGCTGCCGTAGCGCTGCTTCTTCACCGCGTTCCATACCTCGGGCAGCACGTCTCCCAGCTTCCTCTCCTCCAAGCCGCGATTGGCTGCAAATTCCAGTGCTTTAAAGCGCGCGCCGCCAATCAAAAACATGCCGTCAGAGGCTATGCGGTAGTGATCCACCCTTGGCACATCACTAACCACCCGGTCGGCCCAGTTGTAGATATCGGTGAGGTTGTACTGCATCACCAGCAAGAAGCGAGGGGCACCAGCGGCATCCTTCACCCACGAGGTGGTGTACATCGACGGCACTGGCTCC
>JAZBOZ010000195.1:0-2349 GCA_036351405.1 Halieaceae bacterium
CTCACCGCAACCGCCCAGTGTGCTTGCTGCGACCCACAAGCATGTTAGCCACACTAAACCGGTCGCCCTCACGGTGATAGCTCCTTTGTAAATCGCTCGGCCCACTCTCGGGCGATGCTCGAGTCAGTTGCACGCAGATGCGAGGCTCGAAGCACGTGCTGGAGACGTGCCTCGACCAATTCGGCCGGCCGGTTTGTAGCCGCTGTCAAAATCGGAAGCAAATGGGTGCCTACATCCGCCCGAGTTTGCTCGTACTCCAATGAATATTTGTCGTCATCGATCAATTCCCACAGTGCGTCCAGATGATTTTCGGCGCGTTGCAGTACCTCAAGATGATGGAGGATTGAATCAAAATCATAGGGTGGCTCGATACGCGTTGCTTCAGGGCGTTGCGGCGCGAAACGCGTGTCCCACTGGTGGTACACGCCAGACGTTGCGGAGCGATATCGCGAGACGGCTTGAGAAATTGGGTCGCGACGTCGCAAGCGCACCATTAGCGGTGATAATTCAAGTAGCGGTGCGAGCAGTTGCTTGCAGTCCGTGGCACGAGCAAGCGTGGGAAAATCTGGTAAATCATCCCAAATAAGTTTCGTTCCACCGCAAACACCCCGATCCAGTTGTCGGGCAATTGCGGCAAACAGACCGGCCAAGTCCGAAGCATCACTGCCAAGTTGCTTGGCCCACGCACTGTGCTCCGGCCGAAAATGCTCGGGGATTGGGCCGGCCCAGGCACCTCGGGATAACAGCTCGCAGACCCAGGTACTGCCAGACCGCGAGGTAGTGAGCACGACGATGGGGCGAGGTTTCTTAATACCACCAAGCGCTTCAGGCATAAGCCACTGGCATCTGCGACGCAGGTGGCTAGCCGCTTCTCTGACACGTTGTCGTAGAGGCTGACGACCGCGAAGAGGCGGGCGACTCTGACTTTTAGCGGGCAATCGTGATCCTGGTGACCGGAAGCTTAGCCCGCGTGGGGTTGAGTGCTTGCATCTCGGGGATCATTCCATTGAGCGCTCCCTGACGGTTCTCGGGGGCCGGGTGGGTGCTCAGAAATTCCGGTGGCCGATCACCGCCAAGGCTGCCCATCTTTTGCCATAGCGTGACGGCTGCCTCGGGGTCATAACCCGCCTCGGTCGCCAATCGCATCCCGATTTCATCGGCCTCAGCCTCGGCAACGCGGCTGTTTGGCAGTTCCAGCGCCAATTTGGCGGCCACCGCCGCACCACCCACCGCTGCCGAATTGTTGTCTGAAGCGACGCCAACAGCCGCCACGCCTAGCATCGTGGCCATCGCTCGCGACATGCGCTCGGCGGTATGGTTGGCGAGAGCGTGGGAAATTTCATGGCCCATGATCTGCGCCAGTTCGTCATCAGTGAGCTTCAGTTTGGCGAACAAGCCGGTGTAGACGGCCATACGACCACCGGCCATACACCACGCGTTTACCGTCTCATCATCGTCGATGACGGCCACACTCCACTGCCAATCCCGGGTTTTGGGGAATCGGTTTACCGCGGCTGTCACGACCCGACCGGTGATCTCTGCGACCCGGTCGACGACCTCAGGATCATCCAATAGCTTGTTCTCGTCATCGAGCGCTTTGACCGTACTGAGATAGGCGGTTTCGGACTGCACAATCGCTGATTCAGGCGAAATCAACATAAATTGACTGCGTCCGGTTGGGCTCGTGGCACAGGCAGCGAGAAGGCTCGCCATGACACCCAGCCCTGCCAGGTGGCGTGAAGCGCGTAAGTGGTTCAGCATCTTTGCCAAATTCTCCTCAACGTGGGGTTGCGAAGGGGGTAGCCCTAAATGCGCCCGCCATTGGCGTCAGCCCGGCTCGGACTCTGCACCCGGTGCCACTTTCAGCAGCCCGCGATAAACCCCTCGGGCGTTGGACTCCCCGGTGACAACGCGATACACGTCTTCGCTGATGGGCAGCACGATCCCGTGCTCACGGGCGAGCTCGATAACAGTGGGCGCACTTTTCACCCCTTCCGCGACCATGTGCATGCTCTCAATGATGTCTTCGATGGTGCGGCCTTTGGCGAGTTCCATGCCGACATGCCGGTTGCGACTCTGGGGGCTGGTGCAGGTGGCGATCATGTCACCCATACCTGCGAGACCGGCAAAGGTTTCCGGTTGTCCGCCTAGCGCCGTTCCCAAGCGCGTCATTTCCGCCAAGCCGCGAGTGATCAGTGCCGCCCGGGTGTTGTCACCGGCGCCGAGACCATCGCCCATGCCCACCGCAATCGCAATGATGTTTTTGAGCACGCCGCCCAGCTCGCAGCCGACATAGTCGGTATTGCTGTAAACCCGAAACAATCCAACGTTGAGAAGCGGCTGCAACCA
>JAZBOZ010000196.1:0-2135 GCA_036351405.1 Halieaceae bacterium
CAACGACCCCAACAATCTCGCTTACGTCACGCAAACCACACTTTCTGTCGATGACACTGCACGGGTCATTGAGGCGTTGCGCACGCGTTTCCCCAATATCCGTGGGCCGCGAAAGGATGATATTTGCTACGCCACCCAGAACCGGCAAGACGCTGTTAAGGATCTCGCTGAGCAGTCGGACGTGGTGCTCGTTGTAGGGTCACCCAACAGCTCGAATTCCAACCGACTGCGCGAGCTTGCGGAGCGCTGCGGTGCCAAGGCATATCTCATCGACGACGCCTCGATGATCCAGCCCGCCTGGATTGAGGGCACAACATCCGTCGGTGTCACCGCAGGCGCTTCGGCACCTGAGTCGCTGGTGCAAGAGGTGATTCATGCGCTGGCCGATCGCTATCAGGGTACGGCACGAGATCTCGATGGACGCGAGGAGAACATCACTTTCGCTTTGCCGAAGGAGTTGCGGATTCCGGCGGTTAACGTCGGCTGATTGTTCGCTGAGTTAGGCCGGAGTTCTCTTGAGCATCGATGGCCTGACTGACGCGACTCCGCCGGCAGGACCCTGAACGGCACAGCCGCCCAGGATCCCACCCGCGAACCCGCACGGCCATCGAAGCTTTTTCTGAATTTCTCGCAAGCAAACGTCGTACAGGGGTAAGTCTCCCCGGTAGTGCCTGTGTAACGCTTGGCAATAACCTCCAGCGCGACGATCGCCGTGCGCATCCGTTGGTAGTAGCCAACGGCAGCTTATGCTGCCGCTGGCTACTACCGGCGGAGGTGCGTCCCCTAGGCGATCGCCCGCAACGTGAGATCTATCGACTGCGTAGCCACGCCAATAACACGCGGCACCGAATCCTATCCGTGCACTTGGTATCACTAAACCTCAGTGATCTCCCAAGCCCCACCGCTAAAAACCAAACTGCCCCAAAGCTAAAAAGGGCACCACAACATGCGCGGTTTCACGCTACTAGAGCTGCTGGTCACACTCGCCATCCTCGCAGTACTACTCACCGTGGCACTCCCTGGTTTCAGTGCCCAAATCAACGACGCCCGCGCCAAATCAGCGGGCTTGTCGTTTTATGCCGCGGTGATGACCGCGCGAAACATCGCGCGAGGTCAGGGAGTTGCGACGCTGTTGTGCCCATTGGCTTCAGGCCCCGCGGTGGCAAGCTGCGGTGATGACTTCAGCCTGGGCGCCGTGGTCATGGCAGATAAGCCCACGGGTCTTGAGGTGATTCGGGTGTGGATGCTCGATGAGGCGGTCAGGGTTTGGAACCGTACCGGGAGCAGCCCGGTCGATAGCGTGGTGCGCTTTGAGCCATCGGGGCTGGGCAATCGCAATCTGACGCTGTCGGCCTGCGCGGGCGGTGCGAATTGGGCGCTGGTGCTTAATCGGATCGGACGGCCGCGTCTCGAACGTGACGGTGGGCAATGTCCGAATTAGGCGCCGGTCAGATAGACAGAGGGCGGTAATTGGCGTGGCAACAACGGTAGGGCGTGCAGCGGACGCCTAGTGGCTCCCGATCGCCGTCGAGAGAGTGGTCGGTTTGGCGCTGATCTGCGTATGTCACTCCGGTATAGAACCCCCAATTGATCGGAGAGACCCCCATGAAGTTGTTCCCATCCCTGCGTCGTGCAGCATCGGTGCTGGCTGTCAGCGCCGCGGTATTGCCTGTTCAGGCAGCGCCCGAGAGCGTGACCGCTATGGACTTGATCAACCTGTTCGAAAAGGCGGGCGGTAAGCACCCCGGCCTGCGCAAAGCCCACGCGGCGGGTTTATGTGCTGAGGGCACGTTCACGCCCAGCGAAAGCGAGTGGTTTGCTGGCGCGCCCTTGTTGAGCAATGGTGAGTTGACTGCGCAAATGCGTTTTTCACTCGCAGGTGCCAACCCTAATGCAGATCCTCGCAAGCCGGGTGCTCGCGGTATTGGCCTGCAGATCAGCGATGGCGGTTCGGTGAGTCATATTTTCACCGGTAACAGCTTCCCGGTATTCGCAGGCAAAAATCCTGAAACGTTCTATGGTTTGGTCGAGGCCGGTTTGCCTGGGCCTGATGGCAAGCGCGATCCGCAAAAAGTGATGGAATACATTAAGAATCACCCCAGCGTGCAGGCGAACGTGGCTTACAACCGGGGTCG
>JAZBOZ010000197.1:0-3857 GCA_036351405.1 Halieaceae bacterium
CCCTTGCCACCGGTGCGAGACACCTTTGAGCAATGTATCGACGATTTGATCGCGCATACCGGCCGGCTGGATCCACGCTGGGGTGAGATCAATCGCCACGGCCGAGGTGAGCAGCATTGGCCCATCGCTGGCGGGCCCGATACGCTCCGCGCGATCTACAGTGACTGGGTAGATGACGAAGATCACATGATCGCCACCGCAGGTGACGGCCTTTATTACCTGATTCGTTGGAGTCCGGAGGGAGAACAGCAAGTTCTGGGCGTGCATCCCTACGGCAGCAACATGTCGGACCCGGCATCACCTCACTATCTTGATCAAGCTGAAGCTTTCAGTAACGAGCAGATGCACCGCGCGCTATTGCGTCGCGTTGATCGAGAGCCGCTCATTGAACGTCGCTATCGTATAGAGACACGCAACTAACGACTGAAGACACGCGGCTGAAATCATTGCCGCTTGGCATTGCTGCTTGAGAAGGCCGTCAACGCGCCTTGTAACTCGGATGGCGCTGGCGGAACTGTTTGACCCGTTCGCGCCACGCCCGATAACTCCCGGGGCGCAGCCATCGGCGCATGGCGGCCTTTAAGTCCGTTTCGTCGAGTTCGAATCGCGCCCGTATGGTGTCGAAGGGCACCTCGTCGCTCAGCGCGAGGGCGATAATTTCGTCGCGATGTTGCTCAATATCCACGGCTGTGCCTCGTTGCCCATCGGTTGAAGCAACACCTCACATGGGCGATGCTCGTGTGCCTATTTTAGAAGAATGTGGCTATCAACCAGAGCCGCGCAATAACAAAGGAGATCGCCATGAATGGCGCTGAATCGTTGATCAATGCACTCGCCGATGCTGGCGTCGATGTTTGTTTCGCCAACCCCGGTACGTCAGAGATGCAGCTGGTCGCGGCTATCGATCAGCAGCCCAAAATTCGCGGCATCCTCTGCCTGTTTGAAGGGGTCGTCACGGGAGCCGCCGATGGTTACGGCAGAATGGCAGACAAGCCCGCATTGACGCTGCTACACCTGGGGCCAGGTCTCGGCAACGGCACTGCCAACCTGCATAACGCCAAACGGGCGTTTTCCCCGGTGCTCAATATGGTGGGCGACCACGCCACCTACCACCTGCAGTATGACGCACCCCTCACCGCCGACATCGAAGGTTTTGCGGAGCCGGTATCCGGTTGGATCGGCGTATCCCAGAGTCCGAATGATCTCGGCAGCACGGGCATGGCAGCGCTGAGCGAATCGATGCGCTACCCGGGACAGATTGCCACCTTTATCGCGCCGGCAGATCATGCCTGGGAGCCAGCAAGTCCGTGTCAAACTCCGCTCAGCCTCCCTGAAGTGCCCAAAGTATCGGACGAACAGCTGGCAGCAGCCGTCGCCGCGCTTCAAGGTGATGGTGAGCGCATGCTATTTCTCGGGGGCCGCGCCCTGCGAGAAGACGCACTGTGGCAGGCGGGCCGTATCGCGGCAGCGACCGGTGCGCGACTGGTCACCGAAACCTTCTGTGCACGTCACCAGCGCGGTGCAGGCCGCGTACCGGTCGAGAGACTCCCCTACTTCGGAGAGCAGGCGGCCGAGGCGCTGCAGAACACGGCACAAATGGTCATCGTCGGCAGCAAGCCTCCCGTCTCGTTTTTCGCCTATCCGGGTAAGCCCAGTTGGCTGACACCTGAAGGCGCCAATCTGGTTGCACTTGCCGATCCGACGATCGATGCGCTGGATACCCTGACGCGATTGGCAGACGCTCTGGACGCACCTGCCGAGCCAGCACAGCTGCAGCCCCGCGTCCAACATACGCTGGAAACGGGCCCCATCAATCAGATCGAGCTGGGCAAGATTATCGCCAACCGACTGCCGACGAATGCCATCGTCTCCGATGAAGGCGCCACCAACAGTTTGGGCGCCTTCATGATGACAGGCTGTGCCGAGCCCCATGACTGGATGATGCTCACCGGGGGCGCTATCGGCCAGGGCTTACCGGTTGCCATTGGTGCCGCTGTCGCCTGCCCCGACCGTAAGGTCCTGGCACTGCAGGCCGATGGCTCCGCGATGTATACCGTACAGTCACTGTGGACCATGGCTCGGGAAAATCTCGACATCACAGTCCTGTTGCTGAATAACAATTCGTACGCCATTCTCAACATCGAATTGCAGCGGGTCGGCGTAGAAAACCCCGGTCCAACCGCGCTTTCCCTATTAGATCTTTCCAACCCGGAAATTCAATGGTGCGATATCGCCCGAGGCATGGGCGTGGCTGCAGAGCGAGTCACAACGGTCGAAGATCTCGATGCCGCATTTGCGCGAGCAATGACAACACGCGGGCCTCACCTGATTGAAGTGATGGTTTAACGCCTATGGGCACCCTGAATCTGGCGCCAGCATCGACGGCTGATTACCGCCGGGAGGCCGAGCGACGGCTGCCGCGCTTTCTGTTCGACTATCTCGACGGGGGCGCTTATCAAGAGCGTACGCTGCGCGAGAACGTCACAGCATTCGAGCAGTTGCGCCTCAAACAGCAGGTGATGCGCGACGTCTCACAAATCGACACGCGCACCGAACTGCTTTCACACCCCGCCACTTTTCCCGCCGCTCTGGCACCGATTGGTCTCGGCGGGATGATGGCTCGGCGTGCCGAAGTTCAGGCCAAGCGCGCGGCTGACGATATCGGCATCCCCTTTACCCTGTCCACGGTTGCCATCTGCTCGATCGAGGAAATCGCTGCGGTCTCTAACCAGCCATTCTGGTTTCAGCTGTATATGCTCAAAGATCGCGGCCCGGTAAAGGAGCTGTTGCAGAGAGCCCGCGACGCCGGGGTGGAGACCCTGGTGTTCACCGTCGACTTGGCCGTTCTCGGAGCACGCTATCGGGATGTCCGCAACGGCATGAGCGGGGCCAACGGACTTTGGCAGCGATTGCGGGGCCAGGTCATCTCGGCACTGCTGCACCCTCGCTGGCTGTGGGATGTCGGGCTCAACGGCAAGCCCCACACTTTTGGCAGCCTCACAGCGTATGTGCCCAATGCCAGCAGGCCCGATGACTTCCAATCCTGGATTACCCAGCAGCTCGACGCATCCGTCACCTGGAAGGATATCGAGTGGTTACGGAGTATCTGGCCCGGCAAGCTGGTCATTAAGGGCATTCTCAGTCCCGAGGACGCGCGGTCCGCGGTAAGAGCGGGTGCCGATGCGCTCGTGGTTTCCAATCACGGCGGGCGTCAGCTGGATGGCGTAGCGCCGACCATTGAGATGCTGCCGCGAGTTGTGGAAGCGATCGCTGGCCATGCCGAGATCTGGGTAGACAGCGGCGTCCGCTCAGGACAGGACATCGCCAAGGCACTGGCGCTGGGCGCGGATGGCACGCTGATCGGCCGCCCGTGGGTCTATGCGGTGGCCGCCCGTGGGGAAGACGGCGTACGCAAGCTGCTCAACACCTTCCGTTCCGAACTAAGGGTAGCCATGGCACTGACCGGCTGCACGGATGTCAAAGCGCTCACTCGGGAGATTCTTGACACCAGCGTGTGAACGATCGCTGGAAACACTCATCCAATAAGGGGACTTTCGCGTACAATCGCGAACCCCAAATTCTGCGCCCATCCACCCCACAAGGGTTCCGGGGCGCCACATAGAAAGGACCGTGATGCGACTCTCTTCTCGCGCCAAAAGCGCCGTTTCGTCGTCAATCGGAATCGCCATCGCAACGTGTGCGATTCTGCTCACTGGATGCTCCGAATCTGAGGAGAAACAAAGTGCCCCTCCGGGTGCTGGCCGCTTCGGCCGCGCCGTACCCGTGGTCACCATTCCTGTAGAGCGCGAATCTTTGCGGGATGAACTCAAGGCCGTGGGCACTGCCCGCGCACTCAA
>JAZBOZ010000198.1:0-4786 GCA_036351405.1 Halieaceae bacterium
AAACCATGCCGGAGCTATCGATTTCATGCGCAGACTGATCACTGCACTCGCCCTGCTGGGGGCACTCGCCACATCTTTGGCCACGACATCGTGGGCTACGACAGCCGACGACGTCGACTACCGCGTGCCGAAAGCGATGGAAGTGCTGTCGCAGACGGTCGATTTGCGACTGGATCCCGACGCCGATGACTACCGCGGCACAACCACACTCACGCTTCGACTCACCGATGATCTCGAAGCCCTGGCGTTGCACTGGATCGATCTCGATGTCACCAAAATCCGCCTTTCCCAAGAGGGAAGTGAGCGCTCGCTCACAGCGCGTGCCGGTGATTACGACATGCATTGGCTCAGCGATGGCGAAACCATCCCGGCAGGGGGATATCAGCTAACACTGGATTTCTCGGGCGCTTACTCCACCGACGCGCTGGGGCTCTACAAAGCCAGTGCAGGCGGCGAGAACTACCTCTTCACGCAGTATGAGATGACGCTGGCACGCCGAACGATGCCGCTCGTCGACGAACCGGACAGCAAAATCCCCTGGCAAGTCACCCTCCGCGCACCGAAGCGTTTCAAAGTGGCGGCCAATACGCCGGTTGTCACCGAAACCGAGAGCAGTGATGGCTGGGTCACTCGCACGTTCAAGCAAACCCCACCGATGCCAAGCTATCTGCTGGCCATGGCGGTGGGCAACTTTGATGTGACGCCTATCGACGGCATGGACATCCCGGGCGTCATTTATTCCCCCAAGGGCACCGGTGGCGCCACAGGCTTTGCGATGCGCCAGACAGCGCCCATCCTCGCTGCCTTGGAAGACTATTTCGGACGCAGCTATCCCTACGAGAAGCTCGATTTTGTCGCGGTGCCCAACTTCACCTTTGGCGCCATGGAGAATGCGGGTCTGGTGACCTATCGAACGGAGTTGCTGCTGCGGGGCGATGATCCGGCACCTGACGACGCATTGAGCACCGTTAACGTTATTGCCCATGAACTCGCTCACATGTGGTACGGCAACCTGGTCACCATGGCCTGGTGGGACGATCTCTGGCTCAACGAGGCTTTCGCTTCATGGATGGCCAATAAGGTCACCGCCTCGCTGTATCCCCAATACCAATCTGACTTGTCGCTGCCCCAAGCAGGTGCTTTCCCCGCGGACGCGCTCGGGGCGACCAAACCGATCCGCAAAGAAGTCAGAACCGAAGAAGACGTGCTGGATGGCCTCGGGCTCAACTATTCCAAAGGTCATGCCATTCTCAATATGCTGGAGCAGTCCATCGGTGAAGATAGCTTCCGCGCGGCGATCCGTGACTACATGGCTAAACACCAGTGGGGTAACACCGTCGCTGCCGACCTCTGGTCAGCCCTTTCGCGTCATGCCGCTTATGACGTCGGCGCAGTCGCGGCGACCTTTTTAAACCAGGCTGGCTACCCCTTAATTGAGGTGTCGGCGGATGGACATTTGCACCAGCAACGATACGAAAACCTCGGGGCCGGCCTTCCTGCGCAAACATGGGAAGTGCCCATAGCCATGAAACTCAAGACGGACGACGGTATCCAGGAAGTCACTGTGACCCTGAAAGGCGAGAGCGCCGAAGCCGCGGCAGTTAGCGAGGCTGATTGGGTACTACCCGGCAGTAACGGGAACGGTTACTACGTCTGGCATACCAGCCCCAAACAATATGCGGCCTTGCTTCAGGATATCGAGCGCCTGAGTGATCGCGAGAAAGCGGCACTACTCATCAATGGCAGCCAGCTTCTTGGCGCCGGCGTTGTGGACATGGGGCAACACGCTGCACTGCTGGCCGCGATGGCCGAACAGCGCAACGAAGAGATCGTGCTGAAATCCGTTGAAGGGCTACGCTCCATTGCTGATATGTATCGAGGCACCTATCTTGAGGCTGATCTAGCGCGCTTGGTGTCTCAACAGTTGATGCCCTGGTATCTCAAGCTAGGCCCAGCACCCAAACCCGACGACAACGAGAGTGCGGTCAAGCTCCGCGCACGAGTACTGCGCACACTCGCCGAATTTGGCGCCGATGCATCGGTCGCCAAAACGCTGGCCAAACTGGCCGATGCCTATATCGCCGATCCCGATGGCATGGATGCCGGTATCGGTTTCGAAGCGCTGCGAGTGAATGCCTTACGCAATGGCGATCTGGCGCTGGCCAAACGTTATCTGCAGATTTACCAACAAACGGATAACGCGACCCTGAAGTCACAGCTCCGCGGTGCAATGTATTTCGCCGATAACGAGGCAGCTGCATTGGTCATGACCGCGCTAGCCAATGGTGAAGTCGTCTCCGGAGACGTAGCACGCATGCTCAGCGGGCTGTTTTACGCCAATCATGACCAAAGCGCGCTGTATGATCTCCTTGAGACCCATTACGACGATATTGCTGCGAAGATACCCGAGTTTTATCGACCCAACTTCCCTCAGATTGTCTCTCCGGGCTGCAATGTCGCCAATCTTGAGCTACAGCAAGCATTTTTCTCTGAGCGGGGTAACGCGCTGAGCACGTCGCTCAGTAAGTCTCAGGAGGCTGCAAGAAACTGTATCGATCGTGCCAACCGTGGCCGTAGCGCATTGGAGAGTTACCTACAGGACCAAGCGGCCAAGCCATGAGGACATAATGGCGGACCAGAAACGCCGCCACGCATCGAGGACGTACCCATGCTGTCAAAACTCAGAAACAGCGTCGCCGACAAGTACCGCCGCAAACTGCGGGAAAAGGCCATCGAGCGCAGTAAGGTGCGTATCGCGCTCGCGGGCCGCAAAGTCGATGAGCTCGACCAGGACGAGCTGGAGATTATCGTCAAGGAAGAAGAGGAGAAGCTGCGCACCCAGCTCCTGAGCTCCGTCGGCGTCGCCGCACTGCTGGTACTGGGTATCACCTGATGCTGCTGCGTACCGTGCTACGAGCGGCTTCGGCCTGGTTCATCTGGCGCTGGCTGGAGCCTCGCTGGAAAGGCACGCTAGCGCTGGTAATCGGCTGGCTCACCGTGGTTTTGCTCCACAACGAGTATGTGGAATACGTGCAGATCACTGATCGCACTGACCTACTTTGGCTGTCCTACTTCCTAAAATGGATCACCATTCTGACCGGCATCTTGCTCTGGGTATGGTTCTCACTGCTGGCGACCCAACCACGTCGAGTTGCGGAAATCACCAAGACCAGAGGACGGGACACGGAAAGACAAACACCAACCACAGGCGATGATGGCTTTGATTTTTTACGCCAAAAGCCCAAACTCGAAAGTCGTGGAGATAAGTTGTTGCACACGGCACTCAATAGCAGGCAGCCACGAGGTACCAAAAAGCTATCGCTAGAGCACGATGACAACGGGGCACCGCCATAATGGCAAAAGATGCGAAGGCTAATATCCGGCGAAAAATCCGCCTGTCCTCGACAGCGGCAGGTATTAGCGCCGCTATACTCGGTCTTATGCTGGTGCTGTTTTCATTGCGGACCAGCGTCAGTAACCAACAAAGTGACCACCTCGAATCGCGCCTGCGTTACATCACCACGGTTCTGAGCTCGGTTGACGAATCGCTGGTGCGACTCAACGCAATGAACTTCCCCGATTGCACAGTCACGCCCGAGGGCGGCTACGACGACAATCTGGCCTCGATGCATCGCGAGTTATTCTTCAACGAATTTATCAGCGACATTGGTTTTTATCGCAGAGACTGGCTTGCCTGCACGACCGGGCGAGGCGTGCTCTCGACCCCGGTGCGCGACAAACCCGCCGACGCAAGGTCCGAGATTGGTAAAGAGTTTTGGTTCAATCAACGGCTGTATCTTTTTGTGATTAACGGCCGCTATGAGGGTGCAGAACACACGCTGATCCGTAGCGGCAATTACAACGTTGTGCTCAATTTTGACGACATCCGCGAGCAGCTCGCATGGGCGGGCGGCTGGCGTCTCCTTGTCCGTTATGACGGACAGGAAGCGACCATCTTGGACGGAAGCGGTGCGAATAGCACCAACTTGGGTGGTACCGAGCGGCTCAGCTCGCAGCAAGACTGGGACACACCGCCAGACGGCGGCATCTCCAGTAGTCAGTGTACCGGTCAGGGCGTCCAATTTTGTTTGGAGCTCCGGTCTCACCTCATCGACTACCTGACCGACAATCTGCAACTCCTGCTTCTGTTAATCCCGCTTTGTCTCGGCATTGGTCTCAGCGTAGGGTTTTACGTGGCGAGAGAGCTTAGCCATCGCTACTCAAATAAGGGCAGACTCGTTCGCGGCCTGAAAAACGGCAACTTTTACCTGATGTACCAGCCGGTGGTCGATCTGCGCAATGGACGAAACGTCGGTTGTGAAGTCACTGCGCGCTTCAGAGATCAATTTGGTGAAATCCCAAGAGATCATTTCATCTCCGTTTTTCGGCGACTCAATATGACCTGGGAATTCACCATCGCCATGATAGAAATCTGCATGGATGACCTTGAATCCTATGATGACTGGCCCGAACGATTCCGCATCAGCATGAATATCTTTGCTGAAGATATTGCGAGCGGTAAGGCGCTGAAACTCCGCGATATCGAGCGTTTTAACCACGAACATTTCCGATACATCCTTGAAATACGCGAGGACTCGGTACTCGAAGGGGAATCAATAACGGACACCCTGACACTGCTTCATGAGGCCGGATTCTGGGTAGCTCTTGATCACTTCGGCACTGGCTATTCCAACTTGCAGACCTTGTCCGACACGCAAGCGAAGCTTCTAAAAATCGACCCCAGCTTTATCAAGAACATTGAGGCAAGAAACCTCAGATCTTCATT
>JAZBOZ010000199.1:0-4253 GCA_036351405.1 Halieaceae bacterium
AGCCCGGGTGAACCCGGTGTCGATCCACTGATCGCCTATCACAGCAAGCCCGGCCGATGAAAGATTTGCAACGACAACGGCTGGATGAGGGTTTTCGTGCTCTCAATCGTGGAGACCTTGAGACTGCAGGTGCCGCCTGCCAGCAGTTACTGGCGCAAGATCCCGAACTCATACCGGCCCACTTTCTGGTAGGCCTAGTGGGTTTGGAGGGCAAAGAACGCGCTGTCGCCCACGAAGCTTTTAAATCAGTTGTGAAACTGGATCGCGACCACGCTGCTGCCTGGGCCCAGTTGGCGCGCCTCAATGTAAGTGGGGGTCGCATCAGCCTGGCCGAGGCGGCGCTCAAGGAGATTCGCAGGATTCAACCCCGAGATCCACAGGTACTAGACCTAACGGGTGTGGTGCTCAACCAGCTGGGTGAATACGAGACAGCCAAAGCCTTCTTTGCGCGAGTGAATACACTGGCACCTCAGCAGCCACAGTTCATGATGAATTTGGCGAATGCGCTGGTTTTCCTTGGAGATATTGCGCAAGCAGAAGCTATTTTCAGAGATATTATCCATCTAGACCCGGATAACCCCCAGGGCCACTGGGGCTTATCCAACGCGGTTAAAGCGCGCGATACGAGCCACATAGATGCAATGGTTCCGCTGCTCAACAAGTACCCGCGCAACCCTAGGGCCCGCGCTTTTCTGCACTATGCCATCGGCAAAGAATATGAGGATCTCCAGAGGTGGGACGCCGCCTTCGACGCGTTCTCCGCTGGCGCTGCGGCTCGCCGCGAGACCGTCGAATACGATGAGATCGCCGAACGGGCGATGTTTGATACCCTGCGCGAGACCTACGACGCCGCATGGCTTGCCTCCCAGTCAGCGGGCAACCCCGACGCCTCGCCAATCTTCATTTTGGGACAGCCGCGAACCGGCACTACGCTGGTTGAGCGAATAGTCACCAACCACTCCCAAGTTCATGCTGCGGGGGAGCTGCAGCAATTTGGCCTCGCATTGCGTCGCCTCAGTGGCTATCACCAGCCCCAACGCTTCAGTGCCGATTTGTACTCGCGCGCGGCCAGACTTGACCCTCGCAAAGTGGGCGATATGTATTTACAAACGGTAGCGAGAATGCGCGGTCGCAAATCGCGCTTTGTGGACAAGCTGCCGCTGAATTACCTCAATATCCCGCTCATCCTTGCGGCACTTCCCAACGCCCGGATTGTGCACCTAGTGCGCGACCCGATGGATGCCTGCTTTGCCAGCTTCAAACAGCTGTTTGCGGATGCCTATCTGCACTCCTACGAGCAGCGTGAAATGGCCCGCCATCACGCTCGCTATCGGCAACTAATGGCGCATTGGCGTGATACCTTTCCCGGCAGGTTCATCGACGTGCGCTACGAAGATATAGCACGTGATCCGGAGCCACATGCCCGCGATTTAATCGATGCGCTGGGGCTGAATTGGGAGCCGGCTTGCCTCGAGTTTCACCGCAGCGACCGAGGCGTTGCCACCGCCAGTGCTGTTCAGGTTCGCGAACCTGCCCACACACGCTCGATTGGCCGCTGGCGGCGCTACGAGCAACAACTCGGGCCCATGCGCGAAGCACTGGGAAACGCCGGTGTGCCCATCGAATGAATATAGATACCAAGTTGTCGCCAACCCCAAACATGACTGTACAAGTCGACGCGGCAGAGCGACACTTGAGTCGGTCACTAGTTTTGCTGGACTACTCATTGAGGGGGAATTCATGAGCCATAAAGCCACGGGTCTGCGCGCGCGCCGCGTCGCATTATCGACCGCTGTAGCGGCTGTATTAGGCACCGCTGTGCCGGCGGTCTCACAGGAACTTGAAGAAGTCATCGTGACGGCAACAAAGCGCGCCGAAAGCGTGAACGATGTGCCCTTGGCCATCACCGCGTTATCCGGCGACTTCATCATGACAACCAATCTCAATGACGTTAAGGATCTAGTGGCTTATACGCCCGGCGTCAGCGGCAACTCGCAGGATAGCTTCATTGACGCTATCAGCGTCAGAGGTGTGCGTACTCAAGACTTTGGTATTGGTGGTGACCCTTCATCTGGATTTTTCAAAAATGACCTGTACGAGGGTCGCAACGGCGCAGTCGTGACCAGTCTGTACGATATGGAGCGAGCTGAGATCCTGCGCGGACCGCAGAACTTTTTGTTCGGACGTAACGCTATCGGCGGTGCCTTCAGCGTCTACACCAACAAGGCCGAAATAGGCAGCAGCGATGCTTATATCGATTTCGACGTAGGCCAGCGTGGACACCTCGTCACTGAGGGTGCAATCAATATTCCAGTAAACGACAATTTTGCCATGCGACTCGCTGGGTATTATTCTCAAGAAGACGGGTTTGCACGCAATGTGAACGGGAATCGCAACCGCGACGAGATTGAGCACGAGAAGTGGGCACTGCGCTGGTCCACCACCTTTGAAACTGAAAAGCTCTCCCTACGCACCCATGTTGAGTACGAGGATCGTGTTCAGAGCGGCTCCATGTACCGTGCGATCGACCAGGGCGACATCTGGGAGACCTTCGATGAATTTATTACTTCCGATGCGACACTTGGCGGCTCATCTGAAGACCTCGATTCAGACATCAGTCATGGCGAAGCAGACGATGCAACTGTAGCCACGTTTGGGTTGTTCGTTGAATATGACCTAGGCTTTGCCACTCTGATTTCGAACACTGGCTACAAAGACCATGACTATTATTACAGTGAGGATTACGACGGCACGCCGCTGGATATCAATACCTACCAGCAAGACCAAGCCGGCGACTACTTCCAGCAAGAGTTTCGCCTGATATCGAATAGCGATGGCCCTTTAAATTGGTACACGGGCCTGTCTTATTACAGAGAAGAGATCGACACAACATTTACCTTTATAGGCAGAGAAGATTTCTTCTGCCAATTCTATGGCAACGCTTACAATCCAGGCTACGACTTCACTGGCTGCGCCGATCTCTACGCCTACTACGGCTACGAGTGGGAAAATACAGGCAATGGTCTACTGACTGAGCCCGGTCGTATCGTTGGCAAATATACCGGCTGGTCTGCCTATGCAACTGCAGATTATGACATCACAGACACGCTAAACCTTGAACTTGGCGTTCGTTACACGGAAGACAAAAAAGACTTCGCGATTGAGGTGTATGAACCCGAGAGTGCTCTGGGGTCCTACTGGGCATATGGCTTCAACACCGATGGCTTTATCAGCGAGACCCAAACATGGGATGACACCAATCTCCGCGCGATGTTGACTTGGACGCCGACGGAAGATGGCATGTTCTTCGCGAGCTACACAGAAGGATTCAAATCCGGAGGTTACTCCAGCTTTTTCCTTGTTGATGCCGCAGGACAGACGCCCGAGGCTGGTTCAACTATAAGTCAGTCGGATGGCTTCCGGCCCGCCGACTTCAACCCTGAGGTCGCGGACTCCTATGAAATTGGCTACAAAGATAGCTATTTGGGCGGCGCGGGTAACTTTGATCTGACGGCATTCATGTACGATTATGAAGGCTTGCAAATCGTCTATCTGCCCGGCGAGGGTGGTGCTGGTGTCGTGGGCAACGTCGGACAAGTTGACGGCTACGGGCTCGAGGCATCGACTACTGTGGCCCTTAACGACAACTGGACGTTGTATTTGGCCGCGGGTTATCTCAATACGGAGGCCAATGGTATTGAGGACATTTGTGGTGCCGAGGACCCATTAGCTTGTGAGGGCAGCCCCCTCTTTTGGGCACCGGAATGGACAGGTGCTGCGCGGCTGGACGCCAATTTCCCGATCGCAGGTGGTGCGATAACCGGTAGCTTTGAAGCCTCTTACGAGAGCGAGCGAGGCGGCGACTGGTCTGGTGTCCCGGAAAACTACATTGATCCTTTCACTATCGTAAACCTTCGCGTGGGCTACGAGTCTGACAGTAATTGGTATGTTCGTGCCTACGCAGAAAACTTGTTCGATGAGTTCACTTGGGATGGTCAAAATTTAAATGGCGGTATTATCCCATCACACTTCTTCGGGCCGATGCGACCGCTGACCTTCGGTGTCATGGCAGGCATGAGTTGGGACTGAACCCCCCTCGCCGAACTATCAGAAAACCCCGCCGCAGCGGGGTTTTTTCTGACCATCGCATTTAACGGGTGGTTACTACCACCCCCACCGCGCTACCCAAGCCACCCCCTCAGGGTGATTTGCGCAGACCTCGGATGTGAAAGTATTGCCGCCTATTCGACCGA
>JAZBOZ010000200.1:0-3985 GCA_036351405.1 Halieaceae bacterium
CATATGGTGATATTGGGTCTTCACCGCAACCTGCTGATTGATGCTATCCGCGTTGGGCCCGGTAGCGTTCACAATGGCCCGAGCGCGCAAGCGGAGCGCATCACCGCTGGTCTGGTCCTTGAGACACACCTGCCATTCGCTCCCGACATCAGACCAATGGAGAGACTCCACCGATAGGTAATTCGCCGCCAGCGCCCCGGCATCCATCGCCTGTCTGACAAAGCGGAAGACGAAACGCGCGTCATTTTCAACCAGATAACAGTCCGAGTATTCGAGCCCGCCCACCACATCGCCGACCGCCACTTCGGGCGCTTCAGCAGCAATGCGACGGCGGTTCAAATAGCGGGGGAATCGCAACCGGCCATTGCCCATTAGCCAGTACAGTACAGCGCCCAGCCAAACGAAGACCGGCCAAAATCGAAAACCGCGGCGAATACTGGTAAAGAAACGAATTTCGCGGACATTCGCGGGATAAGCATCCATCAGCCGATTGCGGGAACGACACAGCTTGCGAACCAGGCCAAACTCCCGGGATTCCAGATATTTGATGCCACCCCAGGCGAGATTCGAGGACTCAGAGCTCACGCCACTGGCAAAGTCTTCAGCCTCCACGAGCGCGACACGCACGCCCTGGCCAGCCAGGGCAGCCGCAGCAACTGCGCCATTGATACCACCGCCGATCACCAGCACATCGATAGCGGCGCCATCCAATCGTTTCAGATTCTCCTGTCGCTCGTCACTCATACCACCTACCTCCCTCCGCACAGTCTAGGACATTGACCGTGACTGGGGTGTGAACATCCGCGCCAAGCGCCGATGCTAGACTGTCGCACCGCAAATGATCCGCCGAACTTATGCTTGAACCCGTTAACGAATCCTATCGCGGCCTCGAATACCCTTGGGGCCGACAAACCCACCCACAGCCCGGTGAACCGCTGGCTGTGGCGCCGGGTGTACTTTGGGTGCGGGTCGGTATGCCCGGGGCACTGGATCACATCAACGTGTGGCTGCTTGAGGACGGCGAGGGCTGGACACTGGTCGATACCGGGCTCGCTGTCGCCGGCGCGAAAGAAAGTTGGGAGCAGGTATTCGTTCATCCGCTGCTCGGCAACAAACCCATTGTCCGCGTGATCTGTACACATATGCATCCGGATCACACCGGGCTCGCGGGCTGGATTTGCGAGCGCTTTGACTGCGAACTTTGGATGACTCGGGAAGAGTATCTGCTCGGTCGGCTAATGATGAGCTATACCCCCGAGCAGATACCGGAAGCGGGGATCGCTTTTTATCGCGCGACGGGCTTCAACGAGACACAACTGGATCGATATCGGTCGCGCTTTGGCGGATTCGGCAAATTCACCACGCCACTACCCCATCGTTATCGGCGCATTGTTGACCGCGAGACCCTCATGATCGGCGATCGCTATTGGCAGGTCATGGTCGGCCGGGGCCACTCTCCAGAGCACGCCTGCCTCTACTGCCCTGCGCTCAAACTGTTGATCGGTGGTGACCAGATACTGCCGAGAATCACCCCCAATGTGTCGGTGTTTCCCACCGAGCCCGAAGGCAACCCGCTGGAGGAGTGGATGAGCAGCAACAGCCGGTTGATCGACCTGCTACCGCCCGACCTACTCGTGCTGCCCGCGCATCAGGCGCCGTATACCGGGCTGCACGTGCGACTTAACCAAATCATCGACGGCCACCGGCTCGCGCTCAGCAGGCTCTACGACGCCTTGGAGACCCCGCACCGAGTCGTCGACTGTTTCGGTTATATGTTCAAACGCCCCATTGGCGACGATGACATCCAAATGGCGACCGGCGAGACACTCGCCCACCTAAACCTGCTCCTACACCGGGGTAACGTTCACCGCGAGATGGATGCAGACGGCGTTTACTGGTACCAGCAAAACCCCGACACGCGCTTCATCGATACCGACGATCACATGGCGTTCAAAGATCGCAGCCCGATGCAAACCTGAGGCTGAACCGAGGGCCTCGGCCTTTTTTGCATTGCCTCACGATGAACCTCAAGTCATCCAATCCGCCGGCTGACCAGTAATTACCGGCACATATGAACAAGTAGGAGCGTGCTGTGACATCAATCATCCGTTGGATCGGGCTATTCATCGCCACTCTCGCCACTATCGTCATCACTGGCGTCATCACAGGATGCGCCACCAGCCTCGATGGCGAACGCTATCGCAACGACGCGCCCCCGTTTGATTTATTCACGTTCTTTGAGGGTGATGTCAAAGCCTGGGGCATCGTTCAGAACCGCAGCGGCGAACTGGTGCAACGCTTCACAGTGGACATCAAGGGCACCGTCAGCGGCAACCAGCTCACGCTGGACGAGCGCTTCACCTACGGTTTGGGCAGTGGCGTCGAAAATCGGGTATGGGAGATTAGCCGCACCGCCGATGGCACCTATCGCGGCACCGCGGGAGATATTTTGGGCAATGCGAGCGGTCAATCTTTTGGCAACGCCTTCCGCTGGGCCTATGAAATGGATTTGCCGGTGGGTGACAGCAGCTATCGCGTTCGCTTTGAAGACTGGATCTGGGCGCTGGACGATCAAACCCTGATGAATCGATCGTACATTCAGAAGTTCGGCCTCGACTTTGCCGAGGTTACGATTTTCATGCAGCGCCAGTAGTCAACATGCAAACGCCTTGCTGACACAACACTACGCAGTCGGCGATGATGAGAGCCCTCACATCTGACGGGTGCGCACCGTGAAAGCATTGTTCAACCGATTCAAAACCTGGCTGTTCAGACTCTTTTACCGTTACGCCAATCGCAAAGCCTGGCGGGATCATCTCGATGACACTGTGGCTATCAGCCAGCTGCAGATCCAGGGCCCCGAGGGCGTGCTCGCCACCCGCATGTATCACGGTCGCGCGGACCGCCCGCTGGTCATTTACTTTCACGGGGGCGGCTGGGTCATCGGTGATCTCGACACCCATGATCCCTACTGCCGCGCCTTGTCAGCTGCCAGCGGCTGCACCGTGATGTCGATCGACTACCGGCTGGCACCGGAGCACCCGTTCCCCGCCGCCCATGACGACTGCCTCGCCGCAACGCGCTGGATTCTGGAACACCTCGATACGCTCGCACCCAACAATGGCCAAGTTGTGCTGGCGGGGGACAGCGCCGGCGGCAACCTCACCGCCTGTACAGCCTTGATGCTTGAGGGAGAACCCAAGCTGGCAGGCTGTCTGATGCTATACCCGGCCATTCAGCACTACCACAGCGACTTGCCCTCCTACCGCGAACACGCCAAGACGGGGCCCCTCACCACGCCCATCATGCGTTGGTTTATCGACACGTATCTCGGTGAGACAGCCGCCGCAGATCCCGCAACTGAACGTTTATTCCCGGGCAGACGTCAAAGCTTTCGCGCCTTTCCCCGCTCGTTACTGGTCACCGCCGAGCGCGACCCCTTGCGGGATGACGGCCGACGGCTGGCACTGCGCCTCAGTAAAGATGGCGTGAACGTCGAGCACCATCACTTTGACGAAGAAGCCCATGGCTTCGCCTGCTCAGAGGGCCCGACGCCCGGATTCAATCGCTGCCTACAGCTGAGCAGCGAATGGCTCATCAGCGTCAGTCAGCCTTGATGGCGGCGAGGATGTCGAGGAACTCCTGCTTTTCAAGTAGACGCGGGCTCGGATAACCATCCGCCTCGGTAATGGCCGCCTCGGCGATCGCATCGAAGTCACTGCTTTGCAGCCGCTCATCGGTGGCGGAGATACCAACATCTGAGATCAATTGAATAACAGCCTCGATAAACGCGTCCGCCCGCGCCTCCTGGGAAGCCGCGCTCGATACGCCCGTTGCGACCGCGAGTTCGGCGAGCTTGGCCGTGACCGAGTGACCATAGGTCTTCAGCATGTGCGGCAGTACCAGGGCATTGGCGACACCATGGGGAATGCCGTACTTGGCGCCCATGTTATGCGCCACCGCGTGCACGGTACCGACGTTCACC
>JAZBOZ010000201.1:0-14826 GCA_036351405.1 Halieaceae bacterium
GTGGTCGTGCACGGACAGTCTGATGTCACGTGGAGTGACGGTGAGGTGACGATTGCCGAGGACGCTGCGTTTGCTATCGAGGCGGCCGACGTTATCAGCACTGAGGAGGGTTTAATCCTTCCAGCTGGCGAGGCCGCAGCTACTGCGGAGTCGGTTGCTGCGCCACTGGCTGGCAGCACTCTGGCGGAGAACTCGGGTCCGGCTACTGAAATAGATGCTGTCGCGTTACTCGAGCTCGACGTGTTGCTAACTAACAACGACTCGAAGTTCGATTCGGAATTACCCGAGTGATTGGGTGATCACTCCTGACTGCCCCCGCGACCCGGGGGCTTTTTTTTATGCAGCGTGTAAACTCGAGGCTGTTTGTGGTCATGGTTGGGTAGGTGCCTCATGGCGTTTGTGAAGCGGGATATCTCCGGGCAGATCGTCGCTGTCAGCAGTGAAAAGGCGGAAGGGTTTGACGAGCTCCTCACTGAAGAGAGCGAGGAACTGCAGGCTTTTCTCACTGCGATGGGCCAGCAGTCGGCACTTGCGCAATCCGACCTTGAATTTATCCGGGTGCTTGATGACTTGCTCTCGGTGCTGCTCGACAAAAATCTGTTGTTATTTACTGAGTTGCCTGAGGATGCACAGCGCAAGATTGCTAAACGCAGCCACCTTCGTGAACTGCGCCGTGGCGCGTTGAATATTCTCGATCCTGATCAGTTGTTTTAATCGTCGCCACCGCTCAGTAAGTGGACCCCTGGGCCAGTTAGCCCACTGCAGCCCAGATCAATCACGGTTTGCAGCTCGCCGGTGTTTTGAACCCCTTCGGCTATACATGGCACCCCAAGCGACTGGGCGATTGACACGTAGGTTCTGCACAGCGCTTGATTGCCCGGATTGCGATCAATCTCGCGAATAAAGAGTGCGTCGATTTTGAGGAAGTCAGTGCCCATCTCACTGAGTTTACCGATGTCACTGATGCGGTAGCCCATATGCTCGATACCCAGGCTGGTGCCGTGGGGATGGGCGTGTTGCAGCAGCCGGTGGAAGCCGTCCGGATGTGAGTAAGCGACCGCTTCAGCGACTTCCAGCGACAGCAGGGGCGCTTGGGTGCTGTATTCGAGGAGCCGCTCCTCAAGCCAGATACTGAAGGTAAGATCTGTCAGGCTGCTTGAGGATAGGTGAATATGCAGCGGCAGCCCTGACGTTTTGATTTCTTCCAGAGCGCGAACGACGACCGCCCGGTCAACTTCTCCGCTCATATCAAGCCGATAAACCCAAGGCATGAATTCGCCCGCGCGGACGGACTCGCCGTCTAAGTTAAACCGCACGACGCCCTCTTGGTGAAGCAATTCGCCGCGGGAGTCGAGTACCGGGTAAACCTCCAGCTGGAGACGACGTTGCGCCAGCGCTTCTGTCAACTTGCGCTGCCACCGTGTGGACTGTTCCCTGAGTGGTACCGTGCTGGTAGACCGACGACTGGCCACCGTGACGGGTGAGCCGTGTTGTTGATTAGCGGACAACAACGCCCCATCCAGCGCCGTCATGATTTCCGGGAGAGTGTCGCCACTGGCGTATTCGATACATGAGGTCGGCAGTGTGGTCTTGTCCTGAATCTCGTATTTTCTGAGCACGTCGGTGATCGCGCGCTGCATCTGTTCCCCGAGCGCCTTCGGGTCGCGCTCATGAGGGGCGATGATGCAATAGTCTGATCCGTTTAAACGACCGACAGACCAATCATCGTCAGGTGTCAGCAGATGTTTGAGCTCATTGCCAATGTCGCGAATCACGGTGTCCATGGTTTGCCGGCCGTAGGTCTGATTCAGCCGCAGCAGATCATTGATACGCAAAAGACCAACGCAGCCACTGGCGTCCGACCCGTTGGAGTCGAGGTGAGTTCTCAGGCGAGCCAGAAGCGGTCTACGCACCATTAATCCGGACACCCGGTCGATTTCGCTGGCCTCGCGTTGGCGCTCCAGCCGTTGCGCCTCACGATTGAGCATCTCCTTGACCCGCCGTGATAGCTCGTTCATCGAGCGGGTCACTTCTGCGAACTCGGTCGTCCGTGGCTCTTCAACGGTCAAGAAGCGGCGTTCGCCGATGGCTTTGGCTTGATCTACTACCTGTTGCAGAGGCGCGAGAATAAGCCGCAGGAGCACGGTTCCCACCACCCCTGCGCAGACAATAGCGATCACCAAAGCGATGAGTGTGCGTTGGGCGCCAGCCCACAAGTCATCGTAAGCAAAATCCTCGAAAGATTTTATGCTCAGCGTGCCCAGCTGATTCCAGCCGTTAGAAACCTTGGCGCTGCCGGGTATGGCCTGGATATCGAAAAGTTGCTTGAACCACTCGGGCACTTTGGTTTGAGGAGGTTCGTTGACGCGGCTGAACAGAGTTTCGCCTTCGATGCTGCGTAGCTCAATCCATTCGTAATCTGCTAGGTCCAGCTGCGCGGATAGCTGAATTTCAAGCGCCACCGGGTCTAGCGCCTGCTGGGAGAGCGAAAGTGCCAGCGCCTGAGCATTGTCACTGTTTTTCACCGACAGCTGCTCTTCTAAATAAGCACTGCTACTCGATGCGTTGATCACGAAAGTGATGCCAAATACCGTCAGCATCAAAACAGCTACCGCGAGCCAGAGTTGTTTGTAGAGCGACATGCGTTCCCCCGGGTTATTTTATCGTCATGCCTTCGGCTTGAGTTCGGTTGAGCACCTGCTGCCATCGTGCCATACGGGCTCTGGGGTCAGCGCCAGAGCGTTGAGCCCCAGTTCCCAGCCACAAATCCATATGATTGAAACTGAACACAGGTTTCAGATCCTGACGCTGTTCTGCTGACAGTAGCATTGGATTGATGTTATCCAGAATCATCGGCGCGTCACCCGGTTTTTTGTACCATGCAAGCACCATATGGGCCTGAGGCGCAAGGCCGGGGCGGTTTGCCTTGACGTAAACCAGTCGCAGCGATGATGCAGGTACGCCAAGCTCCAGGAGCGTGACGTACTTGGCGATACTGAAGTCTTCACAGTCACCCGCACTCAGCGCCAGTGTTTCCAAAGGTGTCGCCCAATAATCAGACTGACCAAAAAGTACCGAATCAGTTGTCCAGCGGACGCGACTGTTAAAAAAGTCGTTAACGGTGACGAGTTGCTCGAGAGTGTCTTTGCGGGAGGCGCTGGACAGCAAATCGCGCCAAGCTGCGACGCTGTCAGTGCCAATGTCACCGTAACGGGTTTCGGCAACCGACTCGAGCCGGCGCCAATCGGTGCCCCCAGCCGCGGCAATAAAAACCGTTACAAGCGCTGCCACCACCCATTTGCAGTGCTGAAGCCGTTCGATCCGGCGCCTAAGGGGGCTAAATAATCCGCTCATTGACGAAAAAAGGTAATAGCTCACACCATCGGCTCTGCGGCTACACAGGGCTGGTGGAATCTGTACTCTGGTACTAGACTTTTCACTCCGAGCATTCACCGGGTTAATGTGTGTCGGTGACAACGAAAACTACAACCGGATACTGTCATGACCTCCAGCAAACGAACAGCCTTGAGCAAGGTTATCAGCTCGGCATTGGCGATACTCGCCTCGAGCGCCAGCATGGCGCAGGAGCAGGCGGTCACCAATTACGGGCAGGCCGTTGCAGTCGCCTTGAGCTACAACCCCGCTGTGGTGTCGGCCTATCACGAATTTGAGGCAGCGCGTCAGGGGCAGAGTGTCGCTGAGGGCGGTTTGTACCCCAGTGTTGATCTCGGTGCAGACTACGCGTGGGAAGAACGCAGCACTCCCCTGAATGATTTTGGTGACTATGATCGTGATTCGGTCAATTTCAGTGTCACTCAGTTGCTGTTCGATGGCTTTGCCACGCGGGATCAAGCCCGAGCGGCCGGTTATGACGCGTTGTCCGCCTACTATGCTTTCGATGCAGCCTCTCAAGCGGTCGCTCTGGACGCTACCGAGGTGTACCTCAATACATTGCTTTATCAGCGGTTAGTGGCGTACGCAGAAGAGAATTACGTCGTCCATCGGCAGCTATTCAACCGCATTGCCGAGCGAGCGGAGGGCGGGGTTAGTCAACGCGTGGATTTGGAACAGGCGACGGCGCGAATGGCACTGGCGGAATCCAACCTGTTAACCGAGGTGACCAATTTGCACGATACCCGCGCTGAGTTTCAGCGCGTAGTGGGGCACCTTCCGGGGGAATCGCTGAGTCTGCCCATGCTGCCGCCTGGCGCGCTGCCGGAAATGCGCGATGAGGCGCTGGCGATTGCTTACCAGCAGAGCCCCGAGATCAATGTGTCGATTGAGGATCTCCGTGCGGCAAAAGAGCGGCAAAATGCCACTCGGGGTCCGTTCTATCCCCGATTCGACCTGCGTTACCGCAACGAGAATGCCAACAATCTCGACGGTTTCCGTGGCGACTATGACCTCGAGGCGATAGAGATTGTCATGACTTACAATCTTTACCGCGGCGGCGCAGACAGCGCACGGCGTCGGGAGGCCTCGCACCGCTATTACGCGGCTGTCGAAGCGCGCAAGCAGGCCTGCCTCGATGTCCGCCGCGAGACTATGATTGCCTTCAACGATATTGGCGTTCTCGAGCGCCAGGTTGAGTATCTGGATCGACAGCTCGCGGCCCAGGATAAGACGCGCCGCGCCTACAATGACCAGTTCGATCTCGGTCAGCGATCACTGCTCGATTTGCTGGATAGCCAGAACGAATACTTTGACACGCAGCGCGCGTTGATTACCGCGCGGACCCAGCTTGTAGCGGCGCAGGCGAAGACATTGGCGCAAATGGGCGCGTTGACGCAAACGCTGGATGCTCAGGGGTTCAATGCCGACAGAATTGCCTCACTCGAGCTCGAGTTGATGCGAGATGTGGACGAAAATATCCCTGCATGCCCATCGACGGTGCCCGGTGCGCTGGAAATCGATCAGGAGGCGATTTTTGAGCGGCTAAACAGCCGTGCTGATAGTTTGATGGATTAATGACGGTAATGGGCGGTGGTGGCGCTTATTGCTCGAAATCGAGGCCCTCAAGGAAATTCATAATCTCCTCGAAATTAATCGGCTTGCGCATTCTCTTTACCGGCAGCCGGCTGAGTCCGGCCATTTCCGCATCGCTGTCTAGGTGTCCGGAAATCACCAGAAACTCGAACTCTCGATCCTTTCTGCCAGACAACTGGCGCACTAGCTCGACACCGTCTTTACCTGGCATGCGCATATCAGTGATTACGAGCGTGATGCGCGGGTCAGCCTCAACCTTCTCCAGCGCCGCATCAACCGAGTTAGCGCAGGTGGCGTCGTAATCCATGGTGTCAAGCAGCTCACAGAGCTCCTCGAGAATGACGGGCTCATCGTCGACAACTAAAATACGATCGTGTTTCGGCATGCGCGAGAGTGTAAGCGCACTCTCGGTAAATGAGAATGAGTTTTTGGTGTATGGGACACCACAATCATGGCTCTTGTGATCCTAGCGGCGGTAGGGCAACTTGTGACCTGTAGGTAATTGGATTGTTTAGCAATGATGGTGGGCAGCTTGCGTATACATCGTGACCACATGCTCTTGGGTGCATGTATTCTGGTCGCTCTCGCTTTGGGGGCGCTACCGCCGCTTCGCGCTGCGGGTATGCCGATGTGGTTCTACCTGGCGCCCACCCTGCTAGCGGCTTATTGCGTGAGTTGGCGGGCCTACCTCATCGGTGGCCTGGCGCTAATGCTGGTGGCAGCGCCCTTGCTGGGTCAAACACCCCAAACCTTTTTTCCGGTGGTGATTACGTCGTTTCTGATCGGCTTGATCGTCTCCCTCTTCAGGCAGTTAGCCGATGTGCGCGAGACGCTGCTGGTGTCAGTAGCAGTGCTCCTGATATTGGCTTATCCGCTGCTGATTTTTGTCTACGATTTCCTGGTCGGTTTGCAGTTTTCGCATGCGACGCTGCTGTCGTCACGCTACGTTGTGCAGTCACTAGTGGCTATTTTGATGGCTGAGGTGGTGGTACTTGCGGCTACGTTGACCGACTGGCGATGGTTGGGTGCCGTGCGAAGTAGTCTCGGTTTCCGGCCTTCTTTGACACAAGTGGTTGAGCTCATGACCACGGTTGCCGTCACGCTAAGCCTGCTGTTTTCGCTGATTATGTTCTGGCGCAGTTGGGAGGCCGATCTTCTCAACGATATGCAGGTAGCTGCGGAGACTCGAATCGAAGGTCGGTTGTCCTCTGCCTCCATCTCCCTTGGAGAGCGGTTGCGGTTAGCAGTGGATAACGCTTCGCTGATGGATCAAAAGCCGGCTGTCTCGCTCCCCGAGGTACTGACTGCCCTTGCATGGTTTCTGGATGTTGATGAAGTTGACCCCACTTCGGGCGAAAGGCTCGCGTCGCTAGCGGTCTATCGCGGCGGAGAGATTGGCGTGACTGCCGGGTGGTCTGAGATCGATGCTCGAAGGGCGCTGAGTTTTGCGGGAGATCGACTGGACCATCGTCCCGGCGTTGTGGCTTTCGAGTTCGAGCTGGAGTCGGGCGATACGCGCCCGGTGACTGCACTGAACAGTGAGTCTGGATGGTTGCTGCTGCTGTGTTTTCGAGATTTGGTTGCAGCTGAGGGTTTCGAATTTGACCGTGTCATTGCGCTTGAGCCTGCAGACTCAGCGGTGAGTTTAGTTCCAGGGGCGTACAACCCCAACAATGAACGCGAGGATTTTGGGGTCCCCGATACTGCAGCTATTACGCAAACCGATGGTCGGGTGTTGTTCTGGACAGATGAATCGGAAACGGCGATTCGCGCAGCACGCACAGTGATTTCTAGTCTCACACCCGGGCTCACGGCGGTTTACAAGCCGAGCGAGGCGCAGCTCGCGCGTTATGGGCGTAGTTTGCACGGAGCAGACCGTTACCGGGCCGAGGTGAACGTTTGGAATTATTTCATTGAGTTCGCCTATGCGGTCAGCTTCAGTACTGCTATCGACATTTTTATTTTGGGCGTGTTGTTAGTGGTCACCCGCACATTGGTTGGGCGGTTGGTGTCGCCGTTGGGGGATTTAACGCGGATCTTCGAGAGTTGGCGGCAATTCCGAGGCGGTGAGTTGGGCTCGGGCGCAGCGCTCCAGGCGATGGACTCTACCGGGCTATCTGCGCTGAGGGATATCCATAGTCTCCAGCAAGGTTTCCGCGCGCTGGCGCAGGATGTGATGTACGGCGAACGGAGATTGTCGACGATCGCTGCTAACTACGACGAGCTACTGCGTTCTCTGCCGTTAGGGGTTCTCGCCGTTGACGGCGCTTCTCGCGTACAGTTCCTCAACGATGCGCTGGGTGAAATGACCGGCCAAAGGCAGGACGCGCTGCAGCGTCTCAAGGCTCAGGCGGCGCAAATGTTGGCGAATAATGTCAGGGTTGAGGAATGGCAGCTCGTCCTTGAGGACGTGTCCCCAAAAAGTTTGCTGCTCGTTGTTAACCATCGTCTTGACGAGCGGGGGCAAGAGTCTGGCTTGTGGGTGATCGTGACCGACCTCACCGAACAAAAACAGACCAGTGCACAGCTAGTGCAGGCCTCCAAGCTGGCCACTTTGGGGGAGATGTCCACCGGTATGGCTCATGAGCTGAATCAGCCGCTGAACGTAATTTCACTCGCTACCAGTAACCTGCGATTCACGATCAAGAAAGGCAAGGCCACTCCGGACAACACGCTGTCGAAGCTCGATCGCATTGACGGTGCTGTTCATCGCGCCGCCAACATTATTGACCATATGCGCGCCTATGGCCGATTGGCCGGCGAAGGATTGACGGAGATCAATCTCGGCGAGGTCGTGGGTGGCGCCTGTAACCTGCTGGGTGAGCAGCTCAAACTTGCCAACATCGCTTTGTTGAACGAGGTCCCGGAGACTGGGCTAGTGGTCAAAGGCAATGCGATCCAGCTTGAGCAGGTTCTGATTAATTTGGTCAATAACGCCAAAGATGCCATTAAGGAAACGGGGAATGCGGGTACGATTACCGTTGATTCCGAGGTCGGTGGCGGCCGGGTTAGAGTTCGCGTAACAGACACGGGCGGGGGTATCCCCAGCCATGTATTACCCCATGTGTTTGAGCCATTCTTTACGACGAAGCCGGTTGGCAAGGGTACGGGACTCGGCGGGTCAATTAGCTATGGCATTATTAGAGAAATGCAAGGTGATATTTGGGCTGAAAACGTCAAAGAAGGCGCCCAGATCACGATAAGCTTGCCGTTGGTAGAGGCCGCTGCCGGTGGCTAACGCTTTGGCCTGGGCGGAACTAGGGAACATTCGCGACTCATGAAAGTATTAATTGTTGATGACGAACCGGAAATCCGCGAGGAGTTGACCGAGTTTGTAAACGCCCTCGATTTTGAGGTGGATACCGCCGCCAACGGTGAGGAAGCGCTGACTAAGTTTTTCGCTGACAGAGATATTTCGATCATTCTCACCGATCTGACGATGCCTGGTATCACGGGGTTGGAAATGCTTGAGGGCATCAATATTTCGCCCGAGGCAAAAGACCGGATTCGGCAGGTTATTTTCATGACCGGCAACGGGGATACCCAGTCGGTGATCAAGGCCATGCATCTGGGTGCCACAGAATTCTTGCTCAAGCCCGTCGATCTGGAGCAGCTGGAGAGGAATATTTACGCGGCGCGAGAGTACGTTGCTGCGGAACAGTTCCGTCAGCTCAACGAGCAGGCTCTGGCGGCGAAGGTCACAGCCAGCGAGATTCAGATCAGTTCGTTAAATAAGGATATTCAGCGCGCGTACGCTGAAGCGCTATCGGCGCTGGCTGCAGCTGCTGAGTTCAAGGACCCTGAAACCGGTCAACACATCACCCGCATTGGGGAATACGCTGCAGCCTTGTCACGCAAGATGGGTTGGAGTGACGAGCGTGCCGAGATGCTGCGCCTGGCGGCGCCGCTGCATGATGTTGGCAAAGTGGGTATGCCCGACGCCATCCTGCTGAAAGAGGGGCCGCTGACACCTGAAGAAGTCAAAGTGATGCAGCGCCATCCCGAGCATGGTTACAAAATACTGTCGCGATCCAACTACCCAGTGATGAACATGGCGGCGCGAATTGCGCTCTGTCACCACGAGCGCTGGGATGGTACGGGTTACCCAAGAGGGCTCGTAGGTAATGAAATTCCCGTTGAGGCATCCATCACCACGCTGTGTGATGTCTATGATGCACTTCGGTCAGAGCGCCCATACAAGCCGGCGTTCTCGCATGAAAAAGTGATGGACATCATCCTCAATGGTGACGGCCGTACCAAGCCGGAGCACTTCCGTCCCGACGTGATGGAAGCCTTCATTGAGCACCAGCACATGCTGGCTGATATCTTTGACAAGTGGAAGGATGAGGACGCACCACCGGAGGTGGCGGTCCCGCCGGGGCATCAGACCTGAGCTAAACCTGACAAGATGACCCTGCGTGTGTCGGCAGGGTCGATGACTGCGTCTAGCTCAAGATAGCTAGCGGCTTCAGTCGCTCGGCCTTTTTGGTACATGGCCTCGAGAAGCTCCGCAAACAAAGCATCGCGCTGCGCTCCCTCAGGTGCAGCTTCGAGTTCTTGCCGGAAACCCAGTTTTACGGCCCCTTCGAGCCCCATGCCACCGAATTCTCCTTGCGGCCAGCTAGCAGCGATCGTCGGTCTTGCAAAAGAACCTCCCGCCAGCGCCATGGCACCCAAGCCATAGCCGCGCCTGAGGAAGATAGTGACCCAGGGGGTGCCGATTTGAGCGGCACTGTTAAACATCTGCCCCATCGCCCTCGGCGCACCAGCCGCTTCACTGTCAGGGCCGACCATGAAACCGGGCGTGTCTACCAGTGAAACCACGGGTAGCTGCCAGCGATTAGCAACCGCCAGAAAATCGCTGCACTTGTCGGCGGCTTCATTATCGATGGCGCCGGCGAGGTGCCGGCAGTCGCTTGCCAATAGCGCAATGGGACGGCCATCGATTCGCGCAAAAGCCGTCATTACGGCGCGGCCCTGACCCGGTCGAGTCTCCGTGACGGAGTCGGTGTCGAACAGCGCGTTGACGACTTTGCGGACGTCGTATGCCATGCGTCGGTTCTCGGGCAGTAAGTCACGCAGAATAGTCTGGTCAATGTGGTGATTGTGGGTGATCGATCCTTGTGCGTAGCTGAGTAGGCGTTGGGCGATTGCAGTGGCATGAAGCTCGTCCTCAGCCACAATGTCCACCACCCCGTTTTTTTCGTGGACGGGGAGGGGGCCAATGTCAGTGGGGGCGAATTGCCCCAACCCGCCCCCCTCGATCATCGCGGGACCCGCCATGCCGATCCAGGATGAGCGCGTCGCGATACGGATATCCGCGGCGCCAAACAGCGCGGCGTTACCTGCAAAGCAGTAGCCGTTATTGACCGCAATTCTCGGGACTTTGCCTGTCAGCGCTGCCCACCGGTGGAACGTGGGATAGTTGAGACCGGCCATGCTCACCAGCACATCGGTATCGCCAGGCCGACCGCCGCCCCCCTCGGTGTACATCACGACAGGAAGTCTCTGTTGCTCGGCAACGTCTAATACACGATCGATCTTGTGGTGGTGAAAAAACCCCTGAGTCCCCGCGAGCACGCTGTAGTCGTTGATGATGACGCCGCAGCGTGCTGCATCTTTGCCGAACAGTCGCGCGTTGATGGTGCCAGTGCCCGTGATTACTCCATCCGCGGCCGTATCCTTGAGCAGTGCGTCACCACTGCGTCGGCTGCGCTGCGCCGCAACCGCTAGTTGTCCGTACTCAACAAAGCTGTCGGGGTCTACCAGCGTGGCGAGGTTTTCGCGAGCAGTGCGATAGCCTCTGGCGTGACGTTTGGCCGCGGCGTCTGCGCGTTGCTCATCGAGCGTGTTGGCGATACGCGCGGTCAGAATGTCCAGAGGTGTTTCGGGAGTTACGCCATCAGTCACGCAAATCACCTATTAATTTAATGAGTAGAAAGACCAAAGGCTATCTTGATTCTGGATTTCGCTCGACCCCTAGAGCGGTCCAGTTCTCGGCTTAGACGGCTAACTTGTGAGTTCGCAGACGGCCATTTCGACACCGCGGAATTCTTACTCTCGTCAAGATCTGTCGGCAATGAATATTTCCAAAAGCGTCGTATTGGCGTCTCCGAGGATCGGTTAAGATATCCCTACCGCGGCATAACATTTGAAAATAGACGCGGGCTACGACGATAAAGCCAAACCGGTAGCGGTCTGTGCGCTGTACGCACTCGAAGGACGCAATGAGGGCAGCGCAGTTCCGCAAAAAAGCAAAGGACTGAGCGAATGTATCTCCCGAATAGTAAATCCCCAATGAAACAATTGGCGCTTGCGGTCGCAATGGCGATGCCAGCGGGTGCCGCTCTTGCCCAAGGTGCGGGCGCGCTTGAAGAAGTGGTGGTCACTGCGACCAAGCGTCAGCAAACCCTTCAAGAGGTGCCGGTTGCCGTCTCCGTGGTGACAGCAAAAACCATGGAGCAGGCCCAGGTTCTTGATATCAAGGATCTGCAAACGCTGGTTCCCAGCCTGCGCGTGAGTCAGTTGCAATCCAGTGCGAACACCAATTTCATCATTCGTGGTTTTGGTAACGGCGCGAACAACGCGGGTATTGAGCCGTCGGTCGGCGTGTTTATCGATGGTATCTATCGCTCGCGCGTTGGCAGTTCGCTGGCTGACCTGCCGAAGCTTGAGCGCGTCGAAGTACTGCGCGGTCCGCAGAGCACCTTGTTTGGCAAAAATGCCTCGGCGGGTGTCGTCAGTGTTGTAACGGCCAAGCCCGATACCGAGGCTTACAGTGGTTCCGTATCTGCCACAGTCGGCAACTACAACCAGCGCATTATCCGCGGTGACGTCACGGGACCCTTGACGGATAACCTGGCATTCAGCCTGTTTGGTAGCAGCAACCAGCGTGATGGCTACTACAAAAACCTCGCACTCGGAACAGAGCTTAACGACCTCGACCGATGGAACTTCCGGGGGCAGTTGCTGTGGACGCCGACAGACCGCCTTGAAGCGCGATTGATCGTCGATGCTGAAAGCGTTGATGAAGTGTGCTGTGGGGTCGCCAACATTCAGAACGGCCCAACCGGTGCAGCAGTGCAGGCGCTGGGTGGCAGTTTGGTGCCCAACGATCCCTTCGCCTACGAAGGTTTCTACGATTTCGATCCTGAAAGCGATATCTCCACACGAGGCACGTCGCTCGAGATCAATTACGATTTTGATTTCGCCACACTGACCTCGATTACCGCATATCGCACTTTGGATCAGTACGAGAATGGTGATGTGGATTTCACCAGCGCTCCGCTGATCGCCGCCGCCGGCGGTAATGCCGCAGACACACAGATTGACACTTTCACTCAAGAACTGCGTTTGACGTCTGACAGTGACGGCCCGCTGAATTGGGTGGTTGGCGCCTTCTACTTTACTGAGGAAGTGTCAGTCGATACCTCGCTGTTCTACGGCCCGGCATTCCGTCCTTACGCGGACATTCTGTCAGCAGGTGGCGTTTCTCAGGCCGAAGCCTTCCTGTCGCAGCTGTTACCGGGCGTTGTTCAGCCGGGGGTCTTCTTTGCGCCGGGGCAGGGTCAGGAAACTTTCGCCGACCAGGATGACGACACGTTGTCGCTGTTTGCGCAGGTGGATTACGATCTCAGCGATTCGTTGGTCTTGACCGCGGGCATCAACTACACCGAGGTCGAGAAAACGGTTTCTCTCTCGTCGACTAACAGCGACGTGTTCTCCCAGCTGCCTCTACCGGCACCGCTAGCGCCGCTTGCGGCACTGCAGTTCCAGCCGCCGATCGTTGATTATCCAAACGCCGTTGAGTCGGGTCAGACCAATGACGATCAAATCACGTGGACGCTGCGTCTCGCCTACGACATCAACTCATTCATGAATGCTTACGTCGGTGCGAGTACCGGTTTCAAGGCATCGTCGTGGAACCTTAGTCGTGACACCCGGCCATTGGCAGGGGACATCCCGGCGCTGGTTGCCGCGGGTCTCGCTGTACCTAATCTGACTGCGGGTACGCGATTCGCGGGGCCCGAGGATTCAACCGTTTATGAAATTGGTATCAAGGCCGAGTATGAAACGGTCGCCTTCAATGCGGCGCTGTTTATGCAGGAGATTGAGGGCTTCCAGTCCAACGTCTTCACGGGCACTGGCTTCAACCTGGCCAACGCCGGTAAGCAGTCTACCGACGGTATCGAGTTCGATATCACGTGGGCGCCAGTGGACGGTCTTCGTGTGGCATTTGCTGCCACCTGGCTTGACCCGCTGTACGACTCTTTCGTGGGTGCCAACGGTGTGAATGGCCCGGTTGATCTCTCTGGTACGCAACCGGCGGGCATCTCCGAGCTCTCTACCAACACCAATATCACTTACAACTTTGACCTCGGTAGTGGCCCGAGCGCTTATGTGCGTGTCGAGCATGTCTATGAGGATGAAGTGCAGGCGATCGAAAACGTGCCGGCCGAGTTGGCTTCGCGTGAGGTCAATATGTTCAACGCCAGCGCGGGTGTGACGTTTGATCACGGCTGGGAGTTGAATCTGTGGGGACGCAATCTCAACGGTGACGAGTTTATCCAGCAGGCATTCCCGTCGGTCGCGCAGGCAGGAAGCTTCAGCGCCTATCCCAACGCGCCGCGTACTTACGGTCTAACGCTGCGTAAGAACTTCGATTGACGCGGTAACTGTCTGACAAATAGCCGGCGATTGACGTCCCTTGTGACGTTGGTCGCTGGCTTTTTTTTGCTGACTCTTCTCTACAGTAGGTTTGGCTAAGCGGTGCGATGCGCGGAGGCTTAGGGCCATGCGACGCAGTTCATATCAATTTTTCCGTTGTGAAACGTGACGCCTTCCTGTGCCAGTCGCTCTTGCGCAAGCAGGGATTTTGGGCAGGTGACGCGCCCGGCAGCGTTGACCACTCGGTGCCATGGGAGTGTGGAGTCCGCGGGCAGTCGTGATAGCAACTGACCCACCCAGCGCCCCTTACCCGGGTACCCACTGAGCCGTGCCACTTCACCATAGCTACAGACTCGACCCGCGGGGATGCGGGAGATAGTGACGTAAACCGGGTTGGGATCGAGTGAGCTCATGCGCGCGGGGAAGAAAAACTGTGGGTATACGTTCGCCCTTCTTCAAGCTACGATCAAGCGAGTCGGGTGGAAGGCAGGAGCTGCGTGTTGTGGTCGATCCATTACTCATGCACGTGAGACGGGCGCGTAAAGCGCTGGGCATGGGCTCTGTGTGGGCGGTGCTTGCAATTTCCAGCAGCACGCTCGCTGCCGACGATCTTGCAGACCGGGTTGATATCTCTGGTTTTGCAAGGGTGGTGGCTGGGGCGACCAGCGGTGAGAGCGCGACATTCCAGGGATACGACGACGACATTTCCTTCTCGGAGCAGAGTCTCTTCGCGCTTCAAGCTGACGTCGATATCAACGATAAGCTCAGTGTGTCTGCCCAGGGGCTTTTGCACTCCAGCAGTGTTCGCGATTCCGGGCTCGAATGGTTTTATCTGACCTATCGCCCAACGAATGCCTGGCAGATTAAGCTCGGTCGCTTGCGAACGGCGTTCGCGAATTACAGCGATGTGGTCGACGTCGGCTTCGCCTACCCATGGATCACTGCACCGATCGGGCTGTATGGCTCTTATTTGTTCACCAACTATGACGGTGCCAGCGTCCGCTACAGCACTTCATCAGGTGAGTTGGCACTGCAGTTCGAGGCCTACTACGGCCAAGATGAGACGACCATTGATAACGCCGGTCGTGAATTTGACGTAGAGATTGACAATGCCCGTGGCTTGATTGCGCAAGGTCAATACCAGAATTTCAAGTTTCGCGTTGCCAATCACCA
>JAZBOZ010000202.1:0-7818 GCA_036351405.1 Halieaceae bacterium
AAGACTCCGTCCTTCAGCGTCAACCCGGAGAAACAATTTTTCTATTGCTTTGGCTGTGGCGCCGGCGGCAACGCTATTGGTTTTGTTATGGACTACGAACGCCTCGAGTTCCCCGAGGCCGTAGAGAACCTCGCCCAGAGCGTGGGTCTTGAAGTGCCGCGCGAAGAAAGTCGCCCTGGTGAACGCACCGCCGCAGATAGCAACAAGCCCCTGCTGGAGACCCTCGAACACGCTGCCCAGTTTTACGAGTATTCGCTACGACACCACGCTGAGGCACAGCGAGCCATCAGCTACCTCAAGCAACGGGGACTCAGCGGCGAAATTGCCAAACGCTACAGGCTCGGCTTTGCACCGCCCGGCTGGGACAATCTACTTAAGACCCTCGGGACAGACGCCGCCGCGCAAAATCGGTTAACCACCACAGGAATGTTGGTCAAGAACGACAAGGAGCGGGTCTATGACCGCTTTCGCGACCGCATTATTTTCCCGATTGTCGATCAGCGCGGCAGGGTCATCGCCTTCGGCGGCAGAGTGCTGGGAGATGACAAGCCGAAGTATCTGAACTCGCCGGAGACCCCGGTTTTCGCTAAGTCACGGGAGCTTTACGGCCTTTACCAAGCGCGTCATGCCAATCGCAATCTGGATCGGATCGTTGTCGTAGAGGGCTACATGGATGTGATTGCCCTCGCCCAACATGGCGTTACCTATGCAGTGGCGACACTGGGCACGGCGACCAGTGAAACGCATCTTGACCGCCTGTATCGCATGACCCCCGAGGTCATCTTCTGTTTCGATGGTGACGAGGCCGGGCGCAAAGCCGCGTTCCGGGGCCTGGAAGCCGCACTGCCTGCGATGCAGGACGGACGCCAAGCGCGCTTTCTCTTCCTCCCCGAGGGCGAAGATCCCGACACATTGATTCGCAGCAAGGGACGCGATTTTTTTGAAAACCTGCTGGACAACGCCCAACCCCTCGAGGAGTTTTTGTTCGCACACACCGCCGAGGGGATCGACACCGACACCACACAGGGTCGTACGCGATGGGCAAAGCTCACAGTGCCCTTCCTCAATCGCCTTCCTGAGACGGGCGTTTACCGTGATCTGATGTTTCGCAGTCTCGCCGAGCGCACGGGCATCGAAGTGTCAGGCCTGCATCGACTAGCGCCTGTGGAGCCAGCGCCTGCGGAACCATCAATTCCGGCCGAATCAGCGCCATCTTACTTGGCCTCTTATTCGGTACCTGACGCACCAACCGATTATGACGATGTGCCACCACCAGACTACGACCAGGAACCCTGGCCCGAGGACACCGATGCGCCTGTGCTGGCGCCGCCCAATCCCTTGGTGTACTCGCCCCTAAATCCGGTGCATCGGCTGATCGGTCTGCTAGTGCTGCGACCCACCTTAGCCAACGGCTTGAACCCGGAGCAGTGTCCTGAGGGCGATCGGCCCGATTTCGCGCTCCTAAAATCACTCCTTGAGCAGATCGCAGCGCACAGCGACATCTCGACCGCAGCTTTGCTCGGCTACTGGTACGGGACACCAGAAGGAGAGTTTCTGGCCGAATTAGCGGGCAGAGAAATTTTGGGGGAGAACGAGGAACTGGCAGAGCTCTGCCAAGCCCTTTGGGGCAAGCTGCAGCGGGAGAATCCGCTGGTCAACGCCAAAGATAGGCTGAGCCAACTACGCAAAAAGGATTACGCGTCGCTCGGCCCAGACGAGAAGGCGGAACTGCTGAAACTGACCGCCGAAGTCAGGAAACTTTCAGGTAAAGCCTGATCGGCCGCCAGGGAGCGCGGCCGATCAGGTTGACGCTTGGCCGTCTTAGTCTCTGGGATCTTCCAGATACAGCTCGTCAGCGATACCGTCTTCTGGCAGATAATCAGTGACTTCCACACGATCACCCACAGACACCGCCGCGAAGAAGGCGTCGGCCGAAACCCGACCTTGGTTGTCGATGAAGTAAGCGGTGTTGGCATCCACCTCGTAAGTCAGTCCGGCTACGGTGATCGAGGTATTGGGCACTACGGCGTCTACGACGCCTTCAAACTCGAATTCACCCGCATCGCCGCGGTCATCATCGCTATCGTCGTCATCGGAGTCGTCATCGAAATCGTCGTCATCGTCGATATCGTCGTCAGACACCCACAGCGCGGTCATCACAAACGCTTGTGCCGCCTCGGACCACTTGAGGTTGAAGTCATATTCGACCGTGCCGAGACGGACGTCTTCAACGGTAATGACGCCCGTCTGCTGATTGATATCAGCATCCGCAACACTCACATCAAAAGGTTGGTCACCGACAAGAAATGTTTCTGAGAAGGCGACCACCTGAAAATTCGACGTCGCTTCAACGGTGTCGCCGGTGACTTCAACAGCACGAACAGTCAGCGAATGCTGGCCGGGACCTAAATTGCCGTAATTGAAGGTGGCACCAAAACCGGAGTCCAGCGAGCCCTCGACGTCGGGGAAAGCCGCCTGCACATCGGTTCGCTCACTGCCGTAAGGGATTTCAAAGGCAAATTCTCCATCGACGAACAGCTCGATACTCTCAATACCTTCGTCGGAAATAGCCCAACCACGGACATTCGCAACGCCACTGGCCGTGCCGAAATTGACCGGCTCTTCCAAATTAAGCCTGAAATCAGCCATCGCTGGTGCGGCTAGCGCGAGCGTTGCGAGGCTCGCTGTAAAACGTGGAAAACGCATAGTTCAGATCTCTTGTCGCAAAACATTGGGGGTGATTTCAGACGGAAAACGGCCATCAGACCAAGCACCCGCCCGTCGTGGACGGCATAGCTTTCATCGCCTGACCGAGGTGTGGGGGAGTCACCGCCGTATGCCTGAAATCTGCGGGTAAGAGTGTGCTGAATGGCCAAAAGTTCCACACCACCATTTCGCTTTTGCTGCCCATTGGAGATCCATCGCGAGAGCTGCCCTCCGCAGGGGCTTGCAACACCATAAAAAATTCCCAAAAATCCGCCACATAGGGGCTCTGCGTTGGCGGTGGCAGCCAGCGCGCGGTATAATCCCGGACTTATTTCTGCAACATAATCACAGGCCTCCGAATGTCCGACCGAGTGCACAAGCAATCACGCCTTAAAGCACTGATCGCTAAAGGCAAGGAACAGGGCTACCTGACCTACGCCGAAGTCAATGACCACCTGCCTCAGGATATCTCCGAGCCCGATCAGGTCGAAGACATCATCCAGATGATCAACGACATGGGCATCCAGGTGTTCGAACAGGCACCCGATGCTGATGAGCTGATCCTCACCGAAGGTGACCGTTCCGCTGACGAAATCGCCGCCGCTGAAGCCGCCGCCGCGCTGGCTGCCGTTGAGAACGAAGCCGGACGCACCACAGACCCCGTGCGCATGTACATGCGCGAGATGGGTACCGTTGAGCTGCTGACCCGCGAGGGCGAGATCGTCATCGCCAAGCGGATCGAGGAAGGCATTCGTGAATTGATGGCCGCCCTCGCCTGGTACCCCGGCGTCGTGCGCAAGCTGTGCAACGAGTATGACCTCGTCGCCAAGGAAGAGCGCAAGCTGGCCGATATTCTGGTGGGTTATCTGGACCCAGCGGACCATGTGCCATCAGCACAGGAAATCGCCGAGCAGAACGCGAACAATAAAGAAAAGGACGACGACGAGGTTGCGGAAACCGGCCCCGATCCGGTCGAGGCCAAGAAGCGCTTCACCGCCCTCAAGCGTCAGTGCACCAAAACCGAAAAAGCACTCGCCAGCCATGGCCGCGACAGCAAGCAAGCTGTTGCGGAGATGGAGAAGCTCGGTGAAGTCTTCAAGTTCTTCAAGCTGACGCCCCGCGTTTTCGATCCGCTGATTGCAGAGCCTCGCGATGCGCTGGCAGCCGTGCGCGCTTGCGAGCGAGAAATCATGCGGATCGCCGTGCGCGACTGCCGTATGGATCGCAAGGAGTTCATCAAGAGCTTCCAGGGTTCAGAGAGCGATTCGCGCTGGGTGTCTCGTGTTGCCCGCAAGAAAGACATTGGCCAGCGCATCAACCAGCACAAGGAAGATATTCAGCGCCTGCAGCGCGCGATCGCGGCTGTTGAGGAAGAAACCGGTCTCACGACGACCGAAATCAAGGAAATCAACCGTCGCATGAGCATGGGTGAAGCCCGGGCTCGCCGCGCCAAGAAGGAAATGGTCGAGGCCAACCTGCGCCTGGTGATCTCTATCGCGAAGAAGTACACCAACCGCGGCCTGCAGTTCCTCGACTTGATCCAGGAAGGCAACATCGGCCTGATGAAAGCGGTCGATAAGTTTGAATATCGCCGCGGTTACAAGTTCTCGACCTACGCCACCTGGTGGATCCGCCAGGCGATCACCCGTTCTATTGCTGACCAGGCACGTACCATCCGCATTCCGGTCCATATGATCGAGACGATCAACAAGCTCAACCGCATCTCACGCCAGATGCTGCAGGAAATGGGTCGTGAACCCACACCGGAAGAGCTCGGCGAGCGCATGGACATGCCGGAAGACAAGGTGCGCAAGGTCCTGAAAATCGCCAAAGAACCGATCTCCATGGAGACACCCATCGGCGATGACGAAGACTCGCATCTGGGCGACTTTATCGAAGACACCACGATCGCAAGCCCAGTGGACTCAGCGACCGAAGAAGGTCTGACCGAAGCGACTCGTGAGGTCCTGGGTGGCCTTACCGCACGCGAGGCGAAAGTTCTGCGGATGCGCTTCGGTATCGACATGAATACGGACCACACCCTTGAAGAAGTGGGCAAGCAATTTGATGTGACCCGCGAGCGGATTCGTCAGATTGAAGCCAAAGCACTGCGCAAGCTGCGTCACCCCACCCGCTCGGACTACCTCCGCAGCTTCCTCGACGAGTAATCTCCTGTGCGTCTCGCCTTCCTGATATTTCCGCTACTCATCACAGCATGTGGCGGACAGGAAGGTGAGCCGCGAGCCGTCAAAGCCGTGAGTGGTGATGGCGGCGCCGGATCCGCACTGTTCAACCAAGTCTGCAGTACCTGCCATGAAGCTGACGGCGGCGGTAAGCGTGCCGTCGGGGCACCCGCCATCGCCAACCTGGCGCCGTGGTACGTGAAGCGTCAGCTGACCCATTTTCGCGATGGCGTTCGCGGCGGTCATGCAGAAGACGTCGAAGGCCAGATGATGGCTGAGCAGGCACGCAATCTCAGTGACGAACAGATATTTGCCGTCGCGTCTTTCATCGATACATTGCCCGCTGCGGAGCCTGCAATAACGGTCGCGGGCGACGCGCAACGGGGTGCAGATCACTACGCCAATGTGTGCAGTGCTTGTCACGGTTCTGATGGGCTCGGCAATGAGACACTGGGCGCACCAGCGCTGGTCGGCTTGGATGACTGGTACCTTGAGCGCCAGTATGGAAAATTCCGCGAAGGCATCCGCGGCAGCCACCCCGACGACAAGTTTGGTGTGCAGATGGTTCGGATTGCGCCCGTGCTAGAGAATGATGACACCTTGCGAGATGTTATTGCCTGGCTAGCCAGCCGGTCATCCCAAGGGTAAACACCACACGATGCGCCTGTGCTACCCCCTCATCATCGCGATGCTGATCCTGGGTGTAGCCTTCAGCTCAGATGTAAACGCGTGGCATGACGATACTACAGGCGATCAAACAGCCCACGGGGATCCCCTATCGGAGCAAGGGGCGGAACAAGTTGCAGCGTTCAAGCTCAGCCCCTACTGCCCCGCCTCCTTTGAACTTGATCAAGAAGGCCGTTGCCGGCTTCAACATCGTTACCTGCAATATTCATCACCTCATGACAAAGGTGTCGGCGGCCTCAAAACTGGCCTTCCACCTCACCGTGATGGCTTCACGCCCCAGCAGATCGACCTCGGCCGGCTGCTGTTTTTTGACCCGCTATTGTCTGCGGATCAGAGCGTTGCCTGCAGTACGTGCCACGACCCCGCCCACAGCTTTGGTGATGGACGCTCTCGCGCGATTGGCATTACTGGCGAGCCAATCCAACGCTCCGCGCCATCACTTTGGAATGTCGGCTTTCTACAATCCCTGCAGTGGGATGGGAGCCAGCCGTCACTGGAGTCGCAGATGCAAGGGCCGCTGTACTCCCCTGAGGAAATGGGCAGCACACCGGAGACATTGCTGAATGCGCTTAATGCCGCACCTCAATATCGCGCCCTTTTCGCAGAGGCTTTCGCAACGGATTCGATACAACTCGATCACGTCTACACCGCACTTGCTGCGTTCGAAAGCTCACTGATTTCGCTCAACAGCCGCTATGACCTTTACGCCCACGGTATTCACAGTGCGCTGACGCCCCCGGAGATCGAGGGCCTCAACGTATTCCGCTCCTTTGTTGCACGCTGCGCTGAGTGCCACACACCACCGCTGTTCACCAACCAACAAATTGCGGTGCTCGGCGTGCCAGAAGCCGAAGGCCGGCCACTCGACCCGGGCGCGCAGGCTGTCTCCGGCGATGCCACCCAACGGGCAGGATTCCGGGTGCCGAGCCTGAGAAACGTCGCGTTGACCGCGCCTTATATGCACGCCGGTAATTTCAAGACACTACGGGAAGCTGTGGCGTTTTATACCGGCGGTCGCGGCCATGCAGTACCCGAGGGCGAGTCATTGATGATCCATTGGCACATCTGGAACCCCGATCTATCCGATAACGAACTCGATCGCCTGGTCGATTTCCTAGGTGCACTTACGGATGAGGGGTTTATGCCCGAGGTGCCACAGCGTGTACCCTCGGGATTGGAACCCGGGCGTTCCACAGCACCCGTAAATCGATAAAACAATAACGACGAAGGTTCGAATGATGAATACTGATGCCACCGCTAGGCTACGCCGACTGGGCATATTGACCACCGTGATTTTTTGGTCGTGGGCCGCATCCACAGTAGCGCTGGCCGATTTGCATACAGTCCGCGCCGGGGAATCGATTCAGGATGCCGTCAATGCAGCAGCGGCCGGCGACACGATCGAGGTCTACCCGGGCGTCTACCGCGAGACGGTTTACGTCGATAAGGACGACATCACCCTGCGCGGCATTGTGCTGGAGGGCGAGTGGCCCAACCTCGAAGGCGACAAGACCCTCAACGATGCGATTCTGTACTCGGGCAACGGCTTCAGCGTGGAACGCTTCAAAATCACCCACTACAAGGGCAACGCCATCATGGGGCAGGCGGGAAATAACTTCTCCATCCGCAACAACTGGATTATTGATACTGGGGTTTACGGCATCTTCCCTGAGTTTGGCGAAAATGGGGTTATTGAAAACAACATCCTGAGCGGTATTGAAGACGCGGCCATCTACGTCGGCATGTGTGACCACATCGATGTGCGCAACAACGAAGTGTTCGAAAACGTGGCCGGCATCGAAATCGAGAACTCCCGGCATGTGCTGGTGGAAGGCAACGTCGCCCGTGATAACACTGGCGGGATTCTGGTCTTCATCACGCCCGGCCTGCCCATCAAGACCTCCTTCGACGCCATTATCCGTCGCAACTTTGTGACCAATAACAACACGCCCAACTTCGCGATTCCCGGTTCGCTGGTGTCATCGATCCCGGCAGGCAGCGGCATCATCGTGATGGCCGGTGACGATGTGGTCATCGAGGACAACATCATCACGGGCAACAATACCGGCGGCATTATCGTGACCAGCCTCGATTTTGTGACCGAGATCGCCAGTGACCGCAATTCAGACCCACACCCGGATCGGGTGCGCATCCATGACAACGTGATGTTCAACAACGGTAACGACCCCGAGGGTGAGATGAAGGCCCTGATGCTGACCAAATTCAGCACGCGCGGGCCCGA
>JAZBOZ010000203.1:0-3730 GCA_036351405.1 Halieaceae bacterium
CCCTCTGATATTTGAGACACCCGCGGCTTTAGCGCCATCCACCGGCTCCTCTAAAGCCAATCTGAACGTTTGCGCAAAGGCAGACGCCGAAATGAGCCCAATCAACAGCAGTGAAAAGAGCGTCGAAAGCACTTGGTTTAACATCTAGCTTCTCCAATGGAGGTCTGTGGTTTGCGAGATCGACAGATTCAGACGCCGTCCAGTGTGGCGTCAAGAACGTCAGCGACACGCATAATAGTGGAACAAAGAGAGTCACGGGGCATCGGGGATCAATCCACGCTGATTGCGTGTCTATTGGCCCACATTAGCAGCAGACGCCCCCATCACCGCATGCGCAGTCGGCTCATATTCGGCTGATCTGGAGCCAGCTTATCGTTTCTTTGGACAGACTGAACCGCCGTATATCATCGAGATCGCGATTCAGGGGCTAGCGCACAATGACTCGTACGCTATTGGCCGACGTTGCACAGCAGGATACGGTGTGCCGGCTTCCGGAAGCGTTCACTCGACGGCCGTACGGTGAGCCGTTGACTGCGAGCCATCGCCAGCATCCGTCCTTTCCTACAAGTGAAATGCGAGCCACGCAAACCTTAATCGCCTCCTCAGTTGCGACTCTCCCAGGGGCTGTTTTGAGGTGAGGCTCCGATGATCAAGCAGTGCCTTATCGATCAATGGCTCGACAGACCAGAGCCACTACAACACTCACATTTATACACACGAGAAAATTAATCCGGTTTCAATGTGGGCGACTTCCTGTCTGGAAGTGAGCGCATCCATAGCGAAGTCACGCAATGCCACGGAATCAGCGACCCCAACATGGACCAGAAAGTCATCCTTGCCAGCAACATGGTAAAGGCGGATCACCTCGTCGAGATCAAGTACGTAGTCGCGAAACGCGGCCACCTCACTGGCTGTATGCTGCCTTAAACGCACAGCAATCAGGGCCTCCAAACCTACGCCTAGTGCAGCAGGATCTACGTCAGCATGGTAACCGCGCAGCACCCTCGAGCGTTCCAGTTGTCGGGTACGCATCAGTGTAGAGGACGGCGCCAAGCCAACTCGCCTCGCCAGCTCCTTGTTAGTTAGCCGAGCATTGTTCTGAAGATGACGGAGAATCTCCAAGTCTTTTTCATCTAATTCGAAATTTGCCAGCATAAATTCTCTTTAATTCGTCATTGGTCATAAAAGCAAAATATATGAGATCTTTTTCCCCCTCGCACGAATTTTGTATAACAAGAGAACACAGCAATGGATCTAAACACGACCGAACGACTAGCCTTGCTCCCCCATGAGTTTGGTGAACATGGCGGGGTCAATATGTCCGTGGAGGCGAGTTCCACGTTCACGGTGTTGGATCCCAAGACAATGCCCGAAATCTTTGCCGGCAGAAAAGGGCCTGAGCAAGGTGGTTGCTATCTGTACGGTCGACACTTCAACCCGACTGTCTACAACCTCGGACGCCAGCTTGCGGTAATAGAAGGTACTGAATCCGCCTATTGCACAGCGAGCGGCATGGGTGCGATCTCATCAGTCATCCTCGCGCTCTGCGACAGCAGCGATCACATTGTTGCAAGTCATACGATTTACGGCGGCACGTGGGCACTGCTTCACGATTTCATGCCGCCAAAAACCGGGGTCACCACCAGCTTCGTTGATATCAGTGACATCGACGCCGTCAAAAATGCGATCACACCGAGTACGAAATTACTCTACGTAGAGAGCCAATCTAATCCGACATTACGGGTAGCAAATATCCCCGCCCTGGCAGAGGTCGCAAGAAAGGCCGGTATTCCCCTAGTCGTTGACAACACCTTCACGCCACTGGTCATCTCACCCGTCGCTCACGGCGCCGATATCGTCATCCACAGCCTGACCAAATTTATCGGTGGCGCCTCTGACCTTATCGGCGGAGTAGTATGCGCCAGCGCCAGCTTCATTGAGCGCTTAATGGATCTACATACCGGGCCGCTAATGATCTTGGGGCCTACAATGGATCCCAATATTGCCGCCAGCATCGCGCTAAGGATCCCGCACCTGCCGCTGCGTATGGCGGCTCACAGCGAGCGTGCCCTCGCGCTGGCCGAGCGCGCTCAGACAGTTGGCGCCAAAGTCTCCTATCCGGGTCTGTCATCACACCCCGACCACGCCTTGATTGAGCGGCTTCGCGCGCCAGAGTATGGCTTTGGCGGCATTCTGACCATCGACGCTGGAACCGAGCATAAAGCTATGGCGCTGATGGAGTCACTGCAGACTGACAACCAGTTCGGATACGTAGCAGTCAGCTTGGGCTACTTCGACACGCTGATGTCGTGTTCAGCGACTAGCACCTCTAGCGAAATGCCTGAGGCCGCACTGAATTCGGCAGAAATCCGACCGGGCTTAGTTCGTATGGCAATCGGATATACAGGCAGCCTAGAGCAAAGATGGCGGCAATTGGAAAGATCGCTCAAGGCAGTGGGGCTTGCTTGAGGCAGAGCACATTGACTACTGACGATGGCCGAAACCACCACAGCCAAAATGCTGCTTCTGTCTGGAAGCAATGTGGTGGATGCCTTTTGCTTACTATCCGCTGTGACCGTCACGCCGCATGTTAAGCCGGAATTTGAGACTGCGATGGGCATATGGCTTTATGAGCGCCCAAAGAGGTATACGCATGCCGAATAGATCACTGACTTGTTTGATCGCTCTATGTCTTTGCCTAGTAAAGCCCGGTGAAGCCGCTGAACTGGAGGAGCACAAAATAGTCCGCTCGTCTGACGGCACGCTGATTTCCAGCCAGGCCTCAGGACAGGGTAACGTTGCGCTGGTATTCGTTCATGGGTGGAGTTGTGATGCCCGATACTGGGATGTTCAGGCACGGGCACTGGCAAGTGACTATCAGATTGTACAGCTGGATCTTGCCGGGCATGGCCACTCTCAGGAACGCCCGAACTATTCGTTGACCCGGTTTGCAGATGACGTTGCCGCAGTAGTAAAGCAGCATGAACTGACGGCGGTAATTCTGATCGGACATTCCATGGGAGGCATTATCAGCGGGTTCGCGGCTGCACAATTGCCTGAACACACGCTTGGCGTGATTGCGGTGGATGCGCTCACAGACATAACCTATGCGGCATCGCCGCAAGATAGTGCGGAGATGGTTGCCCCATTTTCAAGCCACTTTGCCGCTGCGATGAATCAGTTCTTGGCTGACATGTTTTTGCCCGGCGACGATACCGGGCTCAGAAAATGGGTCACCGATGATATGCAGTCAGCTTTACCTTCAGCGGCCATCGCTTCCTTAAACGCGCTTATGCTGGGGTATCAGGACGGCTCGATTAGGCGCAAGTTCGGTGAATTATCCGTTCCCGTTCGTGGCATCGACAGTGACAGATGGCCAGTCAATGTCGAAGGCAACCAAACGGTCATTGATGACTATGCCCAGCAAAGTATGGAACACACCGATCATTTTCTGATGATCAGTGCAGCGGACAGGTTTACACCAATATTGAAGGCGCAGATTGAATCGATTATCTCGGCGACGCGTTGATCTAGCAGCCGAAACGACGTTTCACTAATATTTGGCTTTGGACACAGAGCTGGGAGGCGGAAGGTTTCTATCGTCAACTCGGCTTTGAGGTCTTCGCCCGTTCTCACAATTTCCCGCGAGGTCATGACCGAATTGGTTTGAGAAAGCACCTGTGATTCACTCACGATGCGATGGCGACGCCATGCCCTCTAGCCCTCGTTC
>JAZBOZ010000204.1:0-8327 GCA_036351405.1 Halieaceae bacterium
GCATCAGGCGTCGCCATCGGATCATCGTAACCATGAAGCGCCAGCACCTTAGCCAGCACCTTGGGCTGTTCGATATTGTCCGGTGCCATCAACAGCCCATGGAATGACACGACACCCGCAATATCGGCGCCACTGCGAGCAAGGTCCAGAACGCAGAGTCCTCCAAAGCAAAATCCAATCGCGGCTGCTGGACCAGTCACCTCGGGCTGCGCCCGAGCCGTATCCAACGCCGCCTGCATGCGCTGCTGTAGGCCGGCACGGTCAGACACCACGGGCGTCATCAACGCTGAGCATTCTTCAGTCGTCGTGCCCGATAGTCCTTTGCCATACATGTCAATCGCAAAACCCACGTAGCCCAGCTCTGCCAGCATGTGCGCTTTGCCGCTTTCAAATTCACCACGCCCGGCCCACGCGTGGGCGACCAATACGACTGGGGCAGGTCCACGCGCGTCATCCCAAACCAGCTCGCCCTCCAGCAATGTGTCGCCGTGATGGTACTCAATCAATCTCGTTTGAATCGCCATTGGAGTCCTCTCAAGTTCGGCCCTTCGTGATATCCCCGTGCTTACCAGCTCAGCCCGGCGTTTGCTTTTGCTTCGTAGCAATCTCAGTGCTACTCAGCGCGTCATCCATTGTGTAAGCCTCGGGGTCGATACGTCGCATCTCTCCCTCGATCCATGCTTCAACCCGCCGCATCAACTGCGCGGCGTCCTCGCCCTCATCCGCGATGATCGGCTCGCCAATCGACACGTCAATGGTGCCCGGAAGGAAAGTCCAGGTTGCCCGCGGCCAGCAGCGCCCGGAGGCAACCGCGATCGGGACAATTTTTGCACCCGTCAACAGTGCCAATCGCGATGCGCCCGTTTTATAACCGCCCTGCCCACCCCGGACCGTGCGAGTACCCTCGGGAAACATAATCACCCACTTGCCCTGATCCATGAGTTTGGCACCCAAAGTGGCCACTTTGTTCCACGCCTCGCTGCGCGCACTGCGATCAATGTGCACCATTTCCAGCCGTGCCAAAGCCCAGCCGAAAAATGGAATCAACAACAGTTCACGCTTGAAAACATAGGCCAGTGGATGGGGCATCATGCTAGGGAAGAAAAAGGTTTCCCAGGTCGACTGGTGTTTCGCGCAAAGAATGATGCGCTGATTGTCGTCAGCCGAGGGTAGGTTTTCCTGACCCTGAACGCGGTAATCGATATCACCGATCAACCGGGTCGCGGCAATCGCGCCTTTCAGCCAGGGATTCGCTATCCACCACCATAACTTTTTGCTGTCGACGAACAAAGACAGGATCAGCAATGCTGTGGCCGCCGGAATCACCGACACAGCCATCCAAAGAAAAACCGCAAGGGACCTGAGAATACCCAACACACTCTCCAACACCAGGGCGCTTAGCCCTGCTAAAGCTGATACAAATGGCGACCCGTTCTGCTCATTATGGCCGTTTTCGCCGGAGCACTGTCGATGCAAATTTCGCCGCAGCCAACGATACATTGCCAGGTGCGTGCAAGTCGTCCGGCAAACCATGGGGGTGCGCTTGAAAAGACACGCATTAAACCAAAAACAACGCCCCAGCTGTATTTGCCCCATCGGCGCTGCCAACGGTAGTCTTATCTGCTGAGAGGACTCTGCTGTGAAAAAACCGCCCGACAAATCCGACCTTCGCCGCCAGCTGCACCGGCAGATGGCAGCGTACCTGCAAAAAGGTGGTGAGATTAAGCAGCTTGAACAAGGCCAAAGTGCGTTTTCACCCGGAGAACGTCCGCCGCCCACGCCACTGTTCAATGAACCCAAAGCAGATCGCACACCGGTGGACGATGTGGTGGCCGCTTTAAAGGCCCGCAAAGAAGCCAGCCGCGCCCGCACCCCCAGCAAACGAACCCGCACCCAGACTCGGCGGCGCAAGCAGGTGATTTACGATGATTTTGGCGAGCCTATGCGAGTTATCTGGTCAGATGAGTAATCTACCCCGGTGAACTAACCGCCCTCCCTCAACGTACCTTGCTTCACATTCACAGCCTTCGACCCGAATTCATGCTGAAGCTGCACGAAGAGATCACCGTCCCCCGCTCTCCTGAGGAGTGCTTTCGTTACATCGCCGACTTCCGCACCACACTGGAATGGGACGCCACCGCAGTCGCCGCTGAAAAAATCACCCCCGGCCCTATTGGTACAGGGACTGTATTTGCACTCCGCTGCAAAGCAGGGCCTGGCACGGTAGCGATCGACTATGAGGTCGAGGAACATCAGCCTTGGCATAGCTTGGTGCTCGTGGGACGCAGTCGGTTTTTTGACGTGCGGGACACGATAGTAATGACCGAGGTCGAGAACGGCACCCACATCGACTACACCGCTGAATTCACCTTCCACCTGGGCCTTGAGAAGCTGGCCAAGCTGCGCGAATCGAGTATGCACAAGATGGGCGAACGCAGCCTCGAGGGCCTGCGTAAAGCGCTCACCGACAACAACCCGCCCCCCGAGACCAGCGCCTGCACTGCGAAGGCAGATCAATGGGTTTGGCCCGGCGTTGCCATGTTCAGCAAATGGGGTTTCCGTCGCGGGCGCAAACATTGGCAGCCTGTCAGCCAATCGATGCACGGTAAGCATGTCGTCCTGACCGGCGCCACTGCAGGGCTCGGGCGCGTCACCGCAACCGCGCTCGCGGAGGCCGGTGCTACGCTGACGTTGGTCATCCGCAAACCCGAGATGGCCGAGCCCCTTCGCAACGCGCTGATCGAGGAGACCGGTAATGAGAATATCCGGATCGAGCTCGCCGACCTCGGCTTGCTATCCGAAGTCGATGCACTCATAGAGCGACTGTTATCGCGGCAGCAACCCATTGATGTACTGATCAACAACGCGGGAGCCCTGTTCAATGAATACGCCAAGACCGATGAGGACATCGAACGCAGCCTTGCGCTGCTCCTGCTGAGCCCTTGGCGACTGACTGAGGGCTTGCGCCCCCTGCTGGCGAATCATGAGACGCCCGCCCGTGTGGTTAATGTCGTCTCGGGTGGCATGTATACAGAGCGACTGTCACTGAAACGCCTTGAGATGACACCCGACGATTACAACGGACCCCGTGCCTATGCGCGGGCCAAACGGGCGCTCACCGTCATGACCGAATATTGGGCGGAGCAGTGGCGAGAGGACAATATCGTCGTCAATGCGATGCACCCCGGCTGGGCTGACACGCCCGGTGTTCAGGGGGCGTTACCCACCTTCCGATCCATTACACGACTGATTTTACGCAGCCCTGAAGAAGGTGCGGACACTATCGTCTGGCTGGCAAGGGCCAGCGAAGCCGATCAGGTCACGGGCAAACTGTTCCTCGATCGCGAGCCGCGGACCACTTATCTGAACGAGAAAACCCGGGAAAAGCCCGAGGATCGAGCGCAATTGCCCGACTGGTTGCAGCAACGATATCAAGCCCTGAATTTGAGCTGACCGACTTGCCCCGGTCGCCTGCGGACGCTAGGTTGCAGCCCTCGAACCGGAGGTGACCGTGGACGCATCGATCAAACCGTTCCATATCAACATAGACGAAGCCGAACTTGAGGCACTGCGGCAGCGGCTAGCGATGACCCGCTTTCCTGAAGCCGAAACGGTAGAAGACTGGTCGCAGGGCATGCCGCTCAGCTACGCCCGCGAACTCGTGGATTATTGGCAACACGACTACGATTGGCGCCGTGCCGAGGCGCAATTCAATCATTGGCCCCAGTTCATCACCACCCTTGATGACCTGCCGGTGCACTTCGTCCATGTGCGCAGCCCGCACAGCACCGCCCGGCCGTTGATACTGACTCACGGATGGCCCGGATCATTCATGGAATACCTGGCGCTCATCCCCATGCTGACCGAGCCCACCAACTTCGGTGGCCAACCCGACGAAGCGTTCCACGTTGTGATCCCCTCACTGCCCGGGTATGGGTTTTCGGGTAAACCCATCGCACCTGGGTGCAGCATCGAGCACATTGCAGGCCTGTGGCGGCAGTTGATGCAGCGCCTGGGCTACCCCCGATTTTTTGCGCATGGGGGCGACTGGGGCAGCGCAGTCACCCATGCACTCGCCGCCCATCACGCCGACGCTTGTCGCGCCGCTCACGTAACGCTGCCCATTTTGCAGCCCACGCCCGAATCGCTTGCTGCGCCAAACGAGGAAGAGAAGGATGCGCTGGCCGCCTACGAATACTATGAGCGTTGGGGGGCCGGTTACTCGAAGCAACAAAGCACACGCCCACAGACGCTGGGCTACAGTTTGGCCGACTCCCCCGTAGGGCAAATGACGTGGATCGTTGAGAAATTCGCCGACTGGACCGACTGCGAGGAGAACGGGATACGACATCCAGAAAACGCTATCGATCGTGACACACTGCTGGATAATGTGATGCTCTACTGGCTCAATAATGCGGGTGCGAGCTCCGCCCGCTTATACTGGGAAAGTTTCAACGACCCCGATATGACACCCATCGACTGCCCCATGGGCGTTTCCGTATTTCCCAAGGAAATATTTCGAGGCAGCGAGCGCTGGGCCAGACATCGCTACCGACAGCTGGTCTACTGGCAGAACCAGCTCCCCAGAGGCGGACACTTCGCTGCTCTTGAACAGCCAGACACGCTCATTTCAGAAATCAGGGCATGGCGACATGCGCTGAGTGATGCAGGAATCGACATTTAATGACCGACAATAACGACTTTGTCTCCCCATTTTTTAGCGAGGAGGTCACCGCCCCTCACTCCCCGTATTGGGCCGCGCGCCGCGAACTCGCCGCCGCCATGCGGGAATTACAGGCACTGATGTGCACATCAGACATCGATCCAGAGGCTGCAACAGCGCTCACCGCAAGGCTGCGGGCTGAAGTGAACATCCTCAGGGCCTGCCCCCAGTATCATGGCGTCGTCACCTTCGCCAAAGAATCCGGTCATGGCAGTCTGCCCGTCGCCAATCACGAATTGTTGTCGGTCGGTGGGCACAGCCACCCAGCTGCTCCCGGCCTCCATATGTGGCACGAAGAGCACGAAACCCGCGGCAAGGTTCGCTGCAGCTGGGCCTTTGAAGGGCCACCGGGGCACGTTCACGGCGGCTGGATCGCTGCGATTTTCGATCACTTTATGGGTATGGCGCACATGCGAGGCGGCAAACCCGGCATGACCGGAGGTCTGTCAGTGCGCTATCACGCCCCAACACCGATTGATCAAGAGCTGTCATTAACGGCCACGACTGAGTCGGCGGGTGAGCGCCGGACACTGGTCAAAGCGGAAATGTCCTGCGGCGATACGCTGACCGCCTCAGCTGAGGCGATGTTCATTCGCCCTAAGCACAAAATTTTTGGCTGAGCCGCGGCGCTGGTGGGCTCATGAACAGACGCGTAGTAGGCCAACACCGCCCGCCTGCGTCTCTGGTCCGTATCCAACCGTGGCCCACTCAGTCACTCATGCAGTGGCTTTAGTGACGGGAATACACCTCCGCGCCGGCAATCATTACCCGCTCTACAACGAGGTCTCGGACGTCCGGCTCAGTCAGCGGATTACCCGACAGCACGACTAAATCAGCGACCTTACCGGGTTCAATACTGCCCAGCTTGTCATCAAGGAAGACCTGCCAGGCAGCATCCAGCGTGATGGCACGCAGCGCCGCCATGCGATCAATGCGCTGCTCCGCGCCAAGCACACGGCCCGATGTGGTTTTGCGCTCGGTCTGACTCCACACAATCTGCATGGGGAGCATTGGCGTGACCGGTGTATCGCTGTGAGCGGAGAAACGGACACCACGCTCGATAGCCCAGCGCGCCGGGCTGATGACTGCCGCGCGCTCGGGACCCAGAAAGATGTCCGCGTGCCGATCGCCCCAATAATAAGTATGCGAGGGGAAGAACGATGGCGTCACACCCAGGGCAGCCATTCGATCGATCTGATCGGAACGCGCCATCTGCGCATGAATGAGTAAGGGCCGCGCCTCGGGCCATGGGTATTCGGCACTGGCCGCCTCGATAGCATCCAGCGCGTCTTCAATCGACTGATCGCCGTTGGTATGAATCGCGAACCGAATCTTGCGCGAATACAAACCCCTGACCTGCTCAAACAGGTCACCGCGACTCACCGAAGCATAGCCTCGATAATTCTCGTCACCGTGATAAGGCGTGTAGTAGGGCTCGGATAGATAACCCGTGAAGCCCTGAATACTGCCGTCTGCAATCAACTTGACCCGCGGCACCGAGACACGACCGCCGCTGAAATCCTCTAGCGTCACTTCTTCAGATAACAGCCTCTCTCCGACCTCCTCAAACAGCGGAAACAGTGCAACCCGCTGCGGAAAGACATTGAACCGGCTCATCAGCCCGAGGCCGTTGGCCAGACTACCGGGCATACCGCCCGCGGAGGCCGTGGTTACGCCAACTGATAGATACTCCTGCGCCGCCGTCGTCGTCATGCGGACGAGGTCGCTCAAGCCGATATCGTAGGTCGCGTTCATCGCCAACCGCGATGCTGTCTCCTCAAGCACGCCGGTGGGTCGCCCGTCGGCGTCGCGAACAATACGCCCACCTTCAGGATCGGGCGTATTGGCATCGATATTTAACGCGGCCAGACCCGCGCTGTTCACAACGGCCAGATGCCCGGATACGTGGCTGATGGCAATCGGGCGATCAAGCGATACACGGTCCAGGTCGTCCCGCGTTGGATGACGACCTTCAGCCAGCAGCGTATCGTCGTAACCAAAGCCGGCGACCCAACCCTCGGGACGATTTGCAGCGTGTTCCCGCAATCGGGCCAGCAACCCGTCGATGGTCTCAATGTCGCCAATCGGCGGGCTCTGCAGATCCGCAGAAAAAACCACCTGGCCTGAGCCCGGGAAGTGACCATGGGCATCGATAAAACCGGGAAGCAGCGTGCGGCCGCGAAGGTCGACAACATCGGTGTCGTCATCGGTGGTGGCGAGAATCTCATCCGAACGGCCGACGCGCTCGATCACACCCTCTCGAACACTGATCGCTTCAGCTATCGGATTGCTGTCATCCATGGTGATCACGGTGCCGTTAACGAAGACTTGGTGTGCCGGACCCTCCGGTGATCGCGTAGCGATGCTGAATAGCACCCAAACGCCTGCTACGAAAGCGCCGAGAACCAGCAGACCTGTTTTAAACTTCATGGTACTTCTCCGGGGTATTCCGTGGTGAGCTCGGCCCGGCGTCACAATGCACCAGACTGGAAACTCGAATTATGAGCCGACGACAGCGAGACACCAAGCTCGTTTACAGCACTGATGGCGGGAAACTCTGCCCGCAATGCCACCGCCCTGTTGCGGATTGTGTCTGCGGCAAAGACCGTCCGGCTTACGCTGGCGACGGCATCGCCAGAATCCGGCGCGAAACCAAGGGCCGCGGTGGCAAAGCGGTGACCGTGATTGACGGCCTGCCATTGGCACCCGACGCCCTCAAACAACTTGCCAAACAGCTCAAGCAACGCTGTGGTGTTGGTGGCGCCGTCAAGGATGGCCGGATTGAAATCCAGGGGGATCAGCGCGAGCTATGCAGGCAGACCCTCGAATCACTGGGCCATACCTGCAAGCTCGCAGGCGGTTAGTCCATCAGAACGTAATCAGGGTTTTCTGACCGGTTCGACGCACGCCATACTGCTTGACCGCGTCCACCGACAAAGCTTCCTCGAGCGATACGCGATGCGCATAGTGGCTCGCAAAGGTTGTGGTCAGCTCGCTCACCACTCGCTGTTGCATACGCTGAATGCGCTCGAGGCCCGCTCGCTGCAGGAATGGGGTCAGTAGCCAGCCGCCCACGCCCCATGCAAAGCCGTAGCCCCGGTTGAGGATGGTTGGCGATAGGTCGAGCGCGCCATAGATATAGGCCTGCTTGTGTTCGTCAGAGCCATAGCGCGACCAGGCCGGCATGCGCGCCTGGGCAGCCGCTTCCATCGCCATGAGGATTTGGTTCACCAACTTGCCGCCGCCGATAGCATCATAGGCCAGTGTTGCCTCTGTCTCGGCCACCGCTGCACGAAGCTGCTCAGAAAAATCATCGTCAGTGCTGTTGAGCACATGGCTCGCACCCTGCTCTTTTAGCAACGCCACCTGCTCGGCGCTACGGACGATATTGACCAGCGGGATACCTTCATCAAGGCAGATCCGATTGAGCATTTGCCCAAGGTTAGAGGCGGCCGCCGTATGTACGATCGCCTTGTGCCCCTCCATGCGCATGGTTTCAACGAATCCCAATGCCGTCATGGGGTTCACGAAACAGGACGCGCCCTGCTCTGCGCTGACCGACTCGGGGAGCGGCAAGCACTGCTGGACATTCACGCAGCGATGA